>NZ_JBIDBC010000026.1:0-109783 GCF_043202835.1 Streptomyces sp. NPDC048142
CCTCGGCCCACGCATGACGCCATCGCTGGACCGAGCGGACACTGACCCGCAGATCTCTGGCGATCGCGGTACTGCCCTCGCCCCGGGCGAACCGCTCGGCCGCCTGGAGCCGTAACTCTTCGCGGAACTGCTGCCGTTCGGCGGTCAGCCCGCCCCCTTGTGGATACCGCATGACTCCGGTGATACCGCAGCCACCGGCCAGCCGTCACCCCCTACGACACTACGAGTTCAGCCTCAGTAACAACTAGCCTCAGTATGTGTCAACTAAAGGCAGTAGTTGCAGAGGTCTCGCCCATCCGGTCGAGGGTGATCAACTGCTCGCGCTCCAGGGTGAACAGGTCCACATAGTCCGCGACCAGGCCCGCGTCGACGAGCTGGACGACCCGCGTGGAGCCGAGGCCCTCGATGTCGAGCTGATCGCGCCCCGCCGCGTACGACACGGAGGCGACCAAACGGCAGTCTCGGCCCCGGGTGCAGCGCCAGCGCTGCTCGCTCGTGTCGATGGCGGAGCCGCACTGCGGGCAGCTCTCGGGGAAGGCGATGGGCGTCTCCTCGCCGGTGCGCAGGTGCACGACGGGGGCCTCGATGCGCGGGATGATGTCCCCCGCCTTGTAGACCATGACCTGGTCCCCCAGCCGCAGGTCGCGGCGGGTGATGTCGGCCGGGTTGTGCAGGGTGGCGTAACCGACGGTGGAGCCGTCTATCTCCACGGGCTCCAGGACGGCGCGCGGCGCGATGATGCCCGTGCGGCCGACATTCCACTCGACGGCCAGCAGGCGGGTGATCTTCTCCACGGCGGGCAGCTTGTGGGCGACGGCCCAGCGGGGCGCGCGGGTGCCGGAGCCGGCCTCGCGCTGATCGGCCGCCAGGTCGGCCTTGATCACGATGCCGTCGATACCGAACGGCAGCGAGGCACGCAGGGAAGCCGTCTCGGCCACCCGCGCCTGGACCTCCTCGACCGTGGTGGCCCGGAGCGGCGCCACGTCGGTGCCCGCTGCCGTGTGCACGCCGAGGCCGGCGACGTACGCCAGGACCTCGCTGTGGGGCAGTTCGGCGAGGGTCTCGGCGAGCTCCCCCGAATCGGGCAGCGGCAGTGCGCCGTAGGCGAAGAACGTGGTCTCCACCCGGTAGGCGCGGTCCTTGGCGCGGAGGGTGCCCGCCGCCCCGTTGCGCGGGTTGGCGAAGGGGGCGCCGCCGTGCTCCGTGCGGATCGCGTTGCCCTGTTCGAACTGCTCGTTCGTCATGAGGATCTCGCCGCGCACCTCGATGGTGACCGGGGCGGCCAGCCGCTCCGGCAGTCCGACGACGGCACCGGCAGCGTGCGAGACGTCCTCGCCCGCCGTGCCGTCGCCCCGGGTGATGAGGCGTTCGAACCGGCCGTCCCGATAGCGCGCGGCGACCGCCAGTCCGTCGAGCTTCGGCTCGACGCTCCACGCGGTCACGGGTCGGCCGATCCGCCGCTCCAGCGACGCGGTCCAGGTCGCGAACTGCTCGGCCGAGAACACGTTGTCCAGCGACAGCATGGGCACCGTGTGCGGCACATCGCCGACGGCGGCCCCGCCCGCGACCTTGCCTGTCGGCGACGCGGCGAGCACCTCCTCCGGATGGTCCGCCTCGTAGGCCGCTATCCCCCGCGCCAGCCGGTCGTAGGCGTCGTCGTCCAGCGCGCTCTCGCCCGTGGCGTAGTACGCGGCGGCGGCGAGGGATGCCTCTTCCACCGCGGCGGCATAGGCGGCGGCATCGGCGAGCACAGCAGCTGAGTTCGTCATGACCACCATTCTTCCGCCCACCACTGACAGCGCCCCTGATCTCTCCCCTCGCCCTCCGTGCTCTTCCCGTCTACGCCGGTACGGCGGGAGAGTCGGCCTGAGCCGGCGAGTACACCCTCGCCGCCGGCGGGGCGCCCCCGTACGGGCGACGTCCCGGAGAGGTGACCTCACTCAGGCCGTCGCTCCAGGCGCGTCCGGCACCGGCGTTTCTCCCGGGAACGGCGCGCCCGGCACGGGAGCCTCTCCCGGAAACGGCGCGCCCGGCGCCGGAGCCTCTCCGGGAAGCGGCTCGTCCGCCCGATCGGCCCCGGCGAAGCCCTCGGCCCGGACCGGTACTTGCGGGCCGGAGGACTCCTGGAGCCAGCGGGTCAGCACCCGGTGCACCGCCTCGGCGCCCACCAGCCCGCCGCCCGGCGGCGCGGGCGCACCCTCCGCGGTCTCGGCGGCCACGATGTCGAGCGGGTCCGTCAGCCCGCGCGGCCAGAGCAGGAACGGCCGGGACTGTTCACCGCCGAGGCCGCCGTGCGAACCGATCTGCTCCTCGAAGGCGTGCACGGTCCCGGTGTCAGGGTCGTACATGGAGTTGACCATGATGTCGGCGACGTGCGGGAAGATGTCGGTGCGCCGTACGGCGGCGGCCGCCCCGACGCCGAAGACCGCGAGCGGTCCCCCGCCGTCCGTCAGTTCGGCGACGGGGACTTCCGCCCCGCCGGGCCCGAGCACCACCGAGCCGTGCTCCCCGCGGACGAGGAGGAAGCCGATTCCCGGGTGGTTGGCGAGCGTGGAGAGCAGCGCCGGGTGGCGGCGCTCGATCTGTCCGCGGGAGGCCCGGCCCTCGATGTCGGGGAAGGAGATCAGCCCGAGGTTGCCGGAGGCCAGCACGATCGGGTCGGAGAGCTTGGCCGGGTGCTCGGCCTCCTGCCCCTCGACGGGGCGGTGCAGCGCGATCCGCACCGCGTCGCGGGCCTCGGACGCGCTGCGGGTGCGCTGGGCCCGGCGTGGCACGGGCAGCCCGCAGCCCGCCCGTACGAGGTCCTTGAGCGTGAGCCCGTACTCCCCCGCGAACGTCTCCCCGGGGCTCTGGCCGTGGTCGGACAGGAGCACGATCCGGTAGCTGCGCGGGGTGTGGTCGGCGATCTTCGCGATCAGGGCTAGGGAACGGTCGAGGCGTACGAGGACCTTCTCCGCGTCGCGGCTGCGCGGGCCCGAGTGGTGGGCGACCTCGTCGTAGGCGACGAGGTCGGCGTAGACGACGGTGCGTCCGGCGAACATGTCGCCGAGGACGGCGGCGGCGACCACATCGCGCTCCACGACGGTGGCGAAGGCGCGGATGAAGGGGTAGAGCCCGCCGCGCTTGATCCGCGGGGTGACCTTCCGGGCGCGGGCCCGGGTCGACTGGCCGATCTCGCGGAGGATCTCGGCGACGAAGGAGAGAGCGGTGCGGGTGGCGTTGGCCGGGTCGGAGAAGTAGGCGAAGTATCCGGCGCGGGAGCGGCGGCCCTTGCCGCGCCGGGCGGCCATGGAGAGCACCAGGGCCAGCTGTCCGGCGCCGCCGCTGAAGAGGTTGCCCCGGCTTGCCCCGTCGACGGTGAGCAGACCTCCGTCGCGGGTGCGCTCGATGGCCCGGCGCTGCATTTCGAGTGCGCTCGCCGGACGGCTGGAGACCATGACCGTACGGGTCTCCTTCTCGTACCAGCGGAACGCGGGCACGTCGTGGTTGCTGCCGTGCAGGATGCCGAGCTGGCTGGCGCCGGTCTGGCTGGACCAGTCGGTGCGCCAGGGGGTGAGGCGGTGTCCGGAGGGGTCGGCGAGCCAGCCGGCGACGGTCGGCATGAGCCCGTCGTCGGCGGCCTTCACCAGGACGTCGTGGCCGACGCCGTCGAGCTGGAGAAAGACGGTGCCGGGCGGTCCGTCGCGGCCGGGTTCCGGCGGGCCCGGGGAGCGGCCGCGTCTGCGGCGCCGGTCGGCGAGCCGGGACAGCCTGCGGCGGTAGGCCTCGTCGTCGCGGACGGCGAGGGCGGTGGAGGTGGCGGAGGCGACGGCGGACATCACCGCGGCGACGACGACCGCGGTCTCCGGCGCGGCGTCCCCGCGCCCGTCCGGGATGAGGCGCAGCGCTATCAGCAGCAGCGAGCCGTTGAGGAAGAAGACCAGCGCGCCGAGGACGAGCGCGGGCACGATGAGCAGGGACCGTACGAGAACGGGCCAGACCAGTGCGGAGAGCAGGCCGAACGCGCCCGCGCCCCAGGCGGCGGTGAAGGCGGTCCTGGTGATGGTGTCGCCGTCGTCGGACTGGAGCTGGAAGTCGGGCAGGATGCCGGCGAGCGCGAGCATGGTGAGGGTGGACACCGCCCAGACCGCGATCACCCGCATCAGGGCTCTGCCCGCCGTACGCCACTTCCCGTCACCCACGCCGGTCCACCTCACGCCCTCTCCGCCCCCGGGCCCGGCCGTCCGGGGCCCGCCCTTCAGCTTTTCACAGCGCCGGTCCCGGTCAGCGGCTTCGGCCGACCGGCCAGGGGGCGGCGGGACGGTACGGGGGGCGCATAGGCTCGTACCGGCAGCGCACCCGGGCGCGGGCCGCGCGGGCCGTGCCGGGACACGAGGTCGCGGGGATCCGGCAGGGATCGAGCAGGGATCGAAGGAGGGAGCCGGACGTGCCGGTGGAGGTCACCTGGTGGGGTCATGCCACCTGCACGATCGAGGACTCGGGGGTGCGGGTGCTGACCGACCCGCTGTTCGTACGGCGCTTCGCGCATCTGCGCCGCCGCCGGGGCGAGGTGCCGCCGCCGCAGGCCGCGGTCGCCGAGGTGGTGCTGATCTCCCATCTGCACTCCGACCATCTGCATCTGCCGTCGCTGGCCCGGCTCGCTCCCGGCAGCCGGCTGATCGTGCCGAGCGGCGCGGTGGCGGCCGTGCCGGGGCTGCGGATGCTGCGGCGGATGCACCGGCTGCACATCACCGAGGTGAGGCCGGGCGAGACCGTGCGGGTCGGTGAGGTGCGGGTGCGGGCGGTCCCCGCGCTGCACGACGGGCGGCGGCTGCCGGTCGGGCCGCACCGCGCGCCCGCGCTCGGCTATGTGGTCGAGGGCGAGGCCCGGACGTACTTCGCCGGGGACACCGGGCTCTTCGACGGGATGGCCGACGCGGTGGGGCCGGTGGACGTGGCGCTGCTGCCGGTGGGCGGCTGGGGGCCCTACCTGGGGCACAGCCATCTGGACCCGGCCCGCGCCGCCGAGGCCCTGACCCGTCTCGCACCGCGTTCGGCGGTGCCGGTGCACTACGGCACGTACTGGCCGATCGGTCTGGACGGGGTGCGTCCGCACGAGTTCCACGCGCCGGGCGACGAGTTCGTACGGCACGCGGCGAAGCGGGCGCCCGAGGTGACGGTCCATGTGCTGGGGCACGGCGAACGGGTCAGGCCGGAGGCCGGCCGGTGATCCACGAGATCCAGCAGGTGGTGCGGGAGCTGCCGCCCGAGTCGACCCAGCAGGCGGTCGGCTATCCGACGCTGTTCACGCTGGTGGCGCTGGGGTCCTTGGTGCCCGTGGTGCCGACGGGGGCGCTGGTGAGTTCGGCGGCGGTGGTGGCTTTCCATCAGACCTCTCCGCTCGCCCTCCTCTTCGTGTTCCTGGTGGCGTCGGCCGCCGCGTTCCTCGGGGACATCTGTCTGTACTGGCTGGGTCAGCGCGGGTTGAGATCGAAGAACGGCTCGAAGTGGCTGGAGGCGATCACCCGCCGGGCCGCCCCGGAACGGCTGGCCCAGGCGCAGGCGAAGCTGGACGAGCGCGGCGGGACCGTGCTGGTGCTGTCCCGTCTGGTGCCGGCCGGGCGGATACCGGTGATGCTGGCGTGTCTGCTGGGCCGGATGCCGTTGCGGCGGTTCGCCCGGGGCGACGTTCCGGCGTGTCTGGCCTGGGCGGCGACGTACCAGTTGATCGGGATCCTGGGCGGCTCGCTGTTCCCGGAGCCGTGGCAGGGGGTGGTCGCGGCGGTGGCCCTGACACTGCTGATCAGCGGGGCTCCGGCGGTGTGGCGCCGGCTGCGGTCACGGTTCGGCCGGGGGGCGGGCCGCGCGACGGGGTGAACGTTTCGCTTCCGGCCCGGGGCGGCCGTGGGTCTCGTAGACCTCTCTCCCCCCGGGTCTCGCGCTTCCTCCCAGATCTCTCTGACTTCCCGGGGCTCTCAGCCTTCCCGGGCTCTCAGCCTTCCCGTTTGCCGGCCGCGTTCAGCGCGGCGCGCCGAAGACCGCCGCGAAGCTGTCCAGCGCCTGCGCGACGTGTGCGAGCTCCAGGGGCTTCGCGGCGGTGAGGGACTCCGTCTGCTGCTGCGGCGTGGCGCCCAGCAGCGGACCGGTGCCCAGGCGTACGCGCAGGGCGCCCAGCTCGTCCCCGAAGCGGTGCCCGCCCGGGGCCGGTGCGCCGAGCCGGTCGGTGAGGTACTCCTCCAGCTCCATGGAGTCCGTCACGCCCAGCTCCGCCAGCCGGCCGCGCAGCGGGCCGAGGTCGGCGTAGAGGTGGCGGCCCGCCTGCGGGGGGCGGGCCAGCGCGCCGGAGCCGAGTACCGCGCGGTGGGCGGCGGCGGCGACCTCGCAGTGGAGCGCCGCGGCCCGCCGGGTCCGGTCGCGTACGGACTCCGGCTCCCCCAGGGCGTGCGCGGCCGCGTGGGCGAGGGGTCCGGCGACGAGGGCGCCGAGTGCGGTGAGGATGTCCAGGGTGCGGGCGTGCCGGACGGCGGCGCGGGCGGTGTCCGGGAAACGGGCGACGGCGACCGGCCAGGCGGCGGGCGTGAGGGCTCCGGCCAGGTCACCGATCACCGTGACGTCGTCCGGGCACATCTCGGCGGGGCTGAGCAGGACGGTGTCGCGGGGCCGGTGCACGGTGTCGCGCCAGGTCTCGTCGCTGATGATGTGCAGCCCTTCGCCGACCGCCGCCTCGCAGGCCTCGCGAACCAGCTCGGGCGGGGCGACGGTGGCCGTGGGGTCGTCCACGACGGACAGCAGCAGCAGCTTCGGCCTGCCGCCCTCCGCACGGACCCGGCGGACGGTCTCCAGCAGGGCGTACGGGTCGGGCACGCCGCCGCACTCGGCCGGGGTCGGCACATGGTAGGCGGGCCGGCCCAGCAGCCGGGCCTGCGGCATCCAGGTGGCCGGGCAGGGGCGCGGCATGAGGACGTCACCGCCGTGCGCGCCGATCAGGGCCAGGAGGAGCGGCTGGGCGCCGGGGGCGGCGGCGATGCTCCCCGCCGTGCCGTGCAGTCCGCGCCGGTCCCAGTAGCCGCGGGCCGCCTCGCGCAGGAGCGGGCCCCCTCCGGGAGGCTCCGGACGGGTCCGGGCGGAGGCGGCGGCGAGGACGGCGGCCAGTTCGGGGAGGACCGGGAGGCCGGGGTCGGGGGCGGGTGGCCCGTAGCGGACGGGGCCGTGATCCTCGTGCGTGGGCGCGTGGACCTCGTGCGTGGGCGGTGGTCGTCGGCCGGACGGGCGCGAGGCGCCGCCCGGGACGGCTTCGGTGGCGTGGCGCGGCGCGTCGGCCCGTTCGTCGCCGCCACGCGCCTCGGGCCGTTCGTGCGCGCCGAGCGGGCCGGTGTCCTCGGTCCCGTGCATCCGGCCCTCCTCCGCCGCTCGTCGCTCCGCGTATCGGGCGCTTCCGGCGTCTCTCCGACGTCTCCACGCCTCCGGCTCGTCGGCCGGTCGTCGTCGGCCCCGGGTCCTGGTCCGGCTCCGGTTCCACGTCCGCTTCCTCTGGCTTCTTTATACGGAGGTTCCGGGCGGCCCGCCCGCCCAATAGGGATGGACCTCGTCATGGCGGTGCAGTACGGGCCGGAGCGCGCACTGCACCGCACCTACCGGCGGTGACCGTGACCGTGACGGGCGTCCACATTGCAAGACTTCGATCTCGCCATCCGACATATCGACGTACGGTGGTTCCTGTCGCCGCGCCCGTCGGCGCGAGGTTTTCGGGAGAGGACGCACCGCCATGCCGAAGGAGACTGCCGTGTACACGCACGGCCACCACGAGTCGGTCCTGCGCTCGCACCGCTGGCGGACCGCCGCCAACTCGGCGGCGTATCTCCTCGACGAACTCCGCCCCGGCCTGGCTGTGCTGGACGTCGGCTGCGGCCCCGGAACCATCACCGCCGATCTGGCCGCACTGGTCGCGCCGGGCCGGGTCACCGCGGTGGACACCACCACCGACATCCTCGCCCAGGCCGCTGCGGTGGCGGCCGAACGGGGCCTGGACAACGTCGAGTTCGCGGTGGCCGACGTCCACGCCCTGGATTTCCCCGACGACTCGTTCGACGTGGTCCACGCCCACCAGGTGCTCCAGCACGTGGGCGACCCGGTCCAGGCGCTGCGCGAGATGCGGCGCGTCTGCCGCCCCGGTGGTGTGGTCGCGGCGCGCGACAGCGACTACACGGCGATGACCTGGTATCCGGAGGTCCCCGGTCTCGGCACATGGCTGGACGTGTACGGCAGGGTGGCCCGCGGCAACGGCGGCGAGCCCGACGCCGGCCGCAGGCTCCTGTCGTGGGCGCGGCGGGCCGGGTTCACCGACATCACCCCGACCGCGGCCGCCTGGTGTTTCGCCACCCCGGAGAGCCGCGCCTGGTGGAGCGGCCTGTGGGCGGACCGTACGACGGACTCGGTCTACGCAGAACTGGCCGTACGGGGCGGCCATGCGAGCACCGAGCAGCTCACGGCCATCGCCGGGGCGTGGCGCTCCTGGGGCGAGGAGGGCGACGGGTGGTTCATGGTCCCGCACGGCGAGGTGCTGTGCCGGGCGTGAGGCCAAGAGGGCCTGAGGCGTAGGGCACGGCAGGCGTACGGCACGGGCAGGAGAGGCACGGGCGGGAAGGCCCGGACGGGAAGAGCGGATCCGGCCCGCCCGGAATCGATCACACCGGTCGCGGCCGCCAACTACCCTCGTACGCATGGAGATCCTCGGAACCACGCTGCGTATCTGCGTCGACGACCTGGAGGCCTCGGTGGCCTTCTACGAGGGGCTGACGGGCACGTCGGCCCTGCGCTTCGAGCGCGGTGGGGTGTCGGTGGCCGCGATCGGCTGCTTCCTGTTGATGAGCGGGCCGGAGTCGGAGCTGGAGGTGCTGCGCAAGGTGGGCGCGACCATCGCCGTCAAGGACGTCGACGAGGCGAACGCGGCGCTGACCCGGGCGGGTGCGCGAGTCATCGCGGGACCGGTGCCGACCCCGGCGGGCCGGAACCTCATCGCGCTGCACCCGGACGGCTCGGTCTTCGAGTACGTGGACCGCAACGTCACCGTCTGACCGGCCGCCCGGAGTGCCGGCGGCCCGCCATGGCCTCCAGGACCTCACTTCCCCCGGCGGCGGAAAAGGTAGCCGCCGCAGCCCAGGCCGATCAGGAACATGGCCAGCAGGGCGAACCAGAGGGGCATCGTCACTTCGGGGATCAGCACCCGGATGGTGACCTTGTTCGTGTTCACGCAGATGAACACGATGACGAGCACGACCAGCACTCCGACCACGATGCGCCCCGGAGTGAGCCACCCCTTGGCGCGCGCGGTACCGCTCGGTACATCCTTGGGGCTCATGGTCCGGCCTTCCGCTCGCTCTTCGCCCGTCCGGCCCGCCGTCGTGCGCGCGGCCGCCCCCCGGAGTCCCAGCATGTCCGGCTGCCGGGCTCGGGGGGCGGTGCTGTACGGCCGTTCGGGTGAACGGGGGCGCCGGGCGTCAGCCGGCCGGGACCACCGGGAGCTCCAGTACGCCGGTGTCCTGGGGGGCGTGGACGACGGTGACGGGCTTGATGCCCCGGTTGCCGAAGTACGCGGTGTCGCTGGCGGCGATCACGAACTCCAGGCGGTGCCCCGTTTCGTACCGGTGGACGATGCCGGGCAGCTCCACCGTGAAGGGCCGGGTGACGTCGGGGACCCGGACCGGGGAGACGAGCCGGTTCACCAGCGTTCGGCTGCCGTCGGGCGCGACGTCGTAGACCTTGGCGAACAGGACGAGCTTGTCCGAGGCGTCGCCGCTGTTCTGGACCCGTTCCGCCTTCGGGGAGACGACCTTCAGGGTGGCCTTCGGTGCGCCGACGACGTCGAGGGGCGCGGTGAGGGGTTCGCTGCGCCAGCCGAGGTAGGTGCCCTTGGTGTCGTACGGCTTGGGGTCGGGCAGCCCGATCAGCGGGGCGATGGAGCTCTCGGAGTGGCTGGTGGGCACGAGCCAGTTGGTGTACTGGCGGCTGCCGCGTGCCACCTTCGCCCGGTTGTCGACGAGTTTGCCGTCGCCGGAGAGATACAGGGACCGCGAGAGGGCGGGAACGTCGGCGGCGGTGCCGTAGCCGCTCCGCCAGTCGCGGTAGTAGGAGAAGGCTGGTCCGGTGTCGGTGTCCGTCTTCTTCTGGAGGTAGCGGTCGAACCAGGCCAGGACCCGCTGTCCGACGTGGCTGGTCTCCAGATTGCCCTGGCTCAGGTCGAGTTCGCCGGGGACCTGGCCGCCGCTGTGCCCCCAGGACTGCCAGATCATCTTCGTCTCGGTGCCCTGCGCCTTGAGCGTCCGGTACGTGGCGGTGGCCTCGTTGAGGTTGAACAGGCTGTCGGCCTGGCCCTGGACGATCAGAGTGGGGGCCTTGACCCGGTCGAGGTAGGAGACGGGCGAGACGCTGCGCGCGTAGGCGAGCATCTCCTCGGCCTGGGCGGCGGGGTAGCGGCCGGAGTTGAGCAGCCGGATGATCTCGCAGGCGCGGGTGGCGAAGTGCAGGCAGTCCAGCCGGTTGATGCGGGACGGGTCCGGGCTCGGGTTGAGGAGCGGCTGGCCTTCGCCGATCAGGTAGAAGCCGTTGGTCCACTGCCACTTGAAGACGCCGGGGGTGTCGGAGGTGACGCCGGTGCGCGCCCCGGTGTTGTTGGGGGCCAGTGCGTAGCCGAGGTCGTTCCAGGTGATCAGCGGGACGAGGGCGTCGACGCGGGGGTCGACGGCGGCGGTCGCCAGTTGGATCGCCCCGCCGTAGGAGCCGCCGATCATGCCCACGCGCGGGTCGCCGTCGGCGTCCTGGGTGACGTAGTCGGCCTTGGTCCCGTCGTCGGCCGCGCGAACTCCCCCGAGGAAGTCGAGGAGTTCAGTCGCGGCCCTGCCGTCGATGGCGGGGTCGTCGAGGGTGATCAGGCAGCCGGACTCGCCGAAGCCGAGGCCCGAGTAGACGAGCCCGACGTAGCCGCGCTCGGCGAAGGCCTTGCCGATGACGTCGGTGGAGCCGTCGGACTTGCTGCCGCCGAAGCCGTTGGTGGCGAGGACGGCGGGGGCGGGGCGGTCCGCGTCGACCCCGGCGGGCCGGTAGAGATCGGCGTCCACCGCGCAGGTGCGGCCGCCCGCCTCGACGGTGAACGTCAGCGGAGTGACGGTGTACGGTTCGGCCTCGGCGTGGGCCGGACCGGCGAGGACGAGGGGGGCGACGAGGGCCGCCCCGGCGACCGCGACGAGCGGGCCGCGCACTCTGGAAACAGCACCTGACACGAGGACCTCCACACCGAGGACACCTTACCGACCGGTAAGTATTGGCCGCGCCCATGCTGTGACACAGCTCATAGCCGTGTCAACGTATCGGTCAGCGGTTCTTGACGGATGTTCACGTTCCGCGCGCGAATGCACACTTCCGGATGCCCGCACGGACAGCGGCACGGGCGTTCGGAAGCGATACGGGCACGAGTACGGGTACGGGTACCGGTACGGGCACGGGCATGGGCGAGTACCGATACGGCTCGGGGCGGCCGAGGAGAGGCTCAGCGCAGGGCCGGCGCCTCGACGGTCAGCGTGCAACGCCCGCCGTCCGCCGGTGCGTCGAGCACCGCGGGCAAGCCCAGCGGAATCGTCAGCGCGGTCGCGCTGTGCCCGAAGCCCAGCTCCTCGACCACGGGTATGCCCAGCGGGCCCAGCCGGTCGGCGAGCACGGAGCGGATCTTCTCGTACGGTCCGCACTCCCGCCAGGAGCCGCAGGCCACCCCGGCGACTCCGTCCAGGGCTCCGGACCGCAGGAGCCGGGTGAGGTTGCCGTCGAGCCGGTAGGGCTTCTCCCCCGTGTCCTCGATCACCAGCAGTCCGCTGCGGGTGCGGGTCCGGCCGCCCGGGGTGCCGGCGTCGTCGGCGAGCAGGCTGACGCACCCCCCGTACAGGACGCCCCGCGCCCGGCCGGGGACCAGGGTCCCGGCTGATTCGAGGCCGAGGGTGCGGACGGTCTCCGGTGCGAAGAGCGTGGCGCGCAGGTGCTCACGGGTCGCCGCGTCCGTCAGGAACGTCTCGGTGGCGACCATCGGCCCGTGCAGGGTCGAGAACCCGGCCCGCCGGGCGAACGCCTCGTGCAGGACCGTGATGTCGCTGTAGCCGACGAACGCCTTGGGCCCGGCGGTCCGGATCGCCGCCCAGTCGACCAGGTCGACCATCCGGTGCGCGCCGTATCCTCCCCGGGCGCACAGCACGGCGTCCACGGACGGATCGCACCACGCCTCCTGAAGGTCCGCCGCACGGTCCGCGTCCGCCCCGGCGAGATAGTCCAACGCCGGGTGGGTGTCCTGGACATGCGGGCCGACGACGGGTTCGAGACCCCAGTCGCGCAGGACGGCCAGGCCCTCCTCCAGTCGGTCGGCGGGCACGGGACCGCTGGGCGCGACGACGGCGACCCGGGAGCCGGGGCGCAGCCGTGGCGGCCGGGCGAGGGGGGTCGCCCGGCCGTGCTGCTCCCGGGTCACGTCGTCAGCTCCAGGGGCGGCACGTCGGGGCGGTCGATACCGAACGTCTGCGCGTAGAGGGAGAGTTCGGCCTCCAGCGCCTGGACCAGTGTCTCCGCGCGCCGGAAGCCGTGGCCCTCCCCCTCGAAGGCGATGTAGGCGTGGGCGATGCCCCGGCCGGCGAGGGCGGCGAGGAACCGCTCGCACTGGGCGGGCGGGCAGATCACGTCGTCCAGGCCCTGGAGCAGCACGAACGGCGTGCTCAGCCGGTCGGTGCGGTGGATCGGGGAGCGTTCGCGGTAGCGCTCGGGCACCTCGGCGAACGGACCGACGAGGGACTCCAGATACCGCGACTCGAAGTCGTGGGTCTCGTCCGCGGCCCACCCTTCGAGATCCAGGATCGGGTAGAGGATCGTCCCGCAGGCGTAGAGGCCGGTGGAGGTCAGCGAGGCGGCGGCGGTCCAGCCGCCCGCGCTGCCGCCCCGGATCGCGAGCCTGTCCCGGTCGGCGGCGCCCTCCTCGACCAGGGCCGAGGCGACGGCCGCGCAGTCGGCCACGTCGACCACGCCCCACTGGCCGCGCAGCCGTTCCCGGTAGTCGCGGCCGTAGCCGGTGGAGCCGCCGTAGTTGACGTCGGCCACGCCGATGCCGCGCGAGGTGAAGTAGGCGATCTCCAGGTCGAGGACGAGCGGGGTGTGGCCGGTGGGCCCGCCGTGCGCCCGGACGACGTACGGGGGCTTCTCGCCCTCGGGGCCGGTGCGGTCGGGACTGTGCGGCGGGTAGATGTGGGCGTGGATCTCACGGCCGTCGGAGCCGGTGAAGGTGCGGTCCTCGGGCACCGGGTAGTACGCGGGGTCGACCGCGTCGTGGTGGGGTGCGCCGATGGTGCGGGTGTGCCCGGTCGCGGTGTCCAGCTCGACGATCTCGGGGCCGCTGCGGGGGCTCGCCGCGATGCCGACGACCCGGCTGCCATGGACGGCGAGCGTGTCGGCCCAGGCGGTCCAGGGGCCCGGTACGTCGGCGAGTTCGCCGGTTTCCGGGTCGAGGATGCCGAGCCGCATGCCGCCCCTGCCGTGCAGGACGGCGATCAGCCCGTTCTCCAGCGGGTGGAACCAGCGCAGCCCGATCTTCCACAGCGGTCCGCCGAACTCCTCGCCCCGGGGCGGCAGGAGACGGCTGCCGGAGACCGTGCCGCCCCCGACGGCGTCGGGGCGGATGCGCTGGATCTCCCACCAGCCGGCGGGGTCGGAGACGAACAGCAGGCTGCCGTCACGGTCCCACTCCACCTGACAGACCGCTTCGTCGAGGCCGCCGACGAGGGGCCGTGCGCCCGTGAGTTCGCCCGCTGCGGTGATGTCCGCCAGCATGACCACCGTGCCGTCCCACGGCATCCGGGGGTGGTCCCAGGCGATCCAGGCCGCCCGCCGGCCGTCGTGGGAGATCCGGGGGCCGGTGACGAACCGGTGCCGGTCGTCGGAGAGTTCACGGACCGCCGAGCGGTCGTCGGCCGCCGAGCCGTCCAGCGGCACGGCGGCGACGACGCGCCGCACGTCGGTGGGTGCGGGTCCGGTGAACTCCTCCAGTACGCACCAGACTTCGCCCGCCGCCCCACGCTCCGGGCACAGCTGCGGGTCCGCCCAGCGCAGCCCGCCACCGACGTCCGAGACGGGGGTGAGCGGCCAGGGCTCGTCCGGGCCGTCGGGCGCGTAGGCGTACAGCCGCTGGTCGGTGAAGTGGACGAACACCACGAGGAGTTCGCCGTCCTCGCGCACCGTGCCCGCCCAGGGCTGTCCGCCGTACTCGATCACCCGGCTGCGGGCGTTCCAGGGGGCGGGCAGCACGGGGGCGGTCGTGCCGTCGGCGCGGCGGCGCATCAGGGCACGCCGGCCGCCCTCGGCGGGGCGGGGTTCGGTCCACCACACCTCCTCCCCGAGGGTGCCGAGGTGGTCGGGGCGGCCGTCGTGCGAGGCGGCGAGTGCCGCGTCGATCGGCGACGGCCAGGTTCCGTACGGGGCTGCTGGCACGGTGTTCACGAAGGTCCCCCCGGGTGCGGGTCGGCAGGTCAGGCGGTGCGCAGGTAGTGGTCGAGGACGCGGACGCCGAAGTGGAGGGCGTCGACGGGGACGCGCTCGTCGACGCCGTGGAACAGCCGCTGGTAGTCGAAGCCGACGGGCAGCTTCAGCGGGGTGAAGCCGTATCCGGTGATGCCGAGGCGGGAGAACTGCTTGGCGTCGGTGCCGCCCGACATGCAGTACGGGACGGTGTGCGCGTCCGGGGCGTAGCGCTCGACGGCGGCGCGCAGCTTGGCGTACGTCGGTGAGTCGAGGGGGGCTGTCAGTGCCGTCTCGCGGTGGTAGAACTCCCAGGAGACCGAGGGCCCGGTGAGCCGGTCCAGGGTCTCGTGGAACTCGTCGTCGCCGCCGGGGACCATGCGTCCGTCGACGAAGGCGGCGGCGTGGCCGGGGATGACGTTGACCTTGTAACCGGCGTCCAGCATCGTCGGGTTGCTGCTGTTGCGGATGGTGTTCTCGACGAGGGACGCGGCCGGGCCGAGCTTGCCGAGGAGCTGGGCGACGTCGAAGCCGGGTTCGTCGAGGTCGGGAGTGATGCCGTGCAGGGCGGCGATCTCGGTGATCGCGGCCCGGACGGTCGGGGTGAGGCGGATGGGCCACTCGTATGCGCCGATCCGGGCGACGGCGGCGGCCAGGGAGCTCACCGCGTTCTCCCGGTTGACCTTGGAGCCGTGCCCGGCCCGGCCCTCCGCGGTCAGCTTCAGCCAGCCGGTGCCGCGTTCGCCCGCCGCGATCGGGTAGAGCGAGAGGCCGTCGCCCGCGTGGAAGGTGAAGGCGCCCGACTCGCTGATGCCCTCCGTGCAGCCCTCGAACAGCTCGGGGTGCCGGTCGACGAGGAAGCCGGAGCCGTCGGCGGCGCTGTCCTCCTCGTCCGCCGTGTAGGCGATGACGATGTCGCGCCGGGGGCGGAACCCCTCGCGGGCCCAGCCCCGTACGACGGCGAGGACCATCGCGTCCATGTTCTTCATGTCGACGGCGCCGCGCCCCCACACGACTCCGTCGCTCACCTCGCCGGAGAAGGGGTGCACGATCCAGTCGGCCGGCTCGGCGGGTACCACGTCGAGGTGGCCGTGGACGAGCAGTGCGTCGGCCGACGGGTCGGTGCCGGGGATCCGGGCGACCACGTTGGTCCGGCCGGGGGTCCGCTCCAGCAGCGTCGGTTCGATTCCGGCGTCGGCGAGCCGCTCCGCGACGTATTCGGCGGCCGGACGCTCCCGGCAGTCGCCGCCGCCCCGGTTGGTGGTGTCGATGCGGATGAGTTCGGAGGTGAACGTCACCGCCTCGTCGAGCGCCTGCCGGTCAACGGGTCCGAGCGGGTCGACGGGTCCGAGCAGGTCGGGGGCCTCAGCCATACTGTTCCTCCACAGCGGCCGACACGATCGTCGTCACCGCCTTGAACGTGCGAATTCCTTCGTACATCGTCGCGCTGGTGTACGCGACGCGCCTTTCGCCGCTCGCCGCCACGCCGGGGACGACGGTCGCCGCCGCCGCCAGATGTTCGGCGTCGAACTCCAGCTCCACGGTGAACGTGGCTCCGGTGACGGGCTCCCGCCGGCCCGCGAGGGCGCCGGCCTCTTTCGCCGCCGCCCTGATGTCGGCGGCGGTACGGGCGGGGGTGCGGCACACCGCCGCGTACCGGGAGACATAGTCCTTGACGGCGACCTTCCGGGCGTCGGGGGCGTATCCCTCGGCGTCCACGCAGGTCAGGTCGTCGCCGGTGACGAGGACGACGGGCACGCCGTACTCGGCGGCGACGTGCGCGTTGAGCAGCCCCTCGCTCGCGCGGACTCCGTTCAGCCAGACTCCGGTGATGGAGTTGGCGAGGTAGGTGTGGGCGAGGACGCCCTCCGTGCCGGCTCCGGTGTGGTAGCCGACGAAGGCCACCGCGTCCACGTCGCCGTGCTGGATGCCCTCCACCATGGACAGCGACTTGTGCTTTCCGGTGAGCATCTGGACCCGTTCGTCCATGTGCTCCAGCAGCAGGTTGCGCATCGACCAGTGGGCCTCGTTGACCAGGACCTCGTCGGCGCCGCCGTCGTAGAAGCCGAGTGCCGCCGCGTTCACGTCCGAGGTGAACATCGACCGGCAGCGCTCCCACTGCGGAGTCCCCGGCAGCACGTCGGCCGGCCAGGTCACTCCGGTGGCGCCTTCCATGTCCGCGCTGATGAGGATCTTCATGCCGCCACACCGTACGCGCCGTGAGCGGCGCGGGCCAGGGAGGGGCCGCCCGTCAGAGGTCCAGTCCGCCGAAGGCCCCTCCAGTGGTCCCTGCGGTGGTCCCGTCGGTGGTCCGTCAGCGGTCGCTGCGGTGGTCCGTCAGCGGTCCGCCCCTGAGCGCGCCGAAACTCCCCCGTCATACCGGCCGTACGCGAGGGTAACGGCGGCTGCCCAAGGGCTGTCCCGTCATCCCTGGCGGATCAGCGCGCGGCGTCGGATGCGGTGCGTCGCAAGGCGGAGGGACGCCGGGGCATGGTCTACGCGGTCAACCCGGTCGGCGTGACCGCGTTCACCGCCGCCTCCGGGCGGTCCATCGCGATGTACTTCCACGCCTTCGGGGACGCCCTCCAGCCCTGCTCCCCGGTCGCCGCCGTCGTGATCGCCTTCGTCCTCACCCCGGTCATGGCCATCGCCACCCCGGGGCAGGTACTACCTGCGCCGGAGCGACGACGGCATCGCGGTGCCGCTGCTGGACGCCGAGGGCAACCCGAGCGCGGTCACCCACGGCTGTCACGTCTGCCGTCAGTCCTTCGAG
Source organism: Streptomyces sp. NPDC048142 (assembly GCF_043202835.1). Lineage (NCBI taxonomy): Bacteria > Bacillati > Actinomycetota > Actinomycetes > Kitasatosporales > Streptomycetaceae > Streptomyces > Streptomyces sp. NPDC048142. The sequence goes on from NZ_JBIDBC010000026.1 coordinate 17,288, forward strand.
CGCCCCGACCTGGCCGCCTGCCGGGCGCACGACGCCATGGTGTGCTCGCTGTGCCTGAGCACGGACAAGGCGGGCGGCCATGTCCTTCCGGCCGCACCGCCCGTACCGCTCTCGCGCACCTGACCTCCGGTCACGCGTGACCCGGCGTCAGCCCGTCTTCGCGTCCCGCAGCAGTTCCTCGATCCGGGACAGCTCGTCCTCGCCGAACTCCAGGTTCGAGACGGCCTCGACGCTGTTCTCCAGCTGGGCGACGCTGCTCGCGCCGACCACGGCGGAGGTGAGCCGGCCGCCGCGCAGCACCCACGCCAGGGCGAGCTGCGCGAGCGACTGACCGCGCTCCTTCGCCAGGGCGTCCAGCGCGCGCAGTCGCTCCACCAGCTGCGGGGTGACGGCGTCGGGGGTCAGGAAGGGGCTCGCGCCCGCCGCCCGGGAGCCGGCCGGGATGCCGCTCAGATAGCGGTCGGTGAGGATGCCCTGCTCCAGCGGCGAGTAGGCGATGGACCCGGCGCCCAGCTCGTCGAGGACGTCCGGCAGCCCGTCGTCCTCGATCCGGCGGTCGAGCATCGAGTAGCGGGGCTGGTGGATGAGGAGCGGGGTGCCGAGATCCTTCAGGATCGCGGCGGCCTCGCGGGTCTGCGCGGCGGAGTAGTTGGACAGCCCGGCGTACAGCGCCTTGCCCTGCCGTACGGCGGTGTCGAGCGCGCCCATCGTCTCTTCGAGGGGGGTCTCGGGGTCGGGCCGGTGCGAGTAGAAGATGTCGACGTAACCGACGCCGAGGCGCTTCAGGCTCTGGTCGAGGGAGGAGCGCAGGTACTTGCGCGAGCCCCACTCCCCGTACGGCCCGTCCCCCATGCGGTGGCCGGCCTTGGTGGAGATGACGATCTCGTCGCGCAGCCGGGAGAAGTCGGTCGCCAGGGCGCGGCCCAGGGTGAGTTCGGCGGAGCCGGGCGGCGGGCCGTAGTTGTTGGCCAGGTCGAAGTGGGTGATGCCGAGGTCGAAGGCGCGGCGCAGGATGCGGCTCTGCTCCTCGGGCGCCCGGTCCCCTCCGAAGTTGTGCCAGAGGCCGAGGGAGAGCGCGGGCAGCAGCAGACCGCTGCGGCCGGTGCGCCGGTAGGGCATGGCGGAGTAGCGGTCGGCGGACGGCAGATACATACAGGGCTCCGCGGGAGGGGTACGGGGTGGCGCGCCGGGACCGGCGCGCCATGTACGGGCTTCCGGCGATGGATGCTTCCGCAGATGGATCCATCAGTCCAGCAGGAGATTCCGCTCGGATTCATCGCCCAAGGACTGTCCCGTCATCCCTGGCGGATCAGCGCGCGGCCTCGGATGCGGTGCGTCGCAAGGCGGAGGGACGTCCGCATACGGGATGTATCCGGGCGTTCCGACAACGCGGCGAGGTGCCGTAGCTGTCGCCGTGCGCCAGCCAGGGATGAGGCGGGGGTGAGCCCGGCACGGCTGCTGGCGGCGTTCCACCGGGAGCATCCGCAGATGGAACTGCGGCTGCGGCAGGAGGGCACCAGCAGTCTGCTGGGCGGGGTGGCGGGCGGACGCCTCGATCTGGCGTTCGCGGCCACGGTCAGCCCGGCGGAGTGGCGCGGGGAGCTGGTGCCGCTGGCCCGGGAGCCGATGGTGCTGCTGTGCGCGGCGGGCCACGCGTTCGCGGGGCGGCCGGAGGTGGGGTGGGAGGAGCTGCCGGGGGCGTCGTTCATCGACTTCCACCCGGACCGGGGTCCCCGGCGGGCCGCCGACGAGGCGTTCGCGGCGGCGGGGGTGCGGCGGACGGTGGGGCTTGAGGTCAACGATGTGCACAGCCTGCTGGAGCTGGTGCGGGAGGGGCTGGGGATCGCGGTGGTGCCGCACCACTTCGCCCGTAAGCCGGGGGCGGCCCGGCTGGTCGCGGTGGACCTGGCGGGCGGGCCCCGGCCGGTGTACGAGAGCGTGGTGGTGCTTCCGGCGGCGCGGAGTCCGAGCCCGGGAGCGCGGGCGCTGACGCGGCTGGTGCGGGAGGGGGCAAAGGTGCGCTGAGCCCGGGAGCCTCACCCGGCCCATGGGCCCGGCGCGCCGGTGTGGCGGCCGGACGCCCCCTGGTCCTCGTGGCCGAGCTGGAGGTCACGCTCGGTACGGCCGCCGCCCGCGACCTGGAGGACGGTGGCGACCGGCGGGTATCCGGCGGCGATCACCGTGTACTCGCCGGACGACAGGTCGACGAACCGGAACGAGCCGTCGGGCCCGGTCGTGAGGGTGTCCACCACATTGCCCGCGGCGTCGAGCAGGGTGACCCGGGCGTCCTCGACGGGGCGTCCGCCGGTGGCCCGGACGGCGCCGCGCAGGACGGCTCCGCCCGCCAGCTCGATGTCCTGCCGGGTCTCGCGGGCGGCCTGCACGCTGACCGGGAGGGCGGCGGGGCGGAAGGCGGGTGCGCCGGCGGCGAGGGTGTACTCGCCGGCGACCAGGTCGCCGATGACATAGCCGCCCTCGCGCCCGGAGCGGGTCGAGGCGACGACCTCGCCGCGTACGTCGGTGAGGGTGACGGCCGCGTCGGGTACGGGGGCGCCGTCGGGGGTGAGGACGGATCCGGCGAGGCGTCCGGCGCCGCCGAGCACCACGTCCAGCTCGACGGGCCGCTCGCCCACGGTGACACTGACGGCCTGCGGCTGGTGGCCGCCCGCCGCGGCGATCAGGACGTAGGAGCCGGCGCCGGGGACACTGAGCGCGTACCGCCCGTCCCCGCCGCTGGCCCCGCGTCCGACCTGCTGCCCCTGGACGTCGATGAGGGTGAGGGCGGCGCGGGGGACGGTGGTGCCGTCGGGGTGCTGCACGCTCCCGTGGACCGGGACCCCGGAGAGGTGGCCGACGGCCGGCCGGCCGAAGTCGGCGCGGGCGGCGGGGATCCGCGTGGTCTCGGCGGCGGCTTCGGGGCTGTGGTGGGACACCAGCGGTTTCTCCTTGAGGAAGAAGGCGAGGATCAGGCCGAGCACGAGCACCGGCACGAGGTGGAGGAAGATGCGGGGCATCGCGTCGACGTACGCCTGGATGTAGGCGTCGCGCAGCGCGGGTTCCATCGCGTGGACGATCTGCGGGGTGATCGACTCGGGGTCGGGCAGCTCCGCGCCGGCGGGCAGGCGTACGCCGAGGGCGTCGGAGAGCCGCCCGGCGAACAGCGTGCCGAAGACCGCCGCGCCCACGCTGCCGCCGATCTGCCGGAAGTAGTTGTTGGCGCTGGTGGCGGTGCCGAGGTCCGAGGGGCGTACGGAGTTCTGCACGGCGAGCACGAGGACGGACATGACCAGTCCGATGCCGGTGCCGAGGACGGCCTGGTAGAAGCCGTACGCCAGCGGGGAGGTGTCCGCCTCCAGCAGCGAGAGCAGCCACATGCCGACCACCGAGACGGCGCTGCCGATGATCGGGTAGATCCGGTAGCGGCCGGTGCGGGTGATGAGCCGGCCGGAGACGATGGAGCCGCCGACGATGCCCATCATCATCGGGAGCATCAGCAGCCCGGATTCGGTGGCGCTGACCCCGTCGACCATCTGGAGGTAGGTGGGGAGGTAGCTGGCGGCCCCGAAGAGCGCGATGCCCACGACCGCGCCGACCAGGCCGGTGACGTTGAAGACGGAGTCGCGGAACAGCCGCAGCGGAATGATCGGTTCTGCGGCCCGGTGTTCGGCGGCGACGAAGAGCACCGTCGTGACGGCGGCGCCCGCCGCGAGGCCCAGGATGGTGCGCGAGCCCCAGGCGTACTCGGTGCCGCCCCAGCTGGTGACCAGCACCAGGCAGGTGGAGGCGACGGCGAGGAGCACCGCGCCCAGGACGTCGAGCCGGGGCCGGACGGCGGGCCTGGGCAGCTTGAGGACGACCGCGATGACGGCCAGGGTGACCAGGCCGAAGGGGACGTTGATGTAGAAGCACCAGCGCCAGGAGGCGTGGTCGGTGAAGAAGCCGCCGAGCAGGGGTCCGGCGACCGAGGCGAGGCCGAAGACCGCGCCGATGAGGCCCATGTAGCGGCCGCGCTCCCGGGCCGGGACGATGTCCGCGATGATCGCCTGGACGCCGATCATGAGGCCGCCGCCACCGATGCCCTGGAGGGCGCGGAAGGCGATCAGTTCGTCCATGGTGCGCGACCAGCCCGCCAGCGCGGAACCGATGACGAAGACGACGATGGCGAACTGGAAGACGCCCTTGCGGCCGAAGAGGTCGCCGAGTTTGCCGTAGAGCGGCAGGACGACGGTGGAGGCGAGGAGGTAGGCGGTGACCGCCCAGGACATCTTCTCCAGGCCGTGCAGCTCACCGACGATCTTCGGCAGGGCGGTGGCGACGATCATCTGGTCGAGCGCCGCGAGCAGCAGGGTGAGCATCAGCCCGAGGAAGACCGTGCGGACCTTGCGGGGGCTGATCTCCGCCGCGTACGGACCGGATCCGGCCGGTGGGGGTGGCGGGGGTGGTGCGGCGGGGGCTCCGGCTGTCGCCGCTCTGCCGTCCGGTGCCGGACCGTCCGGCTCGTCCTTCACCAGCGTGATCCCACCCACCACGTAACGCTCCCCTCGTCGCACCTGCGCCGCCCATTTCTCGCATCGCGCGGCAAGGCGGGGCAAACGTGACGAGGGGCGTACGCGGCGCGCACGGAGGGCTTATGCGCCGGTGGGAGCCACTACGGCGCACAACCGGCCGCCCCGGAAAACCACCCGTTCCGGTGAGGCCGGTTGTGTTCGCGGAGGCCGGAACTCCGGCCTCCGGTGTGGTGAAAGGGAATTACTTCTCGACCTCGGTGGCGAGGTTCTGGAGGAGATCGTCGTAGATCCGGCCGAGGCCCTTGGGCGCGAAGGTCCGCTCGAAGAACCCGCCGATGCCGCCCGCGCCGTCCCAGACCGTGGTCACGACGGCCTTGGACTTTCCCTCACCGGCCGGGGTGACGGTCCAGGTGGTGACCATGGAGGAGTTGCGGTCCTTCTCGACGAGCTGCCCGTCGGTCGGCTCGCTGACCTCCAGCAGGCAGTCGCGGACCCGCTTGCTGGTCGCCTGGAGCTTCCAGTGGACGAGGGTGCCCTCGCCGTCGCCGCCCTCCCGGACCTCGTACTCACTGAAGTGCCCGGTCAGCACCTTGCCGCGGACCTCCTTGTAGTCGGCCAGCGCGTCGAACACCGCCTCTGCGTCCGCCGCGATGATCCGCTCCGTCGTGGCCTCGACCTGCGCCATGGCTGTTCCTCCAGCACTCGGTTGTTCGGTGGGTGAGCTGAGCCAACCACCTCGGGCACAGCCGCTCAAAATCGGGCCGGCCGGGATCGGGGACGGCGGTCCGCGAGGACACAGAGCGCGTCGCCCTCCGGGCCGGTGAGGACGACCCGGCTCGCGTCGCCCCGGCCGACGCCGGTTCGGCGTCCGGCGTCCGGCGAACGCCGGGACTGAAGCCGCCCGCACGATCAAGGGAACACGTGTTCTATTCTTCGGACAGTGCTACCGAGGAGGCGTCCATGCGCTGGGACAATCTGGTCGAGAAGAACTCGACGGCCGGGAACAGCGCGCTCTTCGCCGCGGATGCGGTGACCACGCGCACGTTCGACACCCCCGAGTTCCGGGGGATCACCTTCCACGAGATCCGGGCCCGGTCGATCCTGAACCGGGTGCCCGGGGCCTCGCGGATGCCGTTCGAATGGACGGTGAACCCGTACCGGGGCTGTACGCACGCCTGTGTGTACTGCTTCGCCCGCAAGACCCACAGCTATCTGGACCTCGACACCGGCATCGGCTTCGACTCCCAGATCGTCGTCAAGGTCAACGCCGCCGAGCTGCTCCAGCGGGAGCTGGCCTCCCGGCACTGGCGGGGCGAGCACATCGCGATGGGCACCAACGTCGACTGCTACCAGCGGGCCGAGGGCCGCTATCGCCTGATGCCCGGGATCATCGGGGCGCTGCGCGACCGGGCGAACCCGTTCTCGATCCTGACCAAGGGCACGCTGATCCTGCGGGACCTGGAGCTGCTGCGGCAGGCCGCCGAGGTCGCCGAGATCGGCGTCTCGGTCTCCGTGGGCTTCACCGACCGGGAGCTGTGGCGGACGGTCGAGCCGGGCACGCCCTCCCCCGAACGCCGGCTGGACGTGGTGCGCACGCTGACGGACGCGGGGATCGGCTGCTCGGTCCTGATGGCCCCGGTCATCCCGTTCCTCGGCGACCGCCCGGAGCAGCTGCGCGCCACCGTCGCCGCCATCGCGGACGCGGGGGCGGCCTCGGTGACCCCGCTGGTGCTGCATCTGCGCCCCGGCGCACGCGAGTGGTATCTGCACTGGCTGGAGCAGCACCATCCGCATCTGGTGGAGCGCTACGAGCGGATGTACGCGGACGGGGCGTACGCCCCCACCTGGTACCAGCGCCGGATCACGCGTCAGGTGCACGAGCTGGCGGACGAGTTCGGGATCGGCCCGGCGCACCGGGGCGAGGCCCGGCGGATCGGCCCGGCTCCGGCGCCGGCCGCCGCACCGGAGCCGGGGCCCACCCAGCTGACCCTGCTGTGAGGTCCGCGGCGGAGTCCGGGAGACCGCGCGCAGGGCCGATGGCGTGACCGCACGGGTCGACTTCGCGCGGAACAGACCCTTCCGCAGGGGAATTCGGAGAGCATACGGCGGGGACCGGTGATCCGGCGCCGCGTCCCGCCACTCCGGGAGGCCCCATGACGAAACGTGCAGGAATTCTGGTCGCCGTCGGTGCGACCGTCGCCGGTCTGCTGACCGCCGCGCCCGCGCCGGCCGCCGCTACCGCGGCGAGCACGCCGCCCGCTCCGCGGCTGAAGTGGACCGACTGTGCGACCGAGCGCTATCCGACGCTCCAGTGCGCGAAGGTCCGCGCCCCGCTGGACCACCGCCGCCCGTCGGGCCGTCAGGTCACGCTCGCGCTGTCCCGCGTCCCGCACACCGCGAAGACCTACCAGGGCCCGCTGCTGGTCAATCCGGGCGGACCGGGAGGCAGCGGCCTGTCGATGGCCGGGTTCGTGGCGTCCTCGCTGCCCGAGAAGGTCGCAGCGCAGTACGACGTGATCGGTTTCGACCCGCGTGGGGTCGGCAGGAGCACCCCGGCCCTGAACTGCCTGCCCGGACACTTCGATCCGGTGCGCCCGGACTCGGTGCCGGACTCCTACCGCTCGGAGCGGATCGACCGCGACCGGGCGGAGACCTTCGCCCGTGCCTGCGGGGAGAAGCACGGCGACGTACTGCCGTACATGGACACGGTCAGCGCCGCCAAGGACCTCGACGTGATCCGCCGGGCGCTGGGCTCCCGGCAGATCAACTACTTCGGCTACTCCTACGGCACCTACCTGGGCGCGGTCTACGCCAAGCTGTACCCGGAGCGCGTGCGCCGCCTGGTCCTGGACTCGGTCGTCGACCCGGACGACGTCTGGTACGAGGGCAACCTCGGCCAGGACTACGCGTTCGACGACCGCCACAAGGCCTTCGCCGCCTGGATCGCGAAGAACGACGCCGCGTACGGCCTGGGCACCGACCCGGCAGCCGTCGAGGCCGCCTGGTACCGGATGCGGGCCGACGTGGCACGGGAGCCCGCGGGCGGTACGGTCGGCGCGAGCGAGCTGGAGGACACCTTCCTGCCCGGCGGCTACTACAACGGCTACTGGCCCTACCTCGCCGAGGCGTTCGCCGCGTATGTGAAGAACCGGGACGCCGGGGCGCTGGTCGAGGTGTACGAGAACTTCGGCGCGGTCGACGCGAGCGGCGACAACGGCTACTCGGTCTACGCCGCCGTCCAGTGCCGCGACGCCGGCTGGCCCGAGCACTGGAGCACCTGGCGCAACGACAGCCGCCGGATCCACAAGAAGGCGCCGTTCATGACCTGGAACAACACCTGGTACAACGCGCCGTGCGCGAACTGGCCGGTGGCGCCGCTGCGCCCGGTCCGGGTGAACAACCGTCAGCTGCCCCCGGCGCTCATCCTCCAGGCCACGGACGACGCGGCGACCCCGTACGGCGGCGCGGTCAGCATGCACCGCAAGCTCAAGGGCTCCAGCCTCGTCGTGGAGGAGGGCGGCGGCAACCACGGCATCACGCTGAGCGGCAACGACTGCCTGGACGAGCATCTGACGGCCTATCTGACCGATGGGACGGTCCCGCGCGGCCGGGGCGAGGCGGACGCGGTCTGCGCCGCCCTCCCGAACCCGAAGCCGCTGCCCGCCGAGAAGGCGGCGGCCCAGTCGGTGGACAACAGCAAGGGCAGCCGTCTGCACGGTCTGCTCGGCTTCCGCCGCTGAGGCGGACGGGCCCGCCCCCGGCCGGGCGGCCGGGGGCGGGCCCACCGGAAAACAGGGCGCGCCTCATGGGGCGCACGCGAGGATGGACCGCCATGAGGCACTCCACCACTTCCCCGCAGCCGCCCGGCGTCACCGTCCGCGACCTGCGGATCGAGGACTGCGAGGCGGTCGCCACGATCCGGGTGCGCGGCTGGCAGCACGCGTACCGGGGCATGATTCCGGGGCCGTACCTGGACGCGATGGACATCGGCCGCGAGACCGAGCGGCGACGCGCGCAGTTCGCCGATCGCGGCGAGGCCGTCCATGTGGTGGCCGAACGTCCGGACGGGGCGCTGACCGGCTGGGCCTGCACCGGCCCGTACCGCGCCGACGGCCACCGCCTCGCCCGCTGCGAGCTGTACGCGATCTATGTGCTGCCCGAGCACATCGGGACCGGCACCGGCCGCGCCCTGCCGGCCGAGCTGACGGCCCGCGCCGCCACGGCCGGTTTTCCCGACATGGCGCTGTGGGTGCTCCGGGAGAACGCGGCGGCGCGCAGGTTCTACGAGCGGGCCGGATTCCGGCCGGACGGGGCGCAGGAGGACTTCGAGGCCGGCGGGGTCATGGTGCCCGAGGTGCGCTACGTCCGCCCGCTCACTCCCCCGGCAGCCGGCTGAGCGCCGCCGCCGCGGCGGGGCCGAGGCGAGGGTGCGGGAGGGCCGCCGTGAGGACCGGGCGGGCCTGTTCGTCGGCGAGGCGGCCGAGGCCCTCGACGCAGGCCAGGGCGACGCGCCAGTGGGGTTCGCCGGGGGCCAGCAGGCGTTGGAGGGTGGTGACCAGGGCCGGGACCGATTCGGGGGCCCGCAGGTCGGTCAGCAGGCGCACCGGGTGCAGGGCGTAGGCGGTGCGCAGGGCGTTGGTGGCGAGGGCGGCGGCCGCCCGCGGAGTGCGGGGGTCGTTCAGGCGGGCCAGGGCGTGGGCGGCGGAGACGCAGCGCTCGGGGTCGCGGTGGTTGAGCAGGAGCACCAGCGCCTCGAAGGCCCGCCGGTCGCCCGCGCAGCCGAGCCGGAAGGCGGCCAGCTCGCGGGCCCACAGAGGGCGGTGCGGTTCGACGAGGACCCGGGCCAGCTCCTCCGGGTCGTCGGCGGCGACGAGCCGGGCGTACTGCGGCGACCCGGCCGCCTCGGGTTCCAGCCGGTCCATGAGTGAACGGAACTCCTCATCCATGACGCTCAGCGTATCGGCGGACACGCTCCGTGCGGGTCGGCGCCGGGGGGTCCGTGTGGTCCAGGGCACAAGGATCCAGGGGTGGCGCGCTCGTTACTGGCCAGTTACTCTCATCTGAGCGGGACACACTCCCCGCAGGCTCCGGTGGCCTGGTGACGCAGCCATCCGGAGTGCTTGTCGGTTCGGCTTTTCCGTGCGACGCGACTCCGGGACAGAGTCCGTCACCCCTCACGGCCGGGCGCGCCCTTCGCGCGCCGGCCCCGTGCTCCACGACACGCAGCTTCCGTACGCCACGCGCCGCTCCCTCATCGCCGCGCGTTCCGTGCTCCCACAGTCGTCACTCACCCTGGAGTCCCGTGATGGACACCCCTCTCTCCACCATCGCCGTCGTCGGCCTCGGCACCATGGGCACCGGCATCGCCGAGGTCCTGGCCCTGGCGGGCCGCGAGGTCATCGGCATCGACATCAGCGAGGCGGCCGCCCTGGGCGCCGTCGCCTCCCTCGAAGCGTCCACCGCTCGGGCCGTGAGCCGTGGACGGATCACCGAGCGGGAGCGGACCGACGCCCTGGCCCGGTTCCGTACGTCCGACGACCTGCGCACCGCCGCCGGGGCCGAGCTGGTCATCGAGGTGGCGCCCGAGACGTACGAGATCAAGCAGCGGGTGTTCCGGGAGCTCGACGCGATCGTCTCCCCCACCGCGATCCTGGCCACCGGCACCAACGCCCTGTCCGTGACCCGGCTGGCCGCCGAGTCCCAGCACCCCGAGCGCGTCCTCGGCCTGCACTTCTTCAATCCGGCGCCCGCGATGAAGCTGGTCGAGGTGGTCTCCTCGGTGCTGACCGCGCCGCCCGCCGTCGAGGCCGTCACCAGGCTGGCCCGGGAGCTGGGCAAGGAGCCCGTCGCGGTCGGCGACCGGCCCGGGTTCGTCGCGGACGGGCTGCTGTTCGGCTATCTCAACCAGGCCGCCGCGATGTACGAGGCGAACTACGCCTCCCGCGAGGACATCGACGCGGCGATGAAGCTGGGCTGCGGGCTGCCGATGGGGCCCCTCGCCCTGCTGGACCTGATCGGGATCGACACCGCCCGCACCGTCCTGGAGGCCATGTACACCGCGTCCCACGACCGGCTGCACGCCCCGGCCCCCGTTCTCGGGCAGCTCAGCAGTGCGGGCCTGACCGGCCGCAAGGCCGGGCGCGGCTTCTACACCTATGACGCCCCGGGCGGCCAGGACGTGGTGCCCGACGCGCTGACCCCGGCCGCCGACGCCGTCTCCTCGGCCGGGCGCGATGTGGCGTCCGTCGGGGTCGCGGGCTCCGGCACGATGGCCTCCGGGATCGCGGAGGTCTTCGCGAAGGCCGGATACGGCGTGGTGCTGGCGGCCAGGTCCCAGGAGAAGGCCGACATCGCCAAGGGCCGGATCGCGAAGTCGCTGGAGCGCTCGGTGACCAAGGGGCGGCTCACCGCCGAGGCCCGGGACGAGACGCTGGCCCGGATCACGGCGGCCGGTTCGCTGGAGGCGTTCGCCGAGGTCGACCTCGCCGTCGAGGCGGTCGCCGAGGACCTGGAGGTCAAGCAGCAGCTGTTCGCCGCGCTGGACAAGGTCTGCCGGCCGGGCGCGGTGCTCGCCACCACCACCTCCTCGCTGCCGGTCGTCGCCATCGCCCGCGCGACCGCGCGCCCCGAGGACGTGATCGGGATGCACTTCTTCAACCCGGCGCCCGCGATGAAGCTGGTCGAGGTCGTCCGCACGGTCCTGACCGCCGACGATGTGCACGCCACGGTCCGCGCGGTGTGCGCGAAGATCCGCAAGCACCCGGTGGACTGCGGGGACCGGGCCGGGTTCATCGTGAACGCGCTGCTGTTCCCGTACCTCAACAACGCGATCAAGATGGTCGAGGAGCACTACGCCTCGCTGGACGACATCGACGCGGCGATGAAGCTGGGCGGCGGCTACCCGATGGGTCCGTTCGAACTGCTCGACGTGGTCGGCCTGGATGTCTCGCTGGCCATCGAGAAGGTGCTGCACAAGGAGTTCCGCGACCCCGGCCTGGCGCCCGCGCCGCTGCTGGAGCACCTGGTCGCCGCGGGCTGCCTCGGCCGCAAGACGGGGCGCGGCTTCCGCGAATATGCCCGTCGCTGACCCGGGAGCCGGGTGGGGCGGGCTGCTGGGACCCTCCGGCGGCCCGCCCCCGCAGGCGCGCTCTCCTGCACCGATGCGTTACGTTCATGCCATGTCCCAGCCCGCCAAGTCACCCCGTGCCACCACCGCGACCGACGCCCCGGAGACCGCCGCGGGGACGCGCGCGGCCGCCCAGCGGCTCAAGATGCGCCGCGAACTGGCCGCCGCCGCGATGGAGCTCTTCGCCACGAAGGGCTACGAGGCGACCACGGTCGACGAGATCGCGGGTGCCGCGGGCGTCGCCCGGCGGACCTTCTTCCGGCACTTCCGCTCCAAGGAAGAGGCCATCTTCCCGGACCACGACGACACCCTCGTCAGGGCCGAGGCCGTCCTCAACGCCGCCCCCGCGCACGAGCACCCGCTCGACACCGTCTGCCGCGGCATCAAGGAAGTCATGAAGATGTACGCGGCCAAGCCCGCCGTCTCCGTGGCCCGTTACAAGCTGACCCGTGAGGTGCCGACGCTCCGGGAGGCCGAGATCGCGTCGGTGGCCCGCTACGAGCGGCTGTTCACCCGCTATCTCCTGGGCCACTTCGACGAGCGCGACCACCATGTGGGCAACGACGACCCGCTGCTCGCGGAGGTCGCCGCGTCCGCCGTGGTCACCGCGCACAACCATGTGCTGCGCCGCTGGCTGCGGGCGGGCGGCCAGGGCGATGTGGAGTCCCAGCTCGACCGCGCCTTCGCCATCGTGCGCGACACCTTCGGCACGGGCATCGGCGCCGGCCGGACCGCGGGGGCCGAGCCCGAGCGCGCCCCGGCCGCGACCGTGGCCGCGGACGGCGAGGTGCTCGTCGCGGTGGCGCGTACCGACGCCCCGCTGGACGAGGTCATGCGGACGATCCAGCAGGCGCTCAAGGGCCGCTGAGGGTCTCTGCGGGCCGGGGCGTAAACCCGTTCGCGGCGGTCCCGGGCCCGTGGTGTGGTTCGCCCATGCGAACCGACGAAGTACGTGACCTGTACGACCGCACGATGCGCGAGCACGCCCGCCCCGACGGCCCCGGGGCCGAGGTCGAGCGCGCCGGGCCCCTGGTGCGCCAGGTCGGCGGCCCAGACGACTGGAACGGGATCGTCTGGTCGGACCCGGGCCTGGACGCCTCGGGGGCCGACGCGGCGATCAGGGCCCAGATCGGGCACTACACCGCGCTCGGCCACGAGGAGTTCGAGTGGAAGCTCTACTCCCATGACCGGCCCGCCGACCTGGGGCAACGGCTGCGGGCGGCCGGATTCGTACCGGATCCGCCGGAAACCCTGCTGGTCGCCCCGGTCGGGGCACTGGCTTCCCGGCCCGGGACCGGGCTCCCCGAGGGCGTCGTCCTGCGCCCGGTGGCCGACGCCGCCGGGGTCGAGCTGATGGCCCTGGCGCACGAGCGGGCGTTCGGCACGGACGCGGGCCGGCTGCGCCACCAGGTGCTGACGCGGCTGGAGCGGGCTCCGGACGACTTCGTGGCACTCGTGGCGATGGCCGGCGGGGAACCGGTCAGCTCGGCCCGCATGGAGCTGTATCCCGGTACCGGCTTCGCGGGGCTCTGGGGCGGCGGAACGGTCGCCGCATGGCGCGGCAGGGGTCTGTACCGGGCCCTGGTCGCGCACCGGGCCGCCGTGGCCGCCGAGCGCGGCTACCGCTACCTCCAGGTCGACGCGACGGGCATGTCGGCCCCGATCCTGACCCGGCTCGGCTTCACGGCACTCGGCACGACGACGCCGTATGTGTACCGCGCGCCTCAGTAGGCGCCTGCCAGCAGGACAGACCGTCCCGTAACACCCATCGTGTTGCTCATGCGTGCCCACAGGATGACAAGTGAGAGAAATTGTTGGCACTGGGTGCCTTGTCAGGTGTCACAGAGTGCCATACGTTGAAGGTGTCCGGGCGGCCGGCGTGCTGAGACCTCATACGTACGCCGGCTGTCCCCGCAACCACCGTGCTGCGCGCCCGGACGCCTGCGTCACAGGCACCCTTCTGCTCCACCGGGCAAAGCCGAGCTCCACCCGCCGAACCGACGGCACACACCTCCACACCGCACCCCCCTGCCAGCAGGGCCCCTCAAGCGTTCCCTCGACGCCGCATCACCGGAGGCAACACCGTGAAGGAAATCCTGGACGCGATCCAATCGCAGGACAGCACGGCCGCGGACTTCGCGGCCCTGTCCCTCCCCGAGTCCTACCGCGCGATCACCGTGCACAAGGACGAGGCGGAGATGTTCGCGGGGCTCGAAACCCGGGACAAGGACCCCCGCAAGTCGATCCACCTGGACGACGTCCCGGTGCCCGAACTCGGCCCCGGCGAGGCCCTCGTCGCCGTGATGGCCAGTTCGGTGAACTACAACTCCGTCTGGACCTCGATCTTCGAGCCGGTGTCGACGTTCAGCTTCCTGGAGCGCTACGGGAAGCTCAGCGAGCTGACCAAGCGCCACGACCTGCCGTACCACGTCATCGGCTCCGACCTGGCGGGCGTCGTGCTGCGCACCGGCCCCGGCGTGAACGCCTGGAACCCGGGCGACGAGGTCGTCGCGCACTGCCTGTCGGTCGAGCTGGAGTCCTCCGACGGCCACAACGACACGATGCTCGACCCCGAGCAGCGGATCTGGGGCTTCGAGACCAACTTCGGCGGCCTGGCGGAGATCGCGCTCGTCAAGTCCAACCAGCTGATGCCCAAGCCCGACCATCTCAGCTGGGAGGAGGCGGCAGCGCCCGGTCTGGTCAACTCCACCGCGTACCGCCAGCTCGTCTCGCGCAACGGCGCGGGCATGAAGCAGGGCGACAACGTGCTGATCTGGGGCGCCAGCGGCGGACTCGGCTCCTACGCCACCCAGTTCGCGCTGGCCGGCGGCGCCAACCCGATCTGTGTCGTCTCCAGCCCGGAGAAGGCCGACATCTGCCGCGCCATGGGCGCGGACGCGGTCATCGACCGCAATGCCGAGGGCTACAGGTTCTGGAAGGACGAGCACACCCAGGACCCCAAGGAGTGGAAGCGGCTCGGCAAGCGCATCCGCGAGCTGACCGGCGGCGAGGACGTCGACATCGTCTTCGAGCACCCCGGCCGCGAGACCTTCGGCGCGAGCGTCTACGTCACCCGCAAGGGCGGCACGATCGTCACCTGCGCCTCGACCTCGGGCTACAACCACGAGTACGACAACCGCTACCTGTGGATGTCCCTCAAGAAGATCGTCGGCTCCCACTTCGCCAACTACCGCGAGGCGTGGGAGGCCAACCGGCTCATCGCCAAGGGCAAGATCCACCCGACGCTCTCCAAGGTCTACTCCCTTCAGGACACCGGCCAGGCCGCCTACGACGTCCACCGCAACCTGCATCAGGGCAAGGTCGGCGTCCTGGCGCTGGCACCGCGCGAGGGTCTCGGCGTGCGCAACGAGGAAATGCGCGAACAGCACATCGACGCCATCAACCGCTTCCGCAACGTCTGAGGTTCTCCGATGAACGAACGTCAGAAGGACCGGCCCTGGCTCATGCGGACGTACGCCGGTCACTCGACCGCCGAAGCGTCCAACGAGCTCTACCGCCGCAACCTCGCCAAGGGCCAGACGGGTCTCTCGGTCGCCTTCGATCTGCCGACGCAGACCGGATACGACCCGGACCACATTCTCGCCCGCGGCGAGGTGGGCCGTGTCGGTGTTCCCGTCTCACACCTCGGTGACATGCGGCGGCTGTTCCAGGACATCCCCCTGGAGCAGATGAACACCTCGATGACGATCAACGCGACCGCCATGTGGCTGCTGGCGCTCTACCAGGTGGTCGCGGAGGAGCAGGGGGCCGACCCCGACAAGCTCCAGGGGACCACCCAGAACGACATCGTGAAGGAGTACCTCTCACGCGGGACGCATGTCTTCCCGCCGGTGCCCTCGCTGCGGCTGACCACGGACATGATCACGTACACGGTCAACCGCATCCCCAAGTGGAACCCGATCAACATCTGCAGCTACCACCTCCAGGAGGCGGGGGCCACCCCGGTCCAGGAGATCGCGTACGCCATGTCGACCGCCATCGCGGTGCTCGACGCGGTCCGCGACTCGGGCCAGGTGCCCGAGGAGAAGTTCGGTGACGTGGTCGCCCGGATCTCGTTCTTCGTGAACGCGGGCGTCCGCTTCATCGAGGAGATGTGCAAGATGCGCGCCTTCGGTCGCATCTGGGACCAGGTCACGCGCGAGCGCTACGGCATCGAGAACCCCAAGCAGCGCCGCTTCCGCTACGGCGTCCAGGTCAACTCCCTCGGGCTGACCGAGGCGCAGCCGGAGAACAACGTCCAGCGCATCGTCCTGGAGATGCTGGCCGTCACCCTCTCCAAGGACGCCCGCGCCCGCGCCGTACAGCTGCCGGCCTGGAACGAGGCGCTGGGCCTGCCCCGGCCCTGGGACCAGCAGTGGTCGCTGCGGATCCAGCAGGTGCTGGCGCACGAGAGCGATCTGCTGGAGTACGAGGACATCTTCGCCGGTTCGCATGTCATCGAGGCCAAGGTGGACTCGCTGGTCGAGGAGTCGCTGGCGGAGATCGACCGGATCCAGCAGATGGGCGGCGCGATGGCGGCCGTCGAGTCCGGCTATCTCAAGTCCGAGCTGGTCTCCTCGCACGCGGCGCGGCGGGCCCGGATCGAGGGCGGTGCGGAGAAGATCGTCGGCGTCAACATCTACGAGACGACGGAGCCCAACCCGCTCACCGCCGACCTCGACGGCGCGATCATGACCGTCGACCCCGAGAACGAGGCCCGGGTCGTCGCCGCCCTGCACGAGTGGCGGGACAACCGCGACGAGACGCGCGCCTCCGAGGCGCTGGCCGCGCTGAAGAAGGCCGCCGCGGGCACCGAGAACATGATGGAGGCCACCGTCGAGTGCGCCCGCGCGGGCGTCACCACCGGCGAGTGGTCCTGGGCGCTGCGGGACGTCTTCGGCGAGTTCCGCGCGCCTACCGGGGTCTCCTCGGCCCCGGTCGCGGTCACCGCCGAGCCGGGCAGCACCCTCGCCCTGGTCCGCGAGAAGGTCACCCGTACCGCCGCGGACCTGGGCGTGGGGCGGCTGCGCCTGCTGGTCGGCAAGCCGGGCCTGGACGGGCACTCCAACGGCGCCGAGCAGATCGCCGTACGGGCCAGGGACGCCGGCTTCGAGGTGGTCTACCAGGGCATCCGGCTCACCCCGGAGCAGATCACCGACGCGGCGCTCGCCGAGGACGTGCACTGCGTGGGGCTCTCCATCCTCTCCGGCTCGCACGCGGAGCTGGTGCCCGACGTGCTGCACCGGCTGCGCGAGGCCGGGGCCCCGGACATTCCGGTGATCGCGGGCGGGATCATCCCGCCGGCCGACGCCGCCGCGCTCATCGAAGCCGGTGTGGCCGCCGTCTTCACCCCGAAGGACTTCGGCATCACCGAGATCATCGGCCGTATCGTCGACGAGATCCGGAAAGCGAACAAGCTCGACCCTCTGGAGGTCCCCGCATGACCACGCCCACCCCCTCCGTCAACCGGCTGCGCCCCCGGCGCTCGTGTCTGGCCGTGCCGGGCTCGAACCCGCGCTTCCTGGAGAAGGCCCAGGGCCTCCCGGCCGACCAGGTCTTCCTGGACCTGGAGGACGCCTGCGCGCCGCTCGCCAAGGAGGGCGCCCGCCACACGATCGTGGACGCGCTGAACAACGGTGACTGGAGCGGCAAGACCCGGGTCGTGCGGGTCAACGACTGGACGACGCACTGGACGTACCGGGACGTCATCACGGTCGTCGAGGGCGCGGGCCCCAACCTCGACTGCATCATGCTGCCGAAGGTCCAGGACGCGCAGCAGGTGGTGGCGCTGGATCTGCTGCTGACCCAGATCGAGAAGACGATGGGCTTCGAGGTCGGGAAGATCGGCATCGAGGCGCAGATCGAGAACGCCAAGGGCCTGGTGAACATCGACGACATCGCCGCCGCCTCGCCCCGCCTGGAGACGCTGATCTTCGGCCCGGCGGACTTCATGGCGTCGATCAACATGAAGACCCTGGTCGTCGGCCAGCAGCCGCCCGGCTACCCGGCGGACGCCTACCACTACATCCTGATGCGCATCCTGATGGCGGCCCGTACGCACGACCTCCAGGCGATCGACGGCCCGTTCCTCCAGATCCGTGACGTGGACGCCTACCGCGAGGTGGCCGGCCGCGCCGCCGCCCTCGGCTTCGACGGCAAGTGGGTGCTGCACCCGGGTCAGGTCGACGCGGCCAACGAGGTGTTCTCCCCCTCGCAGGAGGACTACGACCACGCCGAGCTGATCCTCGACGCGTACGACTGGTGCACCTCCGAGGAGGGCGGCAAGAAGGGCTCCGCGATGCTCGGCGACGAGATGATCGACGAGGCCAGCCGCAAGATGGCGCTGGTGATCGCGGGCAAGGGCCGGGCCGCCGGAATGCGGCGCACCTCCAAGTTCGAAGCCCCGGAGGCCTGATCATGCAGTTCGGACGCACCTTTGAGGAGTTCGAGGTCGGTGCCGTGTACAAGCACTGGCCCGGAAAGACGGTCACGGAGTACGACGACCACCTCTTCTGCCTGCTGACCATGAATCACCACCCGCTGCACATGGACAGCAACTACGCGGAGAGCACGACCGACTTCGGGAAGAACGTCGTCGTCGGCAACTACATCTATTCGCTGCTGCTCGGCATGTCGGTGCCGGACGTCTCCGGGAAGGCCATCGCCAATCTGGAGGTCGAATCGCTGAAGCACATCGCGCCGACCTTCCACGGCGACACCATCTACGGCGAGACGACCGTGCTGGACAAGACCCCGTCGAAGTCCAAGAACGACCGCGGCATCGTGTACGTCGAGACCAAGGGCTACAAGCAGGACGGCACCGTGGTCTGCGTGTTCCGCCGCAAGGTGATGGTCCCCACCGAGACGTACATCAAGGAGCGGGGCGGCGAGCAGCCGGGCCGCCCGACGCCCGCCAAGTAACCGGCCACGGACAAGCAGTCGGCCAACCAGCCGCGCGCAGCCTCAAAAGCCATCCGCGTGAAGCCACAGGAGAAGCAGCCATGACGCGACTCGCCCAGACCGCCGGTCTGAACGACATCCAGCGGGAAATCCTCGCCACGGTCCGGGATTTCGTCGACAAGGAGATCATTCCGGTCGCGACCCAGCTGGAGCACCGCGACGAGTACCCCACGGAAATCGTCGAGGGGCTCAAGGAACTCGGTCTGTTCGGGCTGATGATCCCCGAGGAGTACGGGGGTCTGGGTGAGTCGCTGCTCACCTACGCGCTGTGCGTGGAGGAGATCGCGCGCGGCTGGATGAGCGTGTCGGGCATCATCAACACGCATTTCATCGTGGCCTACATGCTCAAGCAGCACGGCACCCAGGAGCAGAAGGACACGTTCCTGCCGCGGATGGCGCTCGGCGAGGTGCGGGGCGCGTTCTCGATGTCCGAGCCGGCGCTCGGCTCGGACGTCTCGGCGATCTCGTCGAAGGGCGTGAAGGACGGCGAGGAGTACGTTCTCAACGGCCAGAAGATGTGGCTGACGAACGGCGGAACGTCGACTCTGGTGGCCGTTCTCTGCCGAAGTGACGAAGGCCACCCCGAGGGAACCGCGCCGCACAAGTCGATGACGACCTTCCTCATCGAGAAGGAGCCCGGTTTCGGAGAGGTCCGGCCCGGCCTGACCATCCCCGGGAAGATCGACAAGATGGGCTACAAGGGCGTCGACACGACCGAGCTCATCATGGACGACCTGCGCATTCCGGCCAATCGCGTCCTCGGGGGCACGACGGGCCGAGGTTTCTACCAAATGATGGACGGCGTCGAGGTCGGCCGGGTGAATGTCGCCGCACGTGGCTGCGGTGTCGCACAGCGTGCATTCGAGCTGGGCGTTTCCTACGCGCAGCAGCGCCACACCTTCGGCAAACCGATCGCCCAGCACCAGGCGATCCAGTTCAAACTGGCCGAAATGGCCACCAAGGTCGAAGCCGCTCATGCGATGATGGTGAATGCGGCACGCAAAAAGGACTCCGGGGAACGAAACGACCTGGAGGCAGGGATGGCGAAGTACCTCGCCTCCGAGTACTGCAAGGAAGTCGTCGAGGACGCCTTCCGCATCCACGGCGGTTACGGCTTCTCCAAGGAGTACGAGATCGAGCGCCTCTACCGTGAGGCGCCGATGCTGCTGATCGGTGAAGGTACCGCCGAGATCCAGAAAATGATCATTGGCCGGCGCCTCTTGGAGGAGTACCGATTCCAGGGCTGATTGTCCCTTTCGAGGTGATTTGGTGGCGAAGAACATCACACCGAGTCATCCTCGGCGGGTGCCTTTCCGCCGTCCGACTCGGCTGCTGGCTTGCCCAGTTGCGCCCGGCAACCGATAGCATCGCCGGAAAGCCGCCGTCCCCCGTTGCCAGCGCGGCATCATCCGCTACGAAGGTCATCCATGCCCGACAGCCCTATCTCTGCACCCCGCGGCGGGGTCCGCATCGCCCGCGGAGCATCGCCGTGGCTCCTGCCGACCGTCGCCACCGCAGCCCTCAGCCTGGCCCGCGCCCGCAAGTCGGGGCGCTGGGCGGCCGTGGCTGTGCCCACCACCGCGCTCGCGGCGGGCATGCTGTGGTTCTTCCGTGACCCCGAGCGCGAGATCACTGACGGCCGGGTCATCTCCCCGGCCGACGGTGTGGTGCAGAGCATCATGCCGTGGAAGGACGGGCGCACCCGCGTCGCGATCTTCATGAGCCCGCTCAACGTCCACGTCAACCGCGCGCCCCTGGCGGGCACCGTGACGTCGGTCGAGCACATCCCGGGCGGGTTCGTTCCGGCGTTCAACAAGGAGAGCGAGAACAACGAGCGCGTTGTCTGGCACTTCGACACCGAGCTCGGCGACATCGAGATGGTGCAGATCGCGGGAGCGGTCGCCCGTCGGATCGTGCCGTACCTCCCCGAGGGCACCAAGGTGGAGCAGGGCGAGCGCATCGGCCTGATCCGCTTCGGCTCACGCGTGGACATCTACCTCCCGGAGGGTGTCGATGTCGCGGTCGAGGTCGGTCAGGCCACCACCGCGGGGGTGACTCGAATTGACCGTGATTGATCCTGATACCAAGGCCGGCTGGGTACCGGAGGCCGACGAGGCGAGCGACGCCGACGGCGCGGAGGACATGCCGCTGTCGATGCGGCTGTCGATAGCGGACACACTCACGCTCGGTAACGCGACGTGCGGGTTCATGGCGGTGTACTTCACCACCACGGGCATTCTGATCCCGCACCTCACGGGCAGCGACGAGACGGGCATGGCCCGGCACTCGGCCGCCACCGCGGTGATCCTCATGCTGATGGCCGCGATCTTCGACCTGTTCGACGGCCTCGTGGCGCGCAAGCTGCGCTCCTCGCCGATGGGCGCCGAGCTGGACAACCTCTCGGACCTGATCAGCTTCGGGCTCGCGCCGGCCTACTTCGTACTGGTGTACGGGATGGTCGCCGACGACGCCTACCAGCGGGTGTCGGCGCTGGCGGCGATCGTCGTGTTGCTGGCGGTAGTGCTCAGGCTGGCCAGATTCTCCTGCGTGACACTGAAGGACGGCATGTTCCAGGGCATGCCGAGCCCCTTCGGAGCGCTGACGGTCGTCTCGATCGTGCTCCTGGAGCTGCCCTTCGTCCCGACGCTGCTCGCGATCGTCGGCGTGGCCTGGCTGATGGTGAGCCGGGTGGAGTACCCCAAGCCGCGGGGCATCCTCGCGGTGGCGATGCTCGGCTGGATCGTGGCCGCGATGGGGCTGCTCGCCGCATGGGCGTTCGACGCGCCCGGCGGTCAGCTGCTGCTCCAGACGGGCTGCGCGCTCCAGGTGGTGCTCGGCGCGGTGATCCCGCTGTTCGCCACGGCGCGACGGGTGAACACGTTCCGTGACAACCGGCGCGAGGCGCGGGCGGCACAGCTGCCGTAGCGGCGGACAGACCCTCGGGGCCCGGATGCTCCCCGGCATCCGGGCCCTCGTGCGTTCCCGTCACGTCCAGAGGGCGGCTCGATGTCGCGTACCACCGCGCGCCGCGCCGCGCACGCCGGGGCCGGCGCCGATGGTGCCGACGCCGGCCGGGGAGTGGGGCGAAGGTCAGTAGCTGGTGGTGACGGTGGCTCCGCCGAACGTGGTCGCGGCGTGGACGCTGATGAAGTGGGCGCCGCTGCGCGGGTTGTCGATCGTCAGGGTGTGGGAGTTGCCGGGGCCGGTGTCCCGGTTGGTGTGGGCACCGATGGTGGCCCAGTTGGAGTGGTTGTAGTAGAGGTCGGCGTCGCCGGTGCCGCCGCTGACGGTGATCTTCAGCTGGGTGGTGCCGGCCGGGATGTACAGGTAGTGGTAGGCGTAGTTGCCGGTGGTGGCGGAGAGGTTGCTGCGGCGGCAGTTCTTGCCCAGGACGCGGGTGTCGGGGTCGGTGCACTCGCCGACGGTGGGGCCGCTCACGGCGACGGTCCGGGTGGTGGTGGCCGTGGCGCCCTTGTCGTCGGTCACGGTCAGCCGGACGGTGTAGCCGCCCGCGGCGCTGTACGTCTTGGTCGGGCTGGTCCGCGTCGAGGTGGTGCCGTCTCCGAAGTCCCAGGAGCGGGAGGCGATGGTGCCGTCGGCGTCGGTGGAGCGGTCGGTGAGGGTGACCGTCAGGTCCTTGACCGCGGCGGTGAACTCGGCGGTGGGGGCCTGGTTGCCCGGCTGGCCGCCGCCGTCGCACTCGCCGGCCGCACAGGCCGCCAGCCAGGTCTTCCAGTCGCTGTCGTAGCGGGTGCCGATGGTGCTGGTGAGGTAGGTGCGGGCGGCGTCCCACTCCCCCGCGCGGTAGTGGCCGAGCACCTTGTCCATGTCGGCGGGGTGCTTCTCCAGCATGTAGCGCACGGCGAGGTAGCCCCAGCGGTACACCCGGGTGGTGCCGTGGCTGTAGTCGGTGCTGAACAGGGTGCTCAGGGCGTAGGTGCCCTTGCCTGCCTCGGTGATCGCCGCGGTGTAGGGCTCCTCGCGGTAGTGGTAGGAGATGTACTCCGCGAAGCCCTCCACCCACCAGATGGTGGGGGTGGTCATGCCGGCGGCGAAGTCGCCGTACATGGTGAAGCGGCCGTCGAGGTAGTGGGTGTACTCGTGGTTGAGGTTCCAGATGTGGAAGTCCGGCCGCAGCCACTCGGCCTCGTAGGCGATGAAGCGGGGCTGATTGCCCACGACGGAGGGGTCGCCCTCCAGGTACATGCCGCCGTTGTTGGTGTCGATCCCGTACATCGCCCCGGCGTACGTCTGGTAGTCGGTGCTGGAGTCGTAGGCGATCACCTCGACGGTGGTGTTGTTGTCGTCGGCGACCGGGCCGTTGTCCCGTGCGATCCGGTGGAAGTAGGCGTCCTGCTGGATGAGGCTGGTGCAGCTGGCGTTCAGCTCGGCGGACGTCATCTGCTGGGCGAGGATGCGGATGCTGGGGCTACAGGTGTGGCGGACCGGCAGGACCTCGCGCTTGAGGCGCTCCTGGAGGTCGCAGACACCGTAGACGGAGCAGTTCGCCCTGTCGAAGTAGTCGGCCATCTCCGCTATGCCCACCCAGAGCTGGGCGGTAGGGCCGGTGATGGAGGTCTCCTGGAGGAGGGCGGCGGCCAGCGGGCGGACCTTGCTCCGCAGGCTCGCGTGCTGGAGGAAGCGGCCCAGCTCGCGTCCGGCGTTGGAGGTCAGATACGCGTGGTCGCCCTCGAGCAGGGCGATGTGGTCGGCGGCGAAGCGGTACAGCGAGTCGATGAGGCTCGGGTCCGCCTCGACGGCGCGGACGAAATCGGGCGTCTGGTGGCCCCGGAAGGTGACCGTGTACACGTTGTTGACCGCGGCGAGCATGCGCGGGGACGCGTTCCAGGAGGAGTCGTAGTCCGCCAGCATCCGTTTGACGACGTGAAGATAGCGGGCGTTCTCCTGGGCGCTGTCGATCAGGATGACCGCCTCGGAGAGCGTCTCGCCGTTGGCGTCGGTGACGTCGCGTGAGCGAGGGCTCGCGAAGAAGCTGTCGAGGCCCGAGCGGATGGCGGTCGTCAGGGCGCTGCCGTACGGTCCGACGACGTCCGGGTTGTACCACTGCACGTAGTAGCCGGCCCGGAGGTAGAGCACGAGCTGCGGGGTGCCGGTGCTCGCGTCACCCGGGTAGTAGGGGGAGTTGTCGCGCAGCGCGCGGGCCACCGAGATCATCTGGGCTTCGCGGAAAGCCAGTTGGGCGTTGCTGCCGGTCAGGCCGAACAGGGTGTTGACGCAGCCGGTGGTGGACTCCTTGATCTGCCGAACCAGTTCGCTTCCGGTGCGGCCGGTGAAGTCGGCCGGATCGCACGCGGCGGCCGTCTTCGCGGAGGACTTCTTGCCCGCGTCCTGCTTCCGCGGGGCGTCGTGGTGGCCGTAGGCCTCCTTGAGGGGGGACTTGTCGGCGCTCAGCGGGGGGAGCTGGGACACCTTCAGCCGTTCCTTGAGCTGGTGACCGGTGTCCGATGCGGGGGACTGCTGCGCCTGCGGCGCGGGGTCGGCCGACCCCGCGGGGCGGGACGGTTGCGACGCGCTCGATGCCATGGCGGCCGAAGGTGAGTTCGGCTGCGCCTGGGCCGGCTGCGCGAGCAGCGCGATGCCCATCGCCCCGGCAAGAGCCAGGGGCAGAACGGCACCCACACCTCGGCGGACGAGTGTGGTTCTCACGTTGTTTCCTCCCATGAGGGATCGGGGCACGCGCATGCGTGACCGATGGGATGTACAGGGCGCGGGCCAGAGGTGTTGTCGTGCCGCGCTGTCGGCCGGACGGAATGGGGCCGATGTCCGAATTGACATGCCCACGCCCTGTGCCATGTACAATGGCACAGGTCACACTTCACTGGGAAGATGCAGGACCGAACCCGATGCGACTCCCCGGTGAACGCCGCTCGACACGATGGGGCGGCCCGGCGAGGAGGAGTGACCCGCTCCGCAGCCGTACGCCGACCCGGGCCCGCTCCGCCCCGGCTCCCCTTGCCCTTCGGGGGTGTGGCGCGCACCTTTCAAGGGGCGACTCGCCGCCGCGCAACGTGACATTGTATAGTGCGGTGACAAATCGTGAAGGGGAACGCATGAGTGAGCTGAAGTCCCGCAAACTCATCTCGGTGCAGGAGCATCTGCGCGACCAGGTGGCCAACGCCCTGCGTGCCGCGCTGATCGCGGGGGAACTCCAGCCCGGCGTGATCTACTCGGCGCCCACCCTCGCCGCCGAGTACGGCGTCTCCGCCACGCCCGTGCGCGAGGCCATGCTGGATCTGGCCCGCGAGGGCCTGGTCGAGGCGGTACGCAACAAGGGGTTCCGCGTCACCGAACTCTCCGAGCGCGACCTGGACGAGTACACCGAGATCCGCGCGCTCATCGAGATCCCCACCATCGGCCGCGTGACCCGCACCGCCTCCCGTGAGCAGTTGGAGGCGGTGCGCCCGGTGGCCGAGGAGATCGTGACCGCCGCGCAGTCCGGCGACCTGATCGCCTACCTGGAGTCGGACCGCCGCTTCCATCTCGACCTGCTCGCCCTCGCGGGGAACGCCCGCCTCGTCGAGACCGTGGCCGACCTGCGCAAGCGCTCCCGGCTCTACGGGCTCACCGACCTGTCCCAGGAGGGGTCGCTGGTGGGTTCGGCGCGGGAGCACACCGCGCTCCTGGACATCATGATCGCGGGGGACGCGGAGGGGGCCGAGGAGCATATGCGCCGCCATCTCGCACATGTGCGGACCCTGTGGGCGGCCCGGAAGCGGGAAGCCGAACGCGCCGCTCCGGCCCGCAAGCTCGGCGCGCACTGATGCCGAAATCCGGCGGAAGCGGCATGTGTTGGGGTCGCTGTCCGGCAGGGGCAGCGCGCGCTGAATCCGAAGTCCGGCGGGGACAGCGAGCGTTGACGTCCAGGGCCGAGAGGCACCGCACGCGCTGACGCCGAAGCCCGGCGGAGACAGCACGCACTGACGCCGAAGCCCGGCAGGCACGGCACGCGCTGACGCCCAAGCCCCACCGGCACGGCACGCGTTGACGCTCAGCTCCGCTCAACTCGACTCCGCAACCCCGCCCGTTCCCTCCTTCCGCCGGTAGGCCGCGACGGCGACCACCAGGTCCTGCCAGCCCATCCCGCACGTCTTCACAACCAGCGGGCGGTCGGCCGGGGCGGCGGCCTGTACACCGGTCAGGTCCGCCAGGGCGACCAGGGCGTCCGGGGCGAGCGCGCCCTCGCGGATCGCCATGGCGACGTCGCCCGCCTCGCGGAGGGCGGTGTCGCGGCTCTCCACCAGGACGGTGGCGCGCCCCATCAGCGCGCTGTCGAGCTCCCGCGCGTCCGGTTCGTGCGAGCCGACCGCCAGGACGACCGCGCCGTCGCGCACCAGCCGCCCGTCGACCACCGGTTCGCGCGCGGACGTCGCGGTGACGACGACCTCCGCGCGCCGCACCAGGGCCGCCACTCCCCCGCCGTCCGCAGCCGTGTGCCGGTCCGCCCAGCGGGGAACAGGCCCCCCGCGCCGGGTGACGACCGTGACGTCGGCCACCGGGACATGGGCCCGTACGGCGGCGACATGCCCCTCCCCCTGGGGGCCCGCACCGTAGACCACCAGGCGCAGCCCCCCGCACCCGTCCGCGAGCGCGCGCAGCCGCTCCAGGCAGGCCGCGACCGAGACGGCGGGGGTACGCAGGGTCGTCAGCGCCACCCCGTCCAGGAGGGCCACCGGTCTCAGGGTCGCGCTGTCGTGCAGCAGATACGTGGCGTTGATCCGCCGCAGCCCGCGCGCGGCGTTGCCGGGCGCGACGGTGGCGACCTTCACGCCGAACCAGTCGCCGGACTCGGAGGGCATGAGCAGCCCCTGACCGTGCGCCAGCGGCAGGACCGCCCGCGGTACGTCACCGTCCGGGTCGAGCCCTCCGGCCAGCGCCTCCCGGACCGCGGCGACGGCGGCCACCGGACCGAGTGCGAGCACGTCCGCCGCGTCGAGTGTCACCGTCATCGCAGGACGAACCCGGGTACGAGCGTGTCGTCGGGGTCGACGGTGAAGCGGCTGGTTCCGATGGCGTACGCGGTGCCCGTCACGGCCGGGACGACCGCGGGGCGGCCGTGGAGCGTGGTCAGCCGCTCGATCCGGGCGCGGAAGACGGAGCCCACCACCGACTCGTGCCGCAGCTCGTCGCCGAGGCGCAGCTCCCCGGCGTCGGCGAGGAGCGCCACCCGGGCCGCGGTGCCCGAGCCGCACGGGGAGCGGTCGACCTGGCCGTCCGCGAACACCGTGACGTTGCGGTGGTGCAGCCGCCATGTGCCGTCTGGCCGTTCGACCGGGGCGCCCGCCTCCTCGGTGAACACCGTGCCGTAGACGCCGGACAGCCGGGGATCCCCGGGGTGTTCGGCGGCGTCGGCGGCGTTCAGCGCGTCGCGGATCTCGCGGCCGGCCGCGATCAGGGCGGTGACGTCCCGCGGCCGGACCCGCAGGCCGAACCGGTCCGCCGGAAGCACGGCGTACATGGCGCCGCCGAAGGCGATGTCGACGGTGACCGTTCCGTACGAGGTCGCCACCTCCACACCCCGCGCGTGGACGTGGCCGGGGACGTTGATGAACGTCACGTCCGCGACCCGGCCGCCGGCTGTGCGCACGCTCGCCGTGACGCGGCCGGAGGGGACATCGATGACCACGTCCGTCGTACCGTCGGCCGGCGCCGGGACCCGGCCGGTGGCGACCGCCCAGGCGCCGAGGGCGATCGTGCCGTGGCCGCAGGCCGTGGAGAAGCCGTCCTTGTGCCAGAAGAGGGCGCCGAGGTGGGCCCCGGCGTCGTCCGGCGGGACCAGGAAGGCCCCGTACATGTCGGCGTGGCCGCGCGGTTCGCCGCACAGCAGGGCCCGGGTCCACTGCACCCCGGCGTCGGCCATGGCGGCCGTGCGGCGCTCGGCGACGGTGAGCCCGTGCCCGGTCACGGCGGGCGGGGACGCGGGCACGATCCGGAACGGTTCGCCTCCGGTGTGCCAGTCGGCCGTTCCGATCGGCGCGGTGCCCGGCGGCACGTGCACCGCCGCAGGCTCCGGCGTCGCGCCTCCCTGCGCTTCCGGTGCGTCTGCCGTTCCCGGTGTCTGCTGTGCCACCCGCGTCACGCTCCTCGTAGAGGTACCGACATGTCTGCGCCGGTCCGTCGTCCGGCGGCCGGGCAGGGGGCGCGGCGGGCCGGACACCCCCGGCGTCCGGCCCGCCGCGCGGTCATACGGTGAACCCCACAGGGTAGGGGTCCGTGGGGTCGAGCAGATACTGCGCGGTCCCGGTGATCCAGGCGCGGCCGGTGACGGAGGGCAGCACGGCGGGCCGGCCGCCGACCGTGGCCTCTGCCAGGATCCGGCCGGTGAAACGGGAGCCGATGAAGGACTCGTTGACGAAGTCCTGCCCGGTCTTCAGCAGTCCCCGCGCGTGCAGTTGGGCCATCCGGGCGCTGGTTCCCGTCCCGCAGGGCGAGCGGTCGAACCACCCGGGGTGGATCGCCATGGCGTGCCGCGAGTGCTCGGCGGTCGAGCCGGGAGCCTCCAGATAGACGTGGTGGCAGACGTCGATCGCGGGATTCTCCGGATGCGCCACCGGGTTCTGCTCGTTGATCGCCTTCATGACGCCCAGGCCCGCGTCGAGCAGCCGCTGTTTCTCCGACCGGTCGAAGGGGATGCCGAGGTCCTCGGTGCGCACGATGGCGTAGAAGTTCCCGCCGTACGCCATGTCGTAGCGGACCGGGCCGAATCCCTCCACCTCGACGACCTGGTCCCGTGCGTGGCTGTAGGAGGCGACGTTCTCCAGGGTGACGGACTCCGCGCGGCCGTCGCGCACGGCGACCCGTGCCGTGACGAGACCGGCGGGGGTGTCGAGGCGGATGAGGGTCTCCGGTTCGACCGCCTCGACCATGCCCGTCTCCACGAGGACCGTCGCCACGCCGATGGTGCCGTGGCCGCACATGGGCAGGCAGCCGGAGACCTCGATGAACAGCACGCCGAAGTCGGCGTCCGGCCTGGTCGGGGGCTGGAGGACGGCTCCGGACATGGAGGCGTGCCCGCGCGGCTCGCACATCAGCAGGGTGCGCAGCCCGTCGCGCTCCGCCATGAACCGCTCCCGCCGTTCGGCCATGGTCGTGCCCGGCAGGACGCCCACCCCGCCGGTGATGACCCGGGTCGGCATTCCCTCGGTGTGCGAGTCGACCGCGTGGTAACAGACCGTCGAACGCACGTCAGTTCACCCCCGCGTCGATGAGGGCCCGGGTGGCGGAGCGCACCACGGCCTCGGTCTCCGGGTCCAGGGGCTGCCGGGGCGGCCGGCAGACGCCGCCGGTCCGGCCGATCATGTCCTGGCCGAGCTTGATCGCCTGGACGAACTCGGTCCTGCTGTCCCAGCGCAGTACGGAGTGGAGCCGCCGGTAGAGCGGGAGCGCGGTGTCGAGATCGCCTGCCAGCGAGGCGTTGTAGAGGTCGAGGCAGGCGCGCGGGAAGACCTGCGGGTAGCCGGCGACCCAGCCCTTGGCGCCGGCGACGGCGACCTCCAGGAGGGTGTCGTCGGTGCCGATGATCAGGTCCAGGCCGGGGGCGAGTTCGTTGATGGCGTAGCACCTGCGGACGTCGCCGGAGAACTCCTTCACGCCCACGATGAACCCCTCGGCGTGCAGCTTGGCCAGCAGCTCCGGGCGCAGGTCGACCTTGGTGTCGATGGGGTTGTTGTAGGCGGTGACGGGAAGCCCGGCGGAGGCCACCATCGCGTAGTGCTCCAGGACGGCGCGGTCGTCGGCCCGGTAGGCGTTGGGCGGCAGGCACATGACGGCCTGGCAGCCGGCGTCCTTGGCGAACCGCGCGTGCCGCCTCGCCTCGATCGCACCGTACGCTCCGACGCCCGGCATCACGGTGAAGCCCTCGGGGGCGTTCGCGACGGCGGTCTCCACGACACGGTCGCGTTCCTCGTACGTCAGGGTCTGGTACTCGCCCAGCGAGCCGTTCGGGGCGACGCCGTGCAGGCCCTGTTCGGCGAGCCAGGCGACGTTGTCCCCGAAGGCGCCGTGGTCGACGGCGAGGTCCTGGTCGAACGGGAGGCTCGTCGCGACGATGACGCCGTGCCAGGGCATACGGGTGTGGGTGCGGGTGCGGTCCATGGGAACTCCTCAGGTGTGATCGGAGGTGGACTCGCCGGAGTCGGCGAGCGCACCGAGGGTGACGGGGGTCGCGATCAGCCGTTCGGCGGGGGCGTACGGCTGATCGCGGGCCACGAGGCAGTGCACGGCGGGTCCGCACATCCGGCCCTGGCACCAGCCCATGCCGGCCCTGGTCAGCTGTTTGACCTGCCGGTGGTCGGATGCCGCATCGTCGGCGCGAACGGACCGGACCGCCCCCGCGGTGACCTCTTCGCACCGGCAGACCGGTGTGTCGTCGGTCAGCCACGCGGGCCAGTCCGGCGGCAGGGGATGCGCCTGTGCCATCGCTCGGGCGAAGGCGCGGTGCCGGGCCACCGTCCGGCGCTCCGCGGCCGCGCGCCGGGCGTTCGGCCGGCCCGGCGCGGGAAGGTCGGTGAGCACCGAGACAGCGGCGACGCGGCCCTCGCTCACCGCGAGCGCGGCCCCGCCCACGCCGCAGGTCTCCCCCGCCGTGTACAGACCGGGCACCGTGGTGCGCTGTCCGTCGTCGACGGCGGCGGCCATGGTGCCGTCACCCGCGTCGGCGAGGTCGCAGCCGAGGGGGAGCAGAAGGTCGAGCTGCGGGACGAAGCCCCAGCCGACGCCCACGGTGTCGGCCTCGATCCGGCGCTCCGTACCGGGGAGCGGCCCCCCGTCGGCGTCCAGGGAGGCGGTGCGCACGACGGCGACCCGCCCCTCCTCTCCTTCCGCGCCGACGATCGCGGTGCGGGTGCGGACCGGGACCCGGTGGCGGGCGAGTGTGCCGGCGTACCGGGCGGCCTCGGCCCACTTGGCGGGGTTGCGCAGCAGGGGTACGGGGTGGCGCAGCCAGGCCGTGGGCGCGGCCGCCTCACACACCGCGACGACCTCGGCCCCGCGCGCGGCGAGGGCCGCGGCGACCGGCAGCAGGAAGGGGCCCGTGCCACCGAGGACCACCCGGCGGCCGGCGACGACTCCACCGCCCTTGAGCAGCGCCTGAAGCCCGCCGGCGGTGAGCACACCGGGCAGGTCCCAGCCGGGGAAGGGGAGTTGGCGGTCGTAGGCGCCGGTCGCCACCAGCAGGGCCGGTGCGCGCAGCACGACGGCCCGCTCCTCGGGCGCCCTGCCGCGGTCCACGGCGTGGACGGTGAAGCCGTCCTCCTCGCGGGCCGTGGTCCACACATGGTGGTTGAGCAGCAGCGTGAGCCGCCCGCTGCGCTCGTGGGCGGCCAGGGTGGCGCAGAGCGCCCGGTAGGTGCGGAGGCCGTGGTGGAGGTCGGCGGTCGGTACGGCCCGCCGTGCGTGCGGCGGGGGGTGGCGCCAGAACTGGCCGCCCGGGGCGGCGCCCGAGTCGATGAGGACGACCCGCAGCCCGCCGTCCAGGGCGGTGGCGGCGGCGGCCATGCCGGCCGGGCCCGCGCCCACCACCACGAGGTCACGGGGCTCACTCATCAGCCCGTGGTCACGCGACTCACTCGTCTCCACGTGGTCACGGGGCTCACTCGTCTCCACGTGGTCACGGGGCTCACTCATCGTCGGCCTCTCCTGTTGTGACGGCCATGCCCGCGCGGGCCTGCACCAGGCAGGCGCGCTGCCCGTCCGCTCCGTCGACGGTCACGAGGCAGTCGTAACAGACGCCGATCCCGCAGAAGATCCCCCGGGGCCGCTGCCCGCCCCTGGTGGTCCGCCAGGCGACCCGGCCCGAGGCGACGAGCGCGGCGGCCAGGGTCTGTCCCGGTACGAACGGCAACGGCTCGCCGTCCACGGTGAACACGGTCGCTGCGGTCACTTCGGCACACCTCCGGGGTTAAGGAATCGGTCGGGCAGAAGGCCGGTGTGGGCGGCCGGGTCGGCGCCGCGCCACGGGCGGCCGAGCAGCTGGGCGGTGACCAGGGCGCCGGTTCCGGGGGCGAGGCCGATGCCGGCGCCCTCGTGGCCGCACGCGTGGACGACGCCCGGGACACGGGGGTCCGGGCCGATGACCGGCAGATGGTCCGGGCAGTACGGCCGGAAGCCCCGGTAGGCGCGGATCAGGTGGACGCCGCGCAGGAACGGGAAGAGGCGGCATGCCTGGGCGGCGAGCGTCGCCACCACGGCCGGGTTCATCGCGGTGTCGAAGCCGACGCGTTCGCGGCTGGCGCCGATCAGGATCGTGCCCGCGCGGGTGCCCTCGACGACGCAGGAGGTCTCAAGACCCTCGTCGCTGGAGGCGACGTTGGCCACGTAGTCGGCGGAGTAGACCTTGTGCCGGATCATCGGCGGCAGCGGCTCGGTGACGAGGACGAAGCCCCGGCGCGGCAGGATCTCGACGGGGGCGCCGAGCCGGCGGCCGACCTCGCCGCCCCAGGTGCCCGCGGCGTTGACCACGGCGTCGGCGGGCAGCACCGTGCCGTCGGTGGTGCGCACTCCGGTGATCCTGCCGTCGGCTCCGGTGACCGCGGCGGCGGCCTCACCGGTGTGCGTCCGGGCGCCCCGCCGGACGGCGGCCCGCAGCAGTGCGGCCGCCGCGAGGACGGGCTGCACCTGGGCGTCCTGCGGGTAGTGGACGCCACCGGGGAGGCCGGGCGCGCTGTGCGGTTCGAGGTCGCCGACACGTTCGACGGGTTCGGTGCGGACACCGGCCGCCGCCTGGCGCACGGCGAACGCGTGCAGGGCGGTGAGGGCATCGGGCGTACTCGCGACGACCAGGCCGCCCTTGGCCTCGAATTCGACGGTATCCGGGCCGAGTTCCTCCCCGGCCTCGTCCCACAGGTCACGGCTGAGCCGGGCCAGTTCCAGTTCGGGTCCCGGCTCCTTGTCGGAGAGGAGGATGTTGCCTTCCCCCCGGCTGGTCGTGCCCGCGCCGACGGGCCCCCGGTCGAGAACCGTGACGTCGAGGCCCGCCGCGGCGGCGTGGAACGCGCACGCGGCGCCCACGATGCCCGCGCCAACGACTACGACTTTCATGGCCACCCCCTAGTGCAATGTCACATGCCATTGCTTAGGCTATACATCCGGACGACCCGAGGACAACGCCGCCGCCCCGGTGACTTTCACCCGGACACCCGACGACCGCGCGCCACCCACCGGCGCGCGCAGGGAGACGCACCACGGCGAATCCGACCGGGCGTCCGCTCCGGAGCGGGTGTCCGATCCGGACCGGGCGTCCGCTCCGGATCGGACGCCGCCTCCAGACCGCCCACCCCAGACGATGAACGGACGTGCATCTGCGGTCAGTTGCGCTTCTTCACCGACCTGACCAGGAGGGGGACGGCACCCGGCAGCCGACTCGGCTCCGGGCCATCGGGTGCACAGGCGTACGGCTCCGGCGCATCCCCCTCGGCATGCCGGCCGGTGAGTTCTCCCTGCTGATGGGCCGGGCACGACAGGGGCCGGGCACGGGAGAGGCCGGGCACGGGAGAGGCCGGGCCCGTACACGCACCGGCCCCTGCGATCCTGGCGTGCGACGCGGACACGTACAGCGCGCACGAGGATCTCAGCGGCGAGGCCTTCGGGGCTGCGGGGCTGCGGGGCTGCGGGGCTGCGGGGCCCGCCGTACGCACCCCGACGCTGGTTGATGGCGTTCAGGACGGCCGGTCGGCGGTGGAAGCCTTCAGTGGTTCTGGAACATCCGCGGTCGGCGGCAGCCCGGTGAGGAAGGTTCGGATCTCCTCGGCCTCGGGGAGGGCGAGGACGGTGTAGAGGTCAAGGGCCTGCCGGGCGTGGTCGTGGGCGAGGTCGATGCGGCCGAGGTCGCGGTGGACGCGCGCCAGGCCGTCGTGGGCGCGGGCCTGCTCGGGGCGGTAGCTGAACTCACGGGCGAGGGTCAGCGCGGTGTCGTGTTCGGCCGCCGCCCTGGCGAGGTCGCCCATGGACCGGGCGGCTTCCGCGAGGGCGTTGAGCGACTCGGCCTCGTCCCCGGGGAAGTCGAACCTGCGGCTCAGCTCCAGGGCGCGACGGTGATGCTGCCGGGCCTCGTCGTAGCGGCCCTGCCGTTGGTACAGCAGCCCGATGTTGTTCAGCACGACGGTCTCGCCGATGCGGGATCCCGTCTCGTGGTGCACGTGCAGCGCTTGGCGATGATGCTCGTGGGCGTCCTCGTACCGCCCCTGGCGTTCGTGGATGACGCCGAGGCCTGCCATGCATCTGGCTTCGCCACTGCGGTCGCCGAGCTCGCGGAAGAGCACGAGGGACTGCGTGTAGTGGTCGCGTGCCCGGTCGTATTCCCGCCGGCGCGTGGAGAGGGTGCCGAGGTTGTGCCAGGCGCGGGCCTCGGCGCCCGGGTCGGCGATCCCCCGTGCGAGGCCCAGGGCCTGCCGGTAGTGCTCGGCCGCCTGCTCGTAGGCGCCGTGCCACCAGAAGTGCACCTCGCCGAGATCGAGGAGCGTGTGTGCTTCGGCGGCCGCGTCCCCGCTCCGGCGGCCGGCGCGCAGGGCCAGGCCGTGGAGGGTCAGCGCGTCGGCCTGGTGGGCGTGGCCCAGCAGGTAGCGGTGCAGGGTGGCGGCCAGTTGGCCGGTGTGTGGGAGCCAGTCGTGCTCGGCCGCGTACTGGCCGGTCGCCATGAGGTTCGCGCGTTCGCTGTCCAGCCAGGTGATCGCCTCGGCCTCGCCCTGTGGGGGCGAGGCCGGGTTGTCCGGCGTGGGGATGCGTGGCCTGCGGTTCTTGCCCTCGGGGTAGAGGTGGTCGACGGCCGTGCTCGCGGTGTGGAGGTAGTGATGGAACAGTCGGCCCAGGGCCTCGCGCCGGGCGTCGGGGGGTTCGTGGGCGGCCGCGGTGGCGAGGGCGTGTTCGCGCAGCAGGTCGTGGAAGGTGTAGCGGCCGAACTGATGCTGGGTCAGGACATGGGCGTCCAGGAGGTCTTCCAGGAGCGTCTCGGCCTGCTCCGGCGAAAGGTCGGCCAGCGCGGCTGCCGCCTCGGGGCTGATGTCCCGGCCCGGCTGGAGCCCCAGCAGCCGGAACATACGTTGCTGATCCGATGTCAGCTGCTGGTAGGACAGCGTGAACGCCGCTGCCACTCCTCGCTCCGAGGTGGCCAGCTCGGCGAGTCTGCGGCGCTGGTCACGGAGCCGGCCGGCCAGGTGGGCGACGGTCCAGCGGGGGCGATGGCGCAGGCGGGCGGCGGAGATGCGGACGGCCAGCGGCAGGAATCCGCACAGTTGCAGGACATCGAGAACGGCCAGGGGTTCGGCGGCCGCCCGTTCGCCGACGATCGCCGTGAACAGCTCCACGGCGTCCGCGGCGGGCAGTACGTCCAGGGACATCGCGTGTGCCCCGTCCAGGTCGGTCAGCCGTCGCCGGCTGGTGATCAGGATGAGGGCGCGGGAGGCTCCGGGCAGCAACGGGCGTATCTGGTCGGCGCCGAGGGCGTTGTCCAGCACGGCCAGCACGCGACGGCCGGAGAGTTCGGACCGCCACAGCGCGGCGCGGTCGGCGACCGTAGCAGGTATGTGCGGGGCGGGTACGCCGAGTTGGCCCAGCAGCACTTCGAGTGCGGTACCGGCGTCGAGCGGTGTCTGGCCGGCGGTGTGTGCCTGTAGGTCGATGAAGAGCTGTCCGTCCGGGAAGTGTCCCGCGAGGCGGTGTCCCGCGTGGACCGCGAGCGTCGTCTTGCCGACCCCGGCCATCCCGTCGATCGCCGAAATCGTCACGACGCCACCGCTGTTGCCCGACCACAGGCGGATCAGCCCGTCGAGCTCGTCCTCACGTCCGGTGAAGTCCGGGACGTCGTACGGCAGGAAGTTGATGCCCGGCGGTCTCGTCGGCGCGGTGTCCGGCGGCCGCAGGTCGGGGGCGTCCCGCAGGATGTCCTGTTCGAGCTTGCCGAACGCGTGGCCGGGGTCCAGTCCCTGCTGTTCGGCCAGGGTCTCCCGGAAGGTCCTTGCCACGTGCAACGCGTCGGTCTGGCGTCCGGCGCGGTACAGGGCGAGCATCAGCTGGCAGCTGATCCGTTCCCGCAAGGGGTTGGCCGCGACATGGAGGGACAGTTCGTCGATGAGGTCGTCGTGCCGCCCCCGGGCCAGTTCCAGCTCGGCCAGGCGCTCGACGGCGGTCAGCCTCTGCCCGTTCAGACGGGCTCTGGCGCTCTGGACGTAAGGGGCGGTGATGTCGGCCAGCGGCTCGCCCCGCCACAGCGCCAGCGCGGCACGTATCCGGTCCACGGTGTCCTCCGGGTCGTCGGAGACGGCCCGCGCCTTGGCGGTCAGGCTGGTGAACTCCTCCAGGTCGAGTTGCCCCGGCTCGGGGGTGATCACGTACCCGGCCGGCCGGGTGGCCAGCATCCGGTCGGCTTCAAAGGCGCGCAGCATCCGTCGGATCGCGGCGATCGTGGTCTGGATCTGCGCGCGGGCGGAGTCCGGCGGCAGCGGCCCCCACATCGCGTCGATCAGGCGATCCGTGCTGATCGCGACCCCGGCGTGCAGCAACAGGTAGGCGAGCACGGCGCGATGGCGGGGCGCCAGTCCGGGCGCGTCCGAGCCGGGAGCCAGGGCCTCCACCGGGCCGAGGATCGTGAACCGCATGCCGTCACTCCAGGGGTCGCCCTTGCGTGCATCGAGGAAGCATCGGGAATGTATCAAGATCAACGGGCAAGGTTGCCGGCATGCCAGCACTCCACACCGTCGAACCGGAGATCGCGACCGGTGAAGCCGCAGCTCTGTTCACCGCCACGCATCAGACCCTGGGCGTCGTTCCCAACCTGGCCCGGGTGATGGCCAACAGCCCGGCCGTACTGAAGGGGTACTTGGCCGCCGTCACCGCCCTCAGCACGGAGGGAACCCTGTCGGCTGACGTGGGCGAGAGCATCGCGTTGCTGGTGGCGCAGGAGAACGGGTCCGACTACTGCCTGTCCGTGCATACCTTCCGCGGGGCCAGGACAGCCCGGCTGAGTGCGGCCGAGGCCACCCGCGCACGCCGGGGCGAGGCCGACAGCCCCTGGACCGCCGCTGTCCTGGAGCTGGCCGCCGCGACGGTCCGTGACCGCGGAACCCTTGCCGACGAGCAGCTGACCGCGGCCCGGCGCGCCGGCCTGTCCGACGGGCAGATCGTCGAGGTCATCGCCCATGTCGCTCTCAACGTGTTCACCAACTACCTTGCCACGGCCGCCCGTGTCGACATCGACTGGCCGCTCGTACGCCACACCGACTGAGAGAACGCGAACACGATGACTCGGCCGGAGCCCGGCCGCCTGAACCGGGCCACCCCAGCCCGTCCGAGCCCGCCGTCCGAACCCCCCTCCAAGCCCCTTCGTTGCGGTGCCTCGGCCGACGAGAGCACACCTACGACACGCCGTCCCGAAGTACGACCGACCCGATCACGAAGGCCATCACTTTGCCCACATCAGTACGCATCAATCCGCTCCAGCGCGTTTCGGCCGCCGAAGCCGGCGCGTGGCATCAGGTCGTCGCGGCCTCGATGGCCCACGACCTGCCAGGAGTGCCGATTCCCGACCCCGGACAGATCCACGCCCAGCTCACCCGGCCCGCCCTGGGCAGCCACCGGCTGGCCTGGCTGGCCACCGGTGCGGACGGCGTCCCGGCCGGAGTCGCCGGTCTGCGGGTGTTCACCTCCCCGGGCCAGGAGCACCTGGCCGAACTGGAACTCCACATCGCCCCCGCACACCGCCGCCTGGGCACCGGCTCCCGCCTGCTGTCCGCGGTCGTGGCAGCCTGCCGCGCCGAGAACCGGCGCAGCCTGATCGCCACAGCCGCGGCCGACAGTCCGGGCGAAGCGTTCAGCGAACGGCGGGGTTTCCGCCGGGCACTGGCCTTGAGCCACCTCATGCTGCGCCTCGACGAGACGGACCGGGCCGACGACCTGTTCCGGATCGCCGATGCCGAGCACCCCGGCTACCGGCTGACCGGCTGGACCGGTACGGTTCCCGACGGCCTCGCCGACGCTTTCGCCGCGGCCAAGAGCGCGATGAACGACATGCCCGTCGGAGACCTGGACTACGGCAGTGTGGCGTGGGACGCGGACCGCGTTCGCGCCATGGCCGCGGTGATCGCCGACCGCGGGGACACGCTGCTGACCGTGGCCGCCGTCCACGACGGCGGCGCCATGGCCGGTTACACCGAGATCCTGATTCCCCGGGGAGCGGCGCCGCGCGTCCAGCAGTACGACACGGCGGTCGTGCCCGAACACCGCGGCCACGGCCTGGGGTTGTGGGTCAAGGCCGCCATGACACGTCGGCTGCGCGCCGAGTACCCCGACGTCGTCGAGATCGAGACGGACAACGCCGACGACAACGTCCACATGCTGGCGGTCAACCACCGGCTGGGGTTCCGCTCCTACCGGCGCACCCGCGAGTTCCAGCTCGACGTGCCCACCACGTGATCCGTACCCGAGCCCGTACCCGTGCCCCGTCCGTACCGAAGGAGCGAGAGTCCATGCGCAAGCTGATCTACTACATCGCCGCCACCCTGGACGGTTACATCGCCGGTCCCGACGGCCAGTACGACTTCTTCCCCTTCGGCGGTGAGGAATCCGCGGCGATCCTGGCGGACTTCCCCGAGACCATGCCCACACCCGCACGGGAACCGCTGGGCATCGCCGACCGGTCCGCCGAGCGGTTCGACGCCGTCATCATGGGCCGCGCGACCTACGCCCCGGGCCTGAAACTGGGGTGGACCAGCCCGTACGGCCACCTCAAGCAGTACGTGGTCTCCCGCACGCTCATCAGCCCCGATCCGGCGGTGACCGTCGTCGACGACCCCACAGCGCTCGTTCGGACGCTCAAGGAGCAGGACGGCATGGACATCTGGCTGTGCGGCGGCGGAAAACTGGCGGCCACCTTGCGCGACGAGATCGACGAACTGATCATCAAGCGTCACCCCATGGTCATCGGAACCGGCATCCCCCTGTTCGACGGTCCCTTCACCCCGGCGAACTTCCTCCCCGTCAGCACACGGTGCTTCGACTCGGGGTTCACCATCACTCGCTTCGCGAAGGGCCTCTCATGAACGTCTCCTCCTCCACCCTCTCCCTGACCGTCGCCGACGTGGACGCCTCCCGCGCGTTCCTGTGCAGCCACCTCGGCTACGAGGTGGCCATGGCCGATGACGGCTTCGTGTCCCTGACGCGCGGGGACGCCGCCGTCGACGTCGTCCTGCTGCGCGGAGGTACGGACGTCCTTCCGCCCGAACAGCGCGACCAGCGGGCGTCCGGTCTGATCCTGGCGCTCACCGTCGCCGACCTCACGGCGGAGGAGGCCCGGCTGCGTGCGGCGGGCGCCCCCATCACGATGCCGCTGCGCGAAGAGCCGTGGGGCGAGCGGCTGTTCCAGATGACCGACCCGAACGGTGTCGTCGTCCAGCTCGTCGAATGGGCGACCACCGCCGACGCCAACGCCGACGCCACCGCCGACCGGGCCGACGACGAGAGCGCCGCCGTGATCGTGATCACGCCCTGATCCTGCCGCCCGGCCGCCTCCGCCGGATCCACGCCCCGGAACAGACCGAGGTCCACGTCTCGATGCGCTCGGACGGGATCGCCTCCGTTCCCGGCGCCGAGGGCACCCGTGAACTGCCCTGGGCCCGGTAGCGCGGCACGGTCGGCCCGGCCCGGAAACCATCGAAAGAGGAGATTCACGAAGTGCGTGTGCTGTTGTCGACATATGGGTCGCGTGGGGACGTCGAACCGCTGGTGGGGCTCGCGGTGCGGTTGCGGGAGCTCGGCGCGGAGGTGCGGGTGTGCGCGCCGCCGGACGAGGACTTCGCGGAGCGGCTGGCCGGGGTCGGTGTGTCCGTGGTGGGTGTCGGGAAGTCGGCCCGCGCGCTGACGACAGCGGCTCCGCCGCCGTCGCCGGGCAATCTGCCGCAGCGCGCGGCGGAACTGATCGCCAGTCAGTGGCAGGTGATGCCCGCGGCGGCACAGGGGTGCGACGTACTGGTGGCGACGGGGGCGATGCCGGCCATCGCCGGTGCGCGGTCGGTGGCCGAGAAGCTGGGCATCGGCTATGTGTCCGCGATCTTCCAGCAGCTGACCCTGCCTTCGCCGAGGCGCCCTCCGCTGGCCTACCCCGGGCGGCCGTTCCCGCCGGAAGTGACCGACAACCGGGCGCTGTGGGAGCTGGACGCCCGGAGCATCGACGCGCTGTTCGGTGAGGCGCTGAACACCACCCGGGCGTCGGCCGGCCTGCCCCCGGTGGACAACGTCCGCGACTACGCCTTCGGCGACCGGCCGTGGCTGGCGACGGACCCGGTGCTGGACCCGTGGCTGGAGACGGCGGACCTCGACGTCGTACAGACCGGCGCGTGGGCGCTGCCCGACGAGCGGCCGCTCCCGGCGGAGCTGGTGGCCTTCCTGGATGCCGGCGCGCCGCCCGTGTACGTGGGGTTCGGCAGCATGGCCGTGCGCGCAGGTGAGGAAGCGGGCCGGGTGGCCATCGAGGCGGTCCGCTCGCAGGGCCGCCGGGTCCTCGTCGGGCGCGGCTGGGCGGAGTTGGGTCTCATCGACGACCGGGACGACTGCTTCGCCGTCGGCGAGGTCAACCATCAGCAGCTGTTCGAACGAGTGGCCGCCGTCGTGCACCATGGCGGTGCGGGTACGACGACGACGGCCGCTCGGGCCGGCGCTCCGCAGGTGGTGGTGCCCCAGCTGGCGGACCAGCCGTACTGGGCCGCCCGGGTGGCCGAGCTGGGCATCGGCGTAGCCCACGACGGCCCGGTGTTGACCGTGCGGTCCCTGTCGGCCGCGCTCAGGACAGCCCTGGACCCGGAAACCGGCAGCCGGGCGAAGGCCATGGCCGGGGCGGTCCGCACCGATGGGGCGATGGTGGCGGCACGACTGCTCCTCGACACCGCCGGCCGAGGAAGCCAGGACGGACCCGCGAGTTCCTGAGCCGCCCAGGTCACGCTGATCCGACAGCCGTAGGGACTTACCCCCCTGATCACGTGCCGTCCCGTAATCGAGACGAATATCAGCTCACGCACTCGTCGCTCACACCGAATTGTGAAACGTCAGCCCGCCCACATGGCGCTGTTCACGTGCGCGGTGTCGTGGTGTTCGTGGTATTTGCTGATCTTTCCGCCGTCGATCTCGAAGAGGAGGTGATATTGATTGCGATAGTCGCGTGTGTTCTTCAGTTTCATTGTCGAGTACGCCTCCACGGCGACCCGAGGGCCCTGAATGGTCCATGCGGTGGGCGTGATGACCAGCGGACCGTCGGTGATGGAGTCGAGCGGCTTGAGCATGGTGCGGAACTCGTCCTTGGTGATGTAGCCGTCTCCCGGAGCCCCGCTCATCCACCACTCGACGTCGTCGGTGAGACAGCCCAAGAGCTGGTCCAGCGGCTCCGTGTCGTCGGCCGCTCCCCACCGCCCCTTGGCGTAGAGGCTCAGGAAGTATTCGACGATTTCCCTCTTCCGCGCGTCGTCCATCACGCATCTCCGAATTCTGGTGGTTGGTGGCCGGCAGGTGGGACCCAGCGTGCATGACCTCAGCTGTGCGCACAAATGATCGTTGAGCACATCAGGTATGCGATGTGGGAATACCTTGGCTGTAGGGTGCAGGGCATGGCGGATGTGACT
This sequence comes from Streptomyces sp. NPDC048142, assembly GCF_043202835.1. Taxonomy (NCBI): domain Bacteria; kingdom Bacillati; phylum Actinomycetota; class Actinomycetes; order Kitasatosporales; family Streptomycetaceae; genus Streptomyces; species Streptomyces sp. NPDC048142. The sequence continues at coordinate 58,495 of NZ_JBIDBC010000026.1, forward strand.
CTCGTTGGGCTTCGGGTAGTGCGCGAAGTCGCTGCGACGGGCTCCTTCAGCGAAGCGGCGGCTTCTCTCGGCTACACGCAATCGGCCGTATCCCGGCAGGTGAAAGCTGTCGAATCAGCCGTGGGCGCAGCCCTTTTCGAGAGGAGGGCACGCGGGGTGGCACCCACGGAGGCCGGCGTGGCGTTCGTACGGCACGCGGCCGATGTGCTGTCGGGCCTCGACGCCGCCATGCGTGAGGTCGGCGCACGGCGCCGGCACATCACGGGCTCTGTGACGATCGGCGCGATCCCGGCCGCGGCCGCAGCTCTGGTTCCGCGTGCCCTCGCGCAGCTCGCGGACGAGCACCCCCATGTGACCGTCGGCTTCGTGGAGGATTCAACGCCCAGCCTTTTGCGGCAGCTACGTTCCAACCGTCTGGACATTGCCGTCGTGGGTGTGTGTGCCGGGCCGCAGGAGCATGACCTCGACGGGCTGCGCCAGGAGACCCTCATGGAAGACGATCTACGTGTCGCCCTGCCCCGGCATCACCCGTTGGCCACTCGGCCCCTGGTGCGGGCCGACGAACTGCGCCACGACAGTTGGATCGTCGAAAGCGCTGCCGGTGACGCCCCGTACTACGGTGCCTGGCCCACCCTCGTTCAGCCGACAGTCGCCCATCAGGCGCGCGATTGGTCCACGCGCCTGGGCATGGTCGCTGCCGGCCTGGGGGTCTGTCTGCTGCCGGGCATGGCGGCCCCCTCCGCTCCGGCCGGCGTGCGAATCGTCCGGGTCGAGGACCGCTACTGGCAGGGACGCGCGACCATCGCCGTGACCAACGAACAGCGCTCCGCAGAAACCGACGCGGCTGTTGCAGCCCTCAGACAACAGGTGCCTGATCTGCGTTAATGCCTCGTCATCCTGATTCCTGCCGGTCAGCGGGGCCGGCGTGTGGTCTCGATGGGGTTCTCGTGCCGGTCGGAGCGGAGATCGACCACAGGAAGGTCGTCGGCAGCGGGCAGGCGGCGGTCGGCGCGTCGGTCGACGTCCAGGGCGGCGGCCATGGCCGGGCATCGGCTCTGCCGGCCGTTGCGGACCACGTACGGGATCTTGAGACCACGAGCAGCCCATGGCAGGCTCATGCCGCATGATCGATGAGTTCGCGAAGGACCACCTGCACGGGAGACTGCGGCGGGACCGCGCGGCGCTGCTCTGGAAGCTCGACGGCTTGTCCGAATACGACGCCCGGCGACCTCTGACAGCGACCGGGACCAATCTCCTCGGCCTGGTCGCCGTGCACGTCGGGTGGGACCAGTACCTCTACATCGGCAGCAAGCTGCCCTGCGAACCCGCACCGGCCCGTACCCGCACGCTCGGCCTGTTCCCGGAACGCGTGGACGCCTCACCGTACGACTTCGCCCCCGACGACCCGGCGTACGTGCAGCGGCCGGCCGACGCCGACTTCTGAGCCCGCCTGCAGTGGACCGTCAGTGCCCACTGCGCGGTGTTCCTGGAGGAGGTCTTCGCTGGCAACGCCTCCCGGTGGCACCGCCTGAGCCGCGGCAACATCGAGACCGTGCGCGCCCAACTGGCTCCACGCGCGCAGCTGGCAGTCCGGCCGGACCTGCTCACCGCCGTCGACCAGGCCGTGGCCGCTCTGCCCGACGAAGGCCTCGTGGAGATCGTCTGGGAGGACGAGGACGGTCAGATCACGAGCACGGTCGTCGACGAGACCCAGTTCGAGGCGGTGACCTCCCAGCTCACCAGCGCGCGTGCTGCCGGCGTCGTTTCCCTGTATGCCGGTGAGGATCTCCCGCTGTTCACCGCTGTGCTGCCCGACAGCGACGGCGTTCTGCGCGCTCGCTGGCAGACCGAACCGACGCCCAGCGACCGGGACTGGGCGTTCCTCAAGACCTTGCGGCGCGGCCAGGTCGTCACTGGGACAGTGACGACCATCGCCAGCTTCGGCGTCACCTTCGTGGACATGGGCGGCTCACCGCGATGATCAACATTCCGGAGTTGTCCTGGCGTCCCTTCGACTACCCGTCGGACGTCGTCAACGTCGGCCAGGAGGTCACAGCTGAGGTCCTCGATGTCGACATGGTCCGGGAACGGGTGCCGCTGTCGCTCCGAGGAGCGCAGGAAGACCCGTGGCCGCAGGTAGCGCGGAGGGTCGGCCAGGTGGTTATGGGGCCGGTCACCAACATCGTGCCGTTCGGCGTCTTCGTCCGCATCGAGGACCGAGAGGACGGCTTCCAGGGGCTCGTGCCCACCAGCGAGCTGAATGCATCGTCCAGGGGCCTCGTCGAGGTCGGCGACGTCCTCACAGCGAAGATCATCGACGTCGATCTCGCGCACCGCCGCATGGTTCTGTCACATGTCCAGGCTGCCTCTGCCACGGAAGGTCAGCTGTGTGACTGACGACGAAGGGAATCCGGCGCACAGATGCGGCGAGGCTTAGACAGCCGTTGCCCGCCCTCGCCTGTCGCGAGGTTGAGCACCGGAGTTGGCCATCAAGGCCAGGTACCGCGCTCAGTCACAGCGCTGCCGGGCGGAGACGCATCCGGCCCGAACGGACCAGAATCCGGCCCGCGCGGTGCCTCCGCGGGATCAGGTGAGGTCGCCGGGGGCGAGGTCGGGGCACAGTCGGTGCCAGGAGGGGTGGCGCAGGCGTCCGGTACGGGTGCGGGGTCGAGTGGCGGACTTCGCCGACGAGCCGGGGGAGTACCCACCGTGCCCCGGCGACCGGCGGGACCTCGGCGAAGGGGCAGTGATCGGCGGCCGCGATCCGCAGGAGCTCGGCGAGGCGGGCACGTTCGGCCTCGCTCCACCCGGTACCGACGTTGCCCGCGTAGTGCAGCAGTCCCTCGCGCCGCTCCCCGACGAGAACCGCGCCGGGCAGTCCGTTCAGCCGGCCACGCCCAGGGGCCCATCCGCCGATCACGACGTCGGCGAGATGGTGAATCTTGATCTTCAACCACGCCTTCGACCGCACCCCGGGCTCGTACCGGGACGTGAGCCGACCGGGGCGAACCCGCAGGAAGTGGCCGTGGCGCCGGACGGCGCTCACGTCTACGTCAGCAACGGCAGCGGTCCCAACGACAATCCCGCCGGGACCACCGTCACCGTCCTGAACACGCCCAGCAACACTGTCGGGGCCACCATCACGGTCGGCAACAGCCCGGGCGGGATCGCGGTCACCCCCGACAGCACGCGCCTGTACGTCGCCAACCGCGGCAGCCGAACGGTCAGTGTCGTGGACACCGCCACCAACACGGTGACGGCCACCGTCGGCGGGTTCAGCGACCCGACAGGAATCGCGGTCAACGCGGCGGGCACCCGGGTCTACGTCTCCGACTCCGCCTACCCCAACGGGTCGGTCCGGGTCATCGACACCGCCAGCAACACGGTCACCGGGTCGGTCACCGTCGGCCCGTTCCCGCAGGACGTCGCCCTCAGCCCGGACGGAGCGCGGGCCTACGCCACCAACCACGGCGACAACACGCTGAGCGTCATCGACACCGCCGCTCTCACCGTGACCGCGACTGTGGCACTGAGCGACCAGCCGTTCGCGGTCGCGGTCAACCCCGTGACCGGGGCGGCCCACATCAGCCACTCCAACGACAACTTCCTGTCCGTCGTCGACCCGGCCACCCTCACTGTCGCCACGACGATCACCACGGCGGGCAACCCGATCGGTGCAGCGTTCAGCCCTGACGGCGCGACCGCGTATGTGACCAGTTTCTCCAGCAACTCTCTGGCGGTGATCAACACCGCCACCAACACCGTCACCGAGAACGCCCCCATCGGCAGCGGCCCCTACGGTGTCGGGGTGAGCCCGGACGGCACCCTCGCTTACGTCGCCAACACGCGCAGCGCCACCCTCGATGTCCTGCGCCTCGCGACCGTCACGCCCGCACCGGCCGTCACCGCGATCAGCCCGGCCTCGGGCCCGACCGCGGGCGGCACCGCCGTGACGATCACCGGCACCGACCTGGCCGATGCCACCGCCGTCACCTTCGGCGGCACCCCCGCCACCGGCGTGAGCTGCGCGGCGACCTCCTGCACGGCCACGTCTCCCGCCCATGCCGCCGGAACCGTCGACGTCCAGGTGACCACCCCCGGCGGCACCAGCGCGACCACGCCGGCCGACCAGTACACCTACCTGGTTCCGCCCGCGGATATCGACGTCAACCTCACCGCGCAGCCGCACCTGGGCCTCCTGGTGCCCTACCTGTCCTACACCCTCACCGCCTACAACACCGGCCCCGGCGCCGTCACCTCCGCCACCCTGACCGCGAAACTCCCGCCAGGCGCGACCGCCACCAACCTGTCCGCCGGCTGCACCGTCGCCGCCACCACGGTGACCTGCGCCTACGACGCCATCGCCAACGGCGCCGGCGTCAACAAGACGTTCCGCGTCCCGCTGAGCCTGCTCACCCTCGGCCAGGTCAAGGTCACCGGGCTGCGCACCGTCTCCGCACCCACCGACCCCAACCCCGCCAACGACACCGCCAGCGCCACCTGCACCGCCATCTCCATCATCCTGGTCACCTGCCCCTGACCCATCCGACGCACCACCGCTGCTCTCCACCGGCGCCCACATGCCGGCGGAGAGCAGCGGCATGAGCGAAACGTTCTTGACCGGAACACTCGCCAGAAGCCCGACCCGGACCCACCGGACGTGCCGAACGTGCCTCAACAACCCATGGATATCGATGAGGCACATGGTTCTCAGACCACCTGCCTCATATGCCTCACAACCTCCGAAGCACCCTAGATATCCAGGGCAATCGGGTGGAAGTGTGTGCGAGTGCTGAGGATGACGTTGCGGGACATCGCGTTCGTGTTGGCGGGGAAGTTGTCCGACGGCTGCGACGGCGATGCTGTCGTGACCGCGCCTGTCTGCTGTGACCTACGCGAAGTGGTGACAGGCGGCCTGTTCGCCGCGATTGAGGGCGATGAGGAGCAAAGCGGGGTGGCGTATGCGCAAGCCGCTGTCACTGCCGGCGCCGTGGCCGTGCTCGCCGAACGCGAACTGGGCGTGGCGACCATCGTCGTGGACGATGTTCGAACAGCGCTGGGCCGTCTGGCCGCCGAGCTCATCAGGCGCCTGCCGACGAGGACCACAGTGATCGCCATCACCGGGTCGGCCGGCAAGACCAGCACCAAGGACGTCACCGCGCACCTGCTGAACACCCTGGGACGGACGGCGTCCACGGCCGAGAGCCGCCTGTTTTGTTGATCCCCCCGGCACACACGGGTGGTCAGGCAACCAAGATCAATCTCACCGATACTGACTGTTCCGCTGGCCCCAGGGCCGGAACCCCTCCGTCGCGAGCATCTACCGGGCGCTCGCCGAGCACGCCAAGCGCGAGGCGTACCCCGAGGCCGTCGAGCAGGCCCACGCCGACTTCGCCGCCCTCCAGGTTGGCGAACTCCCCGCACCCCGCCTCACTGCCCCTGACAGGGCGTCACCCTGATTACAGGGAGCTACTTGTCACTTCGCCGCAGCTTCGGGAGAACAGGGCCGAAAGGCTGCCAGGACGGCCGGACCCGTCAAGGCGTAGAGGCCGCCTCACGTGACGTGAGGTCCGTGCGGCTTGAAGCCGATCATGGGTGCCGATCTGTCGAAGCGTCAGGTCTTTGAACTCCGGGGGCGGGCCGCGCCGTTGCCGCCGTCGTTCGCGGCTCGTCCGCCAGGTGGTGGGACGGCCGCAACCGCGCATCGCCGCTTCACGGTACGGACCGGGGCCGGCCAGTGGCGCCGGCCGCGTCGGGCGGTGCCGGACGGACTCGGGGCCCGGGGCGGGGTGGACCGGGCCCCGGCGGTCGTCGACACGGCCTCCGCGTGGGGCGGGGCCGCATCCGGTACGTCGGGAGGGACGGCGGAAGGTCCGAACCGGGCCGGTGCCGACGGAGATCCCGACGGCGCCGGAAGGCGTACGGGCCGAGCCGCCCGTACGCCTTCCACCGGGACGGGGAAGAGGATCAGGAACCGGGGGTGAAGGACTCGGCCTCGGCGGCGACCTCGGCCGGCCGGACCACCTTCAGGCCGCCGGGGGCCTTGGCGTCCGGCTTCATGATGATGCTCTCCCGGGTGGACGGCGCCTTCGGGTCCGAGAAGTCGTGCGACACCCCGAACTCGCTCCCGTACCCCTTGATCGTGAGCAGCGCCCTGTCGACGCCCTCGCGGGTGAGGTCCTTGTCGTCGCACGCCTTGGACAGCGCCTCGCCGAACAGGGAGGCCGCCGTGTAGCCGGCGACGACGCCGTTGTCGAGCACGTCCTTCGGGTACTGGGCGGCGTACTCCTTCGCGAGCTTGGCGGGGCCGTCGCCCGGGTCTCCGATGGGCAGGGTGGAGGCGGCGACGTAGTAGTCCTTGAGCAGGGCGGGGCCTGCCTGGGTCTTCAACAGCTGCGGGGCGAAAGCCGAGTTGTTGCCGACGACCGGGACGTCGAAGCCGGTGGCCGCCGCGACGCCGACGAGCGAGGCCGCCTGGCGGGGGCCCGCGCTGACGATCACGGCCTTGACCCCGGCCTGCTTGAGGGCGGCGACCTGGGCCGTCATGTCGTTGTCGGTCGGCTTGATCTTCTGCTCGACCACGGTGAGACCGGCCTCCTTCGCCGCGTGCTTCGAGCCGATGAGCGCGTTCTCGCCGTAGTCGCCCTCGAAGTACACGTGACCGATCCTGTCGCCCTTCGCGATGCGCTTCTCGGCGAGGAGATAGTCGATCAGGTTGATCGTCTCGACGTCGTACGTGGCGCCGATGACCCGGATGTACGGGGAGCCCAGCAGGTTCGCCGACCAGGCCTGCGGCAGCACGAGGCCCTTGTCCTTGCCGTCGATGCGCTGCTCGACGGCGGCGACGAACGGGGAGCCGATGAACTGGGCGAAGCCCACCACCTCCGGCTCCAGCTCGGTGTACGCGGTGATCGCCTTCTGCGGATCGTATCCGTGGTCGCGGACCGTCAGTTCGATCTTCCGGTCGCAGATGCCGCCCTCGTCGTTCGTCTGCTTCGCCCACAGCTGCTGCGCCTGGGTGACGCTCTTGCCGAGTGAGGCGTAGACACCGGTCATGTCGGTCAGCACGCCGAGGGAGATCGTCGAGGAGGAGACCCCGGGACCCGTCTTGATCCCGGCCTTGTCCTGCTCGTCCGCCTTTCCGTCGGTGGCCTTGCCGCTGCACCCGACGAGGGTGACGGCGAGGGTCGCGACCACGGCCGTGAGCACTCTCGGTTTCATGACTTCTCCCCTGGATTGTTCGGAGCCGCTGACTGCTTCGGAGCCGCCGGCTGCTTCGGAACGGCCGGCTGCTTCGGAGCCTTCGGCTTCTTCGTACGTACGAGGCCGAGGCGGGCGAGGCCGCCGGGCAGGAACAGGACCACCGCGACCACCGCGGCGCCGTACAGATAGCGGGACGCCTCACCGGGTGCCAGCCCGCCCGTTCCGGGGGCGGAGACCAGCGGGAGGGAGTCGCTGTAGTGCGTGAACACCTGCGGGAGCAGGGAGACGAAGGCGGCGCCGATCACCGCGCCCGCGACGCTGCCGAGCCCGCCGATGACGATCATGGCGAGGTATTCGAGGGACAGGATCATGCCGAAGTACTCGGGCACGGTCCGCTGGAAGACCAGGGCGAGCAGGACGCCCGCGAGGCCCGCGTACATCGAGGACAGGACGAAGACGCCGGCCCGGTAGCGGGCCACCGGCACGCCCATCACCCCGGCCGCGATCCGGTGGTCGCGGATGGCGTTCATGGCCCGTCCGGGCCGGCCGCGCAGCACACCCCGGGCGAACAGCGCGCTGAGCAGGAGCGCGGCCAGGCCCACGTACCAGAGCTTCTCCGAGGAGCCGAACGGCACGGCGGCGACGACGAGTTCGGTGTCGTCGAAGGTGAAGCCGAACAGCGACAGGGGAGGTACGGCCCGGCCGTTGTAACCACCGGTCAGCGAGCCCGCGTTGAACAGGACGTGCTGCCCGATGAAGATCAGCGCGAGCGTCGCGATACCGAGGTACGCGCCGCGCAGCCGGCCGGCGATGGGGCTGAAGAGCCCGCCCGCCGCTCCGGCGAGCAGCACGGCGAGGATCGCGGCCAGCCAGGTGGGCAGTCCGAGTCCGGTCAGTGTGTGCCCGTTCTCGGTACTGCTCTCGCCCGCCAGGATGCAGTAGCCGTACGCGCCGACGGCCAGGAAGAACGCGTGGCCCATGGAGAGCTGTCCGGTGGCGCCGGTGAGCATGTTGAGCCCGATGGCGCCGATCGCCGCCGCCATCGCGAACAGTCCGGCCTGGAGCCAGAAGCGCTCCAGGTAGAAGGGGAGGACGAGGAGCAGGAGGGAGCCGATGAGGACGGCGTACGTACGAGGCCTGCGCAGCCGGTCGGTGAGGCTCTCCGCGCCGCCGCCGCGTGCGGGGGCGGCAGGGGCTTCGGGGGCTGCTTCGGCGGTGGTGTCGGAGGCGGTGGCGTCAGACACGGGCCAGCTCCTTCGTGCCGAAGAGCCCCGCGGGCCGGATGAGCAGGACCGCCACCATCACCAGGTAGGGCGCCAGATCGCCGATGCCCCGGCCGAGGAAGGCGAGGTCGCTCTGGTAGCCGGTGGCGAGGGACTCGGTGACGCCGACGATGAGTCCGCCGGCGAGTGCCCCGGTGGTGGAGTCGAGTCCGCCGAGGATCGCGGCGGGGAACGCCTTGAGCGCGGCGAGCGAGGTGGCGCGTTCGAGGCCCGGGGTCGGGAACACGGTGAGGAAGAGGGCCGCGACGGCGGCGAGGGCCCCGGCGACCGCCCAGGCGGCGAGCGACACCCGTCCCAGCTTGATGCCCATGAGCGCCGCCGTCTGCGGGTTCTCGGCGGCCGCCCGCATCGACACGCCCCACGAGGTGTAGCGGAAGGCGAGCAGGAACACCGTGATCAGCAGCCCGGCGGCGAGGAACGCGGCGATACGGGTCTGGGCGAGGGTGATGCCGCCGATGGAGACGACCTGGTTGCCCCAGGGGTCTCCGAGGGCGAGCACGTCCGTGCCCATCCGGCGGGTGAGTTCGGTGATCAGGAGGATGTCGACGCCGATGGTGACGATGGCCAGGACGCTGTGGTCGCTGCCCCGGTAGCGGCGCATCACGAAGAACTCGATGGCCGCCCCGACGGCCGCCGCCCCCGCGATCCCGACGAGCAGCGCGGGCCAGAACCCGATGTCGTCGTGGAGTACGGCGGTGACGTAACCGCCCGCCAACAGCAGGGACGCATGGGCGAAGTTGACGACCTCGGTGGCTTTGAAGATGACGACGAACCCGAGCGCGATGAGTGCGTAGACCGAACCGATCGACAGGCCGCCGAGGAGGAGTTCGAGAGTCGTGGTCATTGAGGTGCTCCCAAGTAGGCCTGGACGACGGCCGGATCGTTCTGGACCTCGGCGGGTGTGCCGCCCGCGATCCTGCGTCCGAAGTCGAGTACGGTCACCGCGTCCGCGAGCCGCATCACCACTCCCATGTCGTGCTCGACCAGCACGATGGAGATGCCGAGGCTGTCGCGTACGTCGGCCACGACGGCGGCGGTGCGGCGGCGCTCGTCCGCAGTCATCCCGGCGATCGGCTCGTCCAGCAGCAGGACCTTCGGCTCCATGCACAGGGCGCGGCCGAGCTCGACGAGCTTCTGCTTTCCGTACGGCAGTGATCCCGCCGGACGTTCCAACTCCTTGCCCAGGCCGATGAATTCGGCGATCTCCCGGACCCGGTCGCGGTGGCGTCGTTCCTCGCGGGCGGCACGGGGCAGCCGCAGGCCGGTGGCGAGGAACCCGGAGCGGGTCAGCCGGTGGCGGCCGAGCAGGAGGCTGTCGGCGACGGTCGCGTGCGGGGGCAGCGCCAGGTTCTGGAAGGTGCGCGCGACTCCGAGGTCCGCGATGGTGTGCGGCGGGAGTCCGGTGAGTTCGGTGTCGCCGAGCCGGACGTGCCCGGAGGTGGCGCGGTAGACGCCGGACAGCACGTTGAAGCAGGTGGACTTGCCCGCGCCGTTGGGCCCGATGACGGCGTGCACACTGCCGGGTTCGACGGTGAAGGAGACACCGTCCAGGGCGGTGAGCCCCGAGAAGCGGACGGTGACGTCCCGCACGGCGAGGGCGGCCGTGGTGCTGTGCGCGGAGGCCGTCGCGGTGGTGGTGGTCATGCGGACCACCTGCTCAGGGTGCGGCTGCTCCGGGCGGCCGGGTCGGTGTCCGCCGCCGCGTCCTCGTCGACGACGCCGAGGTAGCGGCGGCGCACCTCGTCGGACGCGGCGAGTTCGCCGGCGGGACCGGACAGGGCGACCTCGCCGACATCGAGGACGTACGCCGTGGAGGCGAGCCGCAACGCGATGGCCGCGTTCTGCTCGACGAGCATGACGGAGGTGCCGCTCGCGTTGATCTCCCGCACGGTCTCGGCGATCCTGGCCGCCATCAGCGGGGCGAGGCCGAGCGAGGGCTCGTCCAGCAGGAGCAGGCGTGGCCCCGCCATCAGGGCCCGGCCCATCGCCAGCATCTGCTGCTCGCCGCCGGACAGCAGCCCGGCCCGCTGGTGCGCGCGGTCGGCGAGCACCGGGAACAGCTCGTGCACCCGGGCCAGTGCGGCACTCGTCTCCTTGCGCCCGCCACGCGCCCCGAGGGCGCCCGCCCGCAGGTTGTCGGCCACCGTCATCCGGGCGAAGACCTGCCGGCCCTCCGGTACCTGGACCACTCCGGCGGCCACCACCTGGGCGGGCCGCAGCCCCTCCAGGGGGCGGCCGTCGAACCGGATGGTGCCGGTGCCCGTCCCGCGGTGGAAGCCGAGGGTCCGCGACACGGCCCGCAGCAGCGTGGTCTTGCCCGCGCCGTTGCCGCCGAGCACGGCGGTGATCCCGCCGTCCGGCACATCGACGGAGATGTCGCGCAGCGCGCGGACCGGGCCGTAGCCGACGGACAGCGCGCGGATCTCTAGCGTTGCCATGCGTCCTCCTCCTTCCGCCTTGTCGTGTTGTCCTCGTCTGTCGTGCTGGTTGGTGGGGGTGGTGCCACAGACCAGCACCGGACGGGGCGTGCGTCCACGGCGCGGGACCGACTCGATGCGGGCGACCAGCGAACGAGGGGCCTCGTTGTGCACCTGCACAGACACAGGTACGGGCGGGCGCCCGCCCGGCCGGCCGGTGGCATCCTCATCGGTCATCAGGTACGCCCGGACCCGGGGACGGAGCGGCGGATGCGGCGTGGAACGCGGTACGGGGCGCTGCTCGGCCCGCTGCTGGCGGGCGGGGCCCCGCCGGACCTGGTGGAGCGTGCGGCGCGCGGCCTCGGGCTGCCGGTACGAGGGCGTTACGCGGTGGTCGTGCTGGCCGCGCCCGTGCCGGAGGGCGCGGAGGCGGAGGGCGCGGAGGCGGACGGGACGCGCTGGTACTGGTGCGACTCCAGGGACGGGTACGGGGTCGAGAACGGGTACGGGGACGGGCACGTCGTGGTGGTGCTGCTGGGTGCGGTGGGCGCGGCCGGGGCGGTGGCGCGGCTCACGGAGCGCGGTGCGGGGCCGGGGGGCATGAGTCCCGTGGTGGGCTCGCTGGCGGAGCTGGGTGCGGCCCGGCGGCTCGCGGGCACGGCGCTGCTGACGTGCGCGCCCGGCACCCGGGAGGTCGTACGGCTCGACGAGCGGCTGTCGACGGCCCTGCTGGTGAGCCGGCCGGAGCTGTCCGCCCGGCTCCTCACGGAGGTGTTCGGTCCGCTGCTGGCGCTGGTTCCGGCGGAGCGTGCGGTGCTGGTGGGGACGCTGGAGGCGTGGCTGGAATGCGGCGGGTCGGTGGGGCGGGCGGCGGTACGGCTGCGGTGCCACCGCAACACGGTGTTCAACCGGCTGCGGCGGCTGGAGCGGCTGACCGCGCGCTCGCTGTCACGGCCGCGCGAGCTGGTCGACCTGGTGCTGGCGCTGGACGTCCTGAGGCTGTCGTCCGGACCGACGTGAGACGCGGAGGGGCGGGGCCGGGCCCGGGAGGCGCGAGGCGCGGGACGGACCCGGGACTCGCGGAGCCCGAGGCACGGAAGCCCGCAGGGCCCGAGGCGCGGAAGCCCGCGAGGCACGGGGCGCGGAGGCACAGGGCACGGGACGCGCGGAAGGGGCCCGGCGTCTGTCCCCGGGCCCCTCCGCACGTCCGCTCTGTACGTGCGCTCCGTACCGTCCTCGCACGTCCGCTCCGTACGTCGACTCCGTGCCGTCCCCGTAACGTCCGCTCCGTACGTCGGCTCGTGCCGTCCTCCGTACGTCGCGCTCCGCGTCAGCGCCGCAGGAAGTCCCGGGCGATCGACTCCGCCGCCCGCTCCAGCAACGGCCCCGCCTGGGCCATGGACACGGCCGGGTCCGGTTCCAGCTCGGCCAGGGCGTAGGCGCGGCGGATGCCCGCCTTCTCCAGGGCCTCCGGGGAAAGGGCGAGCCGGCCGCAGACCGCCACGACCTCGATCCCGGCCGCGCGAGCGGCGGCGGCGACCCCGGCCGGGGCCTTGCCGTGCAGCGTCTGCTCATCCAGTGAGCCCTCGCCCGTGATGACCAGCGTGGCCCTGGCGAGCGCGGGGGCGAAGCCCAGTACGTCGAGCATGACCTCGATGCCGGGGCGGAAGCGGGCGCCGAGGGCGACGAGCGCCCCGTAGCCGATGCCTCCGGCCGCGCCCGCGCCGGGCAGGGCCGCCGTGTCCGGGCCCAGGATCGAGGCGTAGTGCGTCAGGGCCGCGTCGAGGACCGCGATGTCCTCCTCGCTCGCACCCTTCTGCCGGCCGTACACCTCGGGAGCGCCCTTGGGCCCCGTCAGCGGGTTGTCCACGTCGCTGGCCAGGACCAGGTCGACGTCCGCCAGGCGCGGGTCGAGCCCCGAGAGGTCGGCCTCGGCCAGGTCGCCGAGCGGGCCGCCGCCGGGGCCGACGGGCCTGCCGTCCGCGTCCAGGAAGCGGGCCCCGAGGGCGGCGAGCATGCCCGCGCCGCCGTCCGTGGTGGCGCTGCCGCCGACCCCGAACACGATCGTCGTCGCCCCCGCCTCCAGCGCGGCCCGCAGGAGCTCGCCCGAGCCGTACGTGGTGGCCGTGAGCGGGGCGAACACCCCGTCGGGCAGGAGCTGGAGGCCCGAGGCCTCGGCCATCTCCACCACGGCGGTGGACCCGCGCAGCGCGTACGCCGCCGTCACCGGCTCCCCGAGGGGGCCGGTCACCCGCGCCTCACGGCGCTCGAATCCGGCGGCCACCGCCGCCGCGACCGTGCCGTCGCCGCCGTCCGCGACCGGCAGGGTCTCCACCCGTACACCGGGAACGACGCGCCGCAGCCCGGCCGTCACCCGCTCCGCGACCTGTACGGCCGTGAGCGAGCCCTTGAACTTGTCCGCCGCGACGAGCACGCGGGCGGTCTCCACATCTGCTCCGTCCGTCACCTTGCATCCCTTGCTTTCGAACAGGCAGTCGCGCCGCCCCGACCCTATCCGCAGGACCCCTGATCTGCCCATGGCCGTCCACGGCCGGGCCGCCGGCCCGTGCCACTACGCTGTCGGCCGTGACGAATCCCGACGCCGACTACGCCGCGTACATCGCCGGGCTCCCCCGGGTCCTGGCCGGTGCCGCCTCGCTCTTCCGTGACGCGAACGGGCGGATCCTGCTCGTCGAGCCGAACTACCGCGAGGGCTGGGCGCTGCCCGGTGGGACCGTCGAGTCCGAGGCCGGCGAGGGGCCCCGGCAGGCGGCCCGGCGCGAGACGGCGGAGGAGATCGGCCTCGATCTGGCCCCGGGACGGCTGCTCGCCGTGGACTGGGTGCGGGGCGTCGGCCGCCCGCCGATCGTGGCGTACCTGTACGACGGCGGGGTGCTCACCGCCGCTCAACTCACGGCGATCCGGCTCCAGGAGGAGGAACTGCTCTCCTGGAAACTGGTGGCGCCCGCCGATCTGGACGGCTTCCTGCTGGGCTCGCTCGGCCTCCGGGTGCGGGCGGCGCTGGCGGCCCTGGCGTCGGGCGGCGGGCCGGCGGAACTGGAGGACGGCGACCCGGTCGCGTAGGCGCGCAGCAGGCCAACAGGAGTCGCCCTGGACGAGGAGGCCTCCTGCTCGGCCTCGGCGGCGGGCGCCTTCGTGCCGGGCCGCCCGCACCGTCGTGATCACCATCCGGCCCGGCGCCGGTGTGTGGACGGCCGCCATTGCCGTGGGCCTTACGGGTTCCTGGTCCCGTGCGCGGTCGATGCGGCGAGAGGTGTACGGGCATGAGCAGGGACAAGGTGCTCGACACGGCGCCCCCCGACCGGCTGCGCCCGCTCGTGCCGTCCCGCCGTCCCGCCGTCCCGCCGTTCGGCGGCCGCGGCGGCTGGAATGCCGGCTGGACGACGGCCGGCACGACAGTCCGCGGCCCCCGTCCAGCCGAGCCCCGAAGCCGCCCGAACGGGCCGGTCCCGCCCAGCCGCCCGCCCGCTGCCCGCTGGACGGCAGCCCGCTCCACCCGCACGCCCCTGACGGAGCCCGCCACGCCGGAGGGCTCCCTTCCGTCGCGGTGAGCAGCTCGCGGGCCCAGGTGCTCCGGGGGTCGCGCACGGTTCGCCGGGTGGCGGTGTCCGCCACTCCCCGCCCGCTTACTGTGGCGTTCCGCGCCATGGGATGTCCGGCCGGGTGTCTCTAGCGTTTCCGGCCATGACGAGCCGATTTCACTCAGTTCCCGGCACCTCCGCGCCGGGCGCCGGAGCCGTGGACCTCACAGGGCGTACCGCCCTCGTCACCGGCGGCGGCAGCGGCATCGGGCGGGCCGCCGCCGAAGCGCTCGCCGGGGCCGGTGCACTTGTTCACGTGGTCGACCGCGAGGCCGAAAGCGCCAGGACCGTCGCCGCGGCGATCGGCGGCGTGGCCCACACCGTGGACCTGGCCGGCCCCGAAGCGATCGGGACGCTGCCGACCGGTGTGGACGTCCTGGTCAACAACGCCGGGCTGCAGCACGTCGCCGCCATCGAGGACTTCCCGCCGGCCCGCTTCGAACTGATCCAGAAGGTGATGGTGACCGCCCCGTTCCTGCTGATGCGGAACTGCCTCCCGCACATGTACGCCGGAAAGTGGGGCCGGATCGTCAACGTCTCCAGCATGCACGGGCTGCGGGCCAGCGCCTTCAAGTCCGCCTACGTCGCGGCCAAGCACGGCCTGGAGGGGCTGAGCAAGGTGGCCGCTCTGGAGGGCGCCCCGCACGGGGTGACCAGTAACTGCGTCAACCCCGGTTACGTGCGCACGCCCCTGGTGGAGGGCCAGATCGCGGGCCAGGCCGCCGCGCACGGGATCCCCCCGGAGGAGGTCGTCACCGACATCCTCCTGGACCGCTCCGCGATCAAGCGGCTGATCGAGCCCGAAGAGGTCGCCGCCGTCTGCCTCTGGCTCTGCGGCCCCCACACCTCGTACATCACCGGCGCCTCGCTCCCCGTCGACGGGGGCTGGGGCGCCCGCTGACCCCCACACCCGGCTCCGGTCCCCACCGGAGCCGGGCGCACGACGCGCACCACCCGCTCCCGCACCCCCGTCCCTGACCGCCCTGCCAACGAAACGCGGTGACTCATCATGGGTTCCCCCAGCTCCGCCTCCGCACCACCCGCCCCCGGGGGCAAGATCGGCCGGATCGTCGCGGCCAGCCTCGTCGGAACCACCATCGAGTGGTACGACTTCTTCCTCTACGGCTCGGCCGCCGCGCTCGTCTTCAACACGCTCTTCTTCCCCAGCAGCGACCCGCTCGTCGGCACCCTGCTGGCCTTCCTGACGTACGCGGTCGGCTTCGCCGCCCGTCCGCTCGGCGGTGTCGTCTTCGGCCACTACGGCGACAAGATCGGCCGGAAGAAGCTCCTCGTGATCAGCCTGCTGATGATGGGCGGCGCCACCTTCGCCATGGGGCTGCTGCCCACCCACGCCGGCATCGGCGTCTGGGCGCCGATCCTGCTGACGGTCCTGCGGCTGGTCCAGGGCTTCGCGCTCGGCGGCGAGTGGGGCGGCGCCGTGCTCCTCGTCTCCGAACACGGCGGCGACGAGCGGCGCGGCTTCTGGGCCTCCTGGCCGCAGGCCGGAGCCCCGGGCGGCAACCTGCTCGCGACCGGCGTCCTGGCGCTGCTCGCCACCGTCCAGTCCGACGAGACCTTCCTCGCCTGGGGCTGGCGCATCCCCTTCCTGCTCTCCGGCGTCCTCGTCATGATCGGCCTGTGGATCCGTATCTCCGTCGAGGAGTCCCCGGTCTTCCTGGAGGCGCAGAAGAAGTCGCAGGAGCAGGCCGCCGCGGGCGTCAAGGAGCAGGCCCCGGTCGTCGCGGTGTTCCGCAAGAGCTGGCGCGAGGTGCTCCTCGCCATCGGCACCCGCTTCGGCGAGAACATCTCGTACTACATCCTCACCGCGTTCCTCCTGGTCTATGTGACCGTGCACCTGGAGATGTCCAAGAGCGACGCCCTCAACGCCGTACTGATCGGCTCGGCGGTCCACTTCGTCACGATCCCGCTGTGGGGCGCCCTCTCGGACCGGCTCGGCCGCCGGCCCGTCACGCTGATCGGCGCCCTCGGCATGGCCGTGTGGGCCTTCGGTTTCTTCGCGCTCCTGGACACCAGGTCCTTCCCGGTGATCGTCCTGTCGGTCACCGTCGGCCTGCTGCTGCACGGGGCGATGTACGGGCCGCAGGCGGCTTTCATCTCCGAGATGTTCGATACGAAGGTCCGCTACTCCGGTGCCTCGATGGGCTCCCAGCTCGCCTCGATCATCGGCGGCGCCCTCGCCCCGCTCATCGCGGTCGAACTGCTCAAGGACTACCGCTCCTCCGTCCCGATCTCCCTCTACCTCTGCTTCGCCGCCCTGGTCACCGCGGTGACGGTCTGGCTGGCGAAGGAGACCCGTGGCCGCGACCTGGCCAAGGACGGCCTGGACCAGGCGGTCCCGGGCACGCCGGCCGCCGGCCGCGAGGACTCGGTCACCCTCGGCCGCTGACCCCGCGCCTCCCGCGCGCCGCACCGCTCGTACGGCGCGCGGGAGCCGCACCCCCGCTGCCCGCTCGGCCCTCCCCGGGAGGCGACCACCCGTATGCTCACCGGCGTGACAGCCCCCGGCCCCCAGCACTCCGCGGCAGCCCTGCGCCGGCTCCTGGACCTGCTGGCACAGGGTGCGGCGGCCGAGGAGTTCGACCGGCCGGCCGCCGCCGCCCGGGAGGCGGGAGCGTCCGCCGCCGAGCTGGCCGAGATCGCCGAGGCCGCCGCCGTGGCGCTGCGCATCCGGCGCACGCTCAGCCAGCACCGGGTGCGCGAGGCGCAGCTCACCGCCCTGTTCGACACGGCCAGCGACCTGGCGGCCCTGCGCGACCTGGACGCCGTGCTGCGGGCCATCGTCCACCGGGCGAAACTGCTGCTCGGCACCGACGTCACCTACCTCTCCCTCAACGACGACACCGCGGGCGACACGTACATGCGGGTCACCGACGGGTCGGTGGCCGAGGCCTTCCAGCGGGTGCGGCTCGGTATGGGCGAGGGCCTGGGCGGTCTGGTGGCCCAGACCGCCCGCCCGTACGCGACCGGGGACTACCACGCCGACACCCGGTTCCACCACACCGCCATCATCGACGACGCCGTCCTGGACGAGGGCCTGCGGGCGATCCTCGGCGTTCCCCTGCGGCTGGGCGCCCGCATCATCGGAGTCCTGTACGCGGCCGACCGGGCCCCCCGCGAGTTCACCGCCACCGAGGTGGCGCTGCTCTCGTCCCTGGCCGACCACGCCGCCATCGCCATCGACGGGGCACGGCTGCTGGAGGAGACCCGGGCCGCGCTGGTCGACCTCAACGCCGCGTCGGAGACCATCCGTACGCACAGCGAGGCGATGCGCCGCGCCGAGGAAGCCCACGACCAGCTCACCGACCTCGTTCTGCGGGGCGGCGGCGCCGACGACGTGGCGGCGGCCCTCGCCGACATCCTGGACGGCGGGATCCTCATCCATGACGCGGACGGCGCCGAGCTGGCCCGTGCCCGCACCGGGCCGCTGCCGCCACCGGTCCCGGCGGTGTCCGCCTCCCGGACCAGGGGCCGGGCCGTTCCCCTGGACGGCACCTGGGTCTGCGCCGTCCTCGCCGGCCCCGAACTCCTCGGCTCCATCGCGCTGACCGGCCGGGCGGGGCTCGCCGACGCCGACCGGCTGCTGTTCGAGCGTGCCAGTGTCGTCACCGCGCTGCTCATGCTGCTGCGCCGCTCGGTCGCCGAGACGGAGGACCGGGTACGGGGAGAGCTGCTGGGCGACCTGCTCTCGCGCACCGGCGACCCGGGCACCCTGACGGCCCGCGCACGCCGGCTGGGCGTCAGCCTGAGCCGCCGGCACAGTGTGTTCGTCGCGCACAGCGAGGTGGCCCCCCGCCACCGTCTGCTGGCCGCGGCAGCCCGGAGCGCGCAGGCCCGCAACGGTCTGGCCGGACTGCACGACGACCACGTCGTCCTGGTGGCGCCGTCCGACGCGCCGGGACCGGCCGCCCGGACACTCGCCGCCGAGCTGGGCCAGGCGGTCGGTTTCCCCGTCACGGTCGGCTCGGCGGGACCCGCCACGGGTCCGGCCGGGCTGCCGCAGGCGCACAGCGAGGCCGGCCGTTGCCTCTCCGCGCTGCGCGCCCTCGGCCACACCGGGAGCGGCGGGGCCATTTCGGACCTCGGGTTCATCGGCGTACTGCTGGGCGACCAGGCGGACCTGGGAGGCTACGTGCGGCGGACGCTGGGGCCCGTACTCGACTACGACAGCCGGCGCGGCACCGACCTCGTCACCACGCTGGACGCCTATTTCGCCCAGGGGGCGAGCCTCACCCGGACCAGGACACTGCTCCACGTCCATGTGAACACGGTGGTGCAGCGGCTGGAGCGTATCGGCCGGCTCCTCGGCCAGGACTGGAACACGCCTGCGCGCACCCTGGAGATCCAGCTGGCTCTGCGGCTCCACCGTCTGACGCGGGGCCGGTGACGGGAAGGCCTCGGGTGGTGACGGGAAGGCTCGTGCTCCGCCGGGCCGCCCTGCGGGAGGGCCCTCAGCCCTCCAGGCCCGCCCGGACCCGGCGCGAGGGCTGGAAGACGTACAGGTCGAGGATGTCCGGGGCGTCCGCGAGGCCCGGTCCGCCCGCCGCCGCCCAGGTCACGATGTCCCGCTCGGCGTGCTCGTCGTTGACCAGGCCCAGCCAGACCGGCCGCCCCCCGGCTCGGCGGCCCTCGGCGGAGGGCTGCACGACGATCACATTGCCCTGTTCGCAGGCGTCCAGGCACTCGACCGCCCGTACGGTGGCGGTGCCTTCGAGGCCGGAGCGCAGCCGGGCCAGCTGGGCCGCGTGGTCGACGCCCGGGATCTTCTCGGTGCCGCAGCAACAGCCCCGGCAGACGCTGACGGTGGGCCGGGGGACGTTCTGGGCGGGCACGTCCTTGCGGGGGCGGCGGCTCATGGGGGCACTTCCCGTCGCGGTGGGTGGGGTGGGGATCGCCAGTGGCACCGGTGATCATCACGACTCTACCGACGCTCCCCCGGTCTCGAACACCAGATCCCCCACCCGGCCGGGTGGGGTAGTGTTGACGGCTGCGAAGGGGAGTAGCCCCGCAAACCGGTCGTCGACATACTGGAGCCTTCGGGTTCCCGGTGGCCGGGCTCGTGAGTCCTATGGAAGGACCCTCACGGGCGGGCGAGACCTTCGGTCCTGTATGACACGTCCACGTCCTGTGGGCGCTGCCGTCATGCCGGGCCGAGTGGTCCTCCGAACAGCCCGAACGGCGCTTCGCGAAGATCCGGGGTCCGGCTCGAACAGAAAGCCACCCGGAATGCACCTCGACCCTCTGGCGATCATCACCGCCTTCGGGCTGATCTTCCTCGCGGAGCTTCCCGACAAGACGATGTTCGCGTCCCTGGCCATGGGCACGCGGATGCGTCCGCTGTACGTCTGGTTCGGCACCTCGTCCGCGTTCGTCGTGCACGTCGCCATCGCCGTCGGCGCGGGCAGCCTCGTCGGGCTGCTGCCCGACTGGATCGTCAAGCTCGTCTCGGCCTCGCTCTTCGCTTTCGGCGCGTTCATGCTGCTGCGCGGCAGCGGCGGGGACGACGACGAGGACGACGGGGTGAAGACGGTGACCGGGTTCTGGCCGGTCTGCACGACCGCGTTCATGGCGGTGTTCATCAGCGAGTGGGGCGACCTGACGCAGATCACCACCGCCAACCTCGCGGCGAGCAACGGCACCTGGTCCACGGCGATCGGTTCGGCCGCCGCGCTGATGTCCGTCTCGGCCCTGGCGCTGCTCGCGGGGAGGTTCATCGCGAAGCGCGTACCGCTGAAGACCGTGCAGCGCATCGGCGGTATCTGCATGCTGGTCCTCGCCCTCTGGACGGCCGTGGAGATCTTCACCGGCTGAGGAGCGCGGCCCCGGGGGGGCGTACCGGCTTCGGTCGCCCCCCGGCCCGTCCCCCGGCCCGCTCTCCGTCTCCGTGTCCGTCTCCGTGTCCGTCTCCGTGTCCGTCTCCGTCTCAGAACAGCGGCTGCGGGCCGTCCTGCCTCCCGCCGCTCTCGAACGCGAGCAGCCGCTGCTTGCGGTCCAGGCCGCCGCCGTATCCGGTGAGGCTGCCGGAGGCTCCGATCACGCGGTGGCACGGCACGATGATCCCGACCGGGTTCTTGCCGTTGGCCAGGCCGACCGCCCGTGAGGCCCCCGGTCTGCCCAGCTCCCCGGCCAGTTCGCCGTACGTACGGGTCTCGCCGTACGGGATCTTCAGCAGCTCCGCCCATACGCTCCGCTGGAACGGCGTGCCCGCCAGATTCAGCGGGAGGTCGAAGTCCGTGCGCTCTCCGGCGAAGTACTCGGTGAGCTGCCGGATCACCTCGCCGAAGGGCTCCGGGTCCGGGACGCCGAAGGTCTCCTGGGGCGGGCGGTGGCGTTGGTCGCTCATGTAGAGGGCGCAGAGGACGCCGTCGTCGGCGACGAGCGTCAGCGGGCCGTAAGGGCTGTCGATGACCGTGTGCTGCTTGGTCACCGGAGATGTGGTGGTGCTGGTCGTGGTCATGGGAACGGTGTCCTTGTCTTCGTCGGGCGGGCGTCTCCCGTCGGGCGGGTGTCCCCATCAGGCGGGCGTCCCCGTCAGGCGGGCAGGTGGTTGATGGGGTGGCCGTCCACCGTCCAGAGGTACTGCACGGCGTACGCCCGCCAGGGACGCCAGCCGGCGGCCCGTGCGGTGAGGGCGGCGGGGGTGGCCGGCAGGCCGAGCCGTTCGGCCGCCCGGCGGATGCCGAGGTCGGTGGGGAGGAAGGCGTCGGGGTCGCCGAGTGCCCGCATGGCGATCGACTCGACCGTCCAGGGGCCGAAGCCGGGCAGTGCGGCCAGTTCGGCGCGGGCCTGCTCCCAGTCGGTGTCGGTGTCGAGGCGCAGCCGGTCCTCCGCGAGGGCGGCGACGAGTGTGGTGAGCGTGGTGCGGCGGGTGCGCGGCAGCGCCAAGGCCTCCGGGTCGAGGCCCGCCAGCGCCTCGGGGGTGGGGAAGAGGTGCGTCAGGCCGCCCTCGGGATCGTCGACCGGGACGCCGTGGGCGGTGACCAGCCGGGCCGCGTGGGTGCGGGCGGCGGCGGTGGAGACCTGCTGGCCGAGCACCGCGCGTACGGCGAACTCCGCGCCGTCCACCGTGCGGGGCACCCGGCGGCCGGGGCCCGCGTCGACCAGCGGGGCGAGCAGCGGGTCGGTGCGCAGCTGCGCGTCGACGGCGACCGGGTCCGCGTCCAGGTCGAGGAGCCAGCGGCAGCGGCTGATGGCCCGGGTGAGGTCGCGGGGGTCGGTGAGGGAGAGCCGGCAGGCGATGTGGTCGGCGGCCGGGCTCAGGGCGACGACTCCGTGCCCGTACGGGAGGGTGAGGGTGCGCCGGTACGCGCCGTCGCGCCACTCCTCGACGCCGGGGACGGCGGTCGCGGCGAGGTGGCCGAAGAGGTTGCTGGGGTTGAGCGGGGCCCGGTACGGGAGCCGGAGTGCGATGACGCCCGGTACGGCGGCGGCCCGGGGACCCCGGGCGGCTCGGGTGCGCAGTTCGCCGGGGGCCAGGCCGAAGACCTCGCGGACCGTCTCGTTGAAGGTGCGGACCGAGGAGAAGCCGGCGGCGAACGCCACCTCGGCCATGGGCAGCGCGGTCGTCTCGATGAGGAGGCGGGCGGTCTGCGCCCGCTGGGCGCGGGCCAGGGCCAGCGGGCCCGCGCCCAGCTCGGCCAGCAGCTGGCGTTCGATCTGGCGGGCGGAGTAGCCGAGCCGGGAGGCGAGTCCGGGTACGCCCTCGCGGTCGACGACCCCGTCCCGGATCAGGCGCATGGCGCGGGCGACCGAGTCGGCGCGGGCGTTCCACTCGGGGGAACCGGGGCTGGTGTCGGGGCGGCACCGCTTGCAGGCCCGGAATCCGGCCTGCTGGCAGGCGGCGGCGCTGGGGTAGAAGGTCATGTTGCGGACCTTGGGCGGCACGACGGGGCAGCTGGGGCGGCAGTAGATCCGGGTGGTCAGGACCGCGGTGAAGAACCAGCCGTCGAAGCGGGCGTCCTTGGACTGGACGGCCCGCACGCAGCGCTCGGTGTCGGTGTGCATGGATCCAGGATCGGTCACCGGTCAGGGGCTTGGCTGGCGGAAATCCGACACGGCGCTCGCGCGGAACAACGACGACCGGCCCGCGAGCCTCGCGGTGACCGTCGGGCGCGGGCTCAGCGCATCGCGAGGACTTCCTCGAACTCCACGTACGCGTGCGCGTCGAAGAGCACGAAGCGCACCTCTTCGACCGGCTCCACGGTCTCCGCCAGGACCGTGCGTACGGCGATCCGGGCCCCGTCGTCCATCGGCCAGCCGTAGATGCCGGTGGAGATCGCCGGGAACGCGATGGACTTGGCCCCCAACTCGGCTGCCAGGCGCAGGGATTCGCGGTAGCAGGAGGCGAGCAGGGCGGAGCGGTCCTGGGCGCCGGAGAAGACCGGTCCGACCGTGTGCACGATCCACTGGGCGTCGAGGCGTCCGGCGGTGGTGGCGACGGCCTGTCCGGTGGGCAGGCCCTTTCCGTGGTGCGAGGCGCGCAGCTCACGGCAGGCGGCGAGGATGTCGGGTCCGCCGCGCCGGTGGATGGCGCCGTCGACTCCGCCGCCGCCGAGCAGCGAGGAGTTCGCCGCGTTGACGATGACATCGACGGACTGGTCGGTGATGTCGCCGCGGACCAGACGTACGGCGGGGGAGACAGAGGTGCTCATGCGGACATCATGCCGCGCGCCGGGGGCCTTCGCCGCCCGGTCGGTTCAGGAGGCCCGCAGCCGCCGCCAGACGGCCTTGGCGGCGTGGTGGCCGGACATGCCGTGCACGCCGGGGCCGGGCGGGGTGGCCGAGGAGCAGAGGAAGACCGCCGGGTGCGCGGTGGCGTACGGGACGCGGGCGAGCTTGGGGCGGATGAGGGTCTGCAGGCCCGAGAAGGCTCCGCAGGCGATGTCGCCGCCTACGTAATTGGCGTTGCGCGCGGCGAGTTGGGGCGGGCCGGAGACGGCGCGGGCGAGCACCAGATCGCGGAACCCGGGGGCGAAACGCTCCAGTTGGCGTTCGATGACGTCGGTGGCGTCGCCCTCCCAGCCGGCCGGGACATGTCCGTACACCCAGAAGACATGGCGTCCTTCGGGGGCCCGGGAGGGGTCGGTGAGGCTCGGCTGGGCGGTGATGAGGAAGGGGACGTCGGGGTCGCGGCCCTCGACGGCGGCGCGCAGCGCGGTGTCGATGGTCCCGGCGTCGGGGCCGATGTGGACGGTGCCGGCGCGGCGGGCCTCCTCGGCGGTCCAGGGGACGGGGCCGGACAGCGCGTAGTCGATCTTGAAGGCGGAGGCGCCGTAGCGGTAGCGGTGGTACGCGGAGCCGAGGCCCGCGATCCGGGCGAGCGCGGCGGGCGAGGTGTCGAAGATATAGGCGCGGGCGGGCGGGAGTTCGTCCAGCCGCCTGACCTCGCTGCCGGTGCGGATGGTGCCGCCCTGCTCACGGAGGTAGGAGGCGAGGGCGTCCGAGATGGCCTGGGAGCCGCCGCGGGGCACCGGCCAGCCGTTCTCGTGGGCGGCGAGCGCGAAGACGAGGGCGATGGCCGAGGTGGCGAAGCCGCTGGTGGGAGCTATGGCGTGGGCGGCGAGCCCGGCGAAGAGGCCGCGGGCCTTCTCGCCGCCGAAGCGGCGGGAGACCCAGGTGGCGGGCTGGAGGCCGAGCAGGCCGAAGCGGGCCAGTCGGTACGGGTCGCGGGGCAGGCCGTCCCAGGGGGTGCGCAGGAAGTCGGCGGCCAGGGTGTCCCAGCGGCCGAGGAAGGGGGCCATGAGGCGGCGGTAGGCCCCGGCGTCGACGGGCCCCAGCGACATGGCGCTCTCGCCGATGGAGCGGGTGAGCGCGGCGGCGGTGCCGTCCGGGAAGGGGTGGGCGAGGTCGACCTCGGGGTGCAGCCATTCCAGCCCGTGCCGGGCCAGCGGCATCGCCCGGAACGCGGGCGAGCCGATCCCGAGGGGGTGCACGGCGGAGCAGGGGTCGTGCCGGAACCCCGGGAGCGTCAGCTCCTCGGTGCGGGCGCCGCCGCCGACGGTGTCGTGCGCTTCGTGGACCTCCACGGCGAAGCCTCTGCGGGCCAGTTCGGCCGCGGCGGTCAGCCCGTTGGGCCCGGCCCCCACGACGACCGCATCGAGCATCGAGGGCACCTTGGGACTCCTTCGTCGGCCGGCTGGCTGAACCTCCAGGATATTCCGGCGCACCGACAGCGTGGACGCGGGTACCCCGGGGCCGGTCGGGCGGGTCAGCCGCCCGACCGCAGGGCGGCCAGGACGCGCTGGAGGGTGGCCGCGTCGCGGGCCGCCGCGAACGGCAGGTCGTTGCCGCCGGCGATACGGAACGGGACGCCGGACAGGGTCGACTGGGCGCCGCCGGCCTCGGTGACCAGGAGCAGGCCCGCGGCGTGGTCCCAGGCGTACTCCCAGTTGAAGGCGGTGGCGTCCTGGGCGCCGCGGGCGACAGCGAGGTACTCCAGCCCGGCCGAGCCGCAGGGGCGGGCCGCGATGCCTTCGGTGCGCAGGCCGAGCAGGGCCCGCTTCTGGGCCTCGGTGGTGTAGTCGGGGTGCGACATCGCCACGCTCAGCACGGCACCGGGGGCGGTCGCCCCGGAGCGTATGGGCGTCCCGTTCAGCGTGGCGCCCCGGCCGCGCAGTGCGACGGCCATCTCGCCCAGGACCGGTGCGTACGTCCAGGAGGCGTGGACCTCGCCGTGCTGGGCGAGGGCGACCAGGGTGCAGAAACCGGCCTCGCCCCGGACGAACTGGCGGGTGCCGTCGACCGGGTCGACGATCCAGACCGGGGCGTCGCCGCCGAGGGCGTCGTAGACCGCCGGGTCGGCGTGCACGGACTCCTCGCCGACGACGACCGAGCCGGGCAGCAGCTTGGTGAGGGCGGCGGTGAGGTGTTCCTCGGCCAGCCGGTCGGCTGCGGTGACCAGGTCGTGCGGGCCGCTCTTCTCGATGATCTCGTGGGCGGCGAGCTTCCGGCGGCGGGGCATGATCTCGGCCGCGGCGGCGGCGCGCACGGCCTCCTCGACCTCGGCCAGCAGTCCGGTGCGCCCGGCGGTCCCGTACAGGAAGTCATCGATCATGGCTCCAGCCAATCACAGCGGGGCGGTCCCGCACGCCCCGGGTGAATGCGGACATCTCCGGCGCACAGCCGGATGCCGGACAGTGCCCATAACGTCCAGCCATGAACAAAGGATGCGTCAATTTCCGCCGCATATTCTTGACCCCCGGGTAAAAATCCGCTGCGTGACAAGTGAGGGCTCTGCGGTTACTGTTGATCTCGATTCGGGGCCCGAACTCTCGCATTGGGGTTCGCCCCGCGCGGCCTTGAGCGGCCACCAGACTGGAACGCGTAACCAGGGGGGAAACGGTGCCTCAGCCAGCTACCCCCTCAGGGGTATGCCACCCGGGCCGGGCCAGGCGGAGTTTCCCGCCACACCACCGCGATCCAGGCCGGTTACGCCCACCGTGCCGCCGCACGCACGCCCCGGATCCACTGTTCCCACGGATGTCACAGAGCCTTAACGTGCAAAC
Source organism: Streptomyces sp. NPDC048142 (assembly GCF_043202835.1). NCBI lineage: Bacteria > Bacillati > Actinomycetota > Actinomycetes > Kitasatosporales > Streptomycetaceae > Streptomyces > Streptomyces sp. NPDC048142. The sequence goes on from NZ_JBIDBC010000026.1 coordinate 84,522, forward strand.
CGAAACCTGGAATCAAAGGCCCGTGAGAGTGGAACCGGACATGGAGCGGATGCGTCTTGCACGGGGAGCCCCATTCCCGCGCGGATTATCTACGCGCCAGTAATACCCGCCGGTACGAAATTACTTCCCGCCTGAATACACGGCGACATCCCGGCAACAATACGGTCGCGCAACGGAGCGCGCCGTCATCCCGCTTTCCCGCCACCCCGGGCCGCACCGGAGCGGACTGAAACGGCGGGGAGGGCATCACGTCGCGTTGACAGTTCAACACATTCACAACATGCCGAACGACACACGGCAGCAGCCGTCGCTGTTGGAGCACGAGGGGTTCTGGTATGGCCGAGAAGGGCAGACGCGGGCTGATGGTCCTGCACTCGTCACCTCTGATACGCAAGGCGATTCTCGATCTGTTCCGGGGCGATCCGGGCGTCACCGTACTGGGCGGGTGTCCGCACCCGACCGCTGTCGGCAGCCTCCCCGGACGCCGGCCGGACGTCGCACTCGTGGAGTACGAGCAGTGGCAAGGGGGGCTCGGCAATCTGGCGTACTGGAGCGGCACCCGGGTCATCCTCTACAGCAGGGACAACGCCCCCCGCAGCGTGGTGAATTGCATCAGGGGCGGGGCCGCCGGCTTCGTGCACGAGTCGTGCCCGCCCGAGTCCATCGTCAAGGGGCTGCACGATGTGCTGAGCGGGCGCGGCTTCTGGCACCTGGGGGCGGATGAGCCCGAGCGCGTACCGCAGGCCCGGCGCGCCGACGCGGGCGGGCAGTGGAAGCTGAGCGGACGCGAGGAGGAGATCCTCGGACTCTTACTCCGCCGACGTTCCAACGAGGAGATCGCCCATGAGCTCTGCCTCACCCAGCAGACCGTCAAGAACTACGCGAGCCGGGTCTTCCACAAGGTGGGCGTGTCCGGGCGCAAGGAGCTGTTCAGGATGCTGAGGCCCTGCGGATGAGTTCACCGGAGACAGCACCCGAGGCGGCGCGGGGCCCCCTGCTGGTCGAGCGGTGCGGGCGGGTGGTCACCCTCACACTGAACCGGCCGCACCGCCGCAACGCGATGTCCACCGTGATGCTGGATCAACTCGCCCGGACGTTGAGTCAGTTGACGAACCCGGACGGCACGGCGCCGGGCGCACTGGTGCTCACCGGCGCCGGTGGAACCTTCTCCAGCGGTGCGGACACCCGCGAACCCGACTGGCGGGACCTGTCGCGCCGTGCGGTGCGGCGGGCCCATTTCCGTACGGTGTTCTCGGCGTTGCACGCGGCCCCCTTCCCCGTCGTGGCGGCGGTCGAGGGGTACGCGCTCGGGGGCGGGCTCGAACTGGCCCTGGCCTGCGACCTGGTGGTGGCCGGCGAGGGCGCGCTGTTCGGCCTTCCGGAGCTGGAGGTCGGCGCCGTGCCGGGCGGCGGCGCGGTCCACTCGCTGCTGCGCCGGGCCGGCCGGGGAGTGGCCGCCAGGATGCTGCTGATCCCCGGGGAGCGCGTGCGGGCGGACGAGCTCGCCCGGCTGGGCGCGGTGGAGCGTACGGTTCCCGACGGCGGGGCGCTCGCCGAGGCGCGGGCGCTGGCGGCATCGGTGGCCGCCGGGGATCCGGCGCTCCTGGAGGCGGGGGTCCGGCTGCTGCGGGACTCCGGACATCTGGACCGCTCGGCGGCGCTCGGCGTGGAGAACGGCTACTGGTGGCAGGCCGCCTCCGCCGCGAACCGGGAACTGCCGCCTCCCTCCCGATCCCCCTCCGAGAGCCCCTCACTCCCCTCCTAGCACTCCTTGGAGTGGCTTGGAGTGCCCCTTGGGGCAGAGCATTTCGGGCCACGCGAGGTGAGCGCTTCGTTGCAGCAGGTGAGTCGCGCCGCTAGGCTTGTTGATCAGATTCAGTAATAACTGAATAAGCTGTACGTGCCGTACGGCAGACGCTGACGTCCCCACCCCCCGTCCCGACCCCCGATGCCCGCCGGACGACCCCGGCCGACCGTGGACGCACGAGCCGTGGACGCACGAGGAGAGAGCAGAAGAGACGTGACCCCTCTCATCGAATGTACTGACGTCACCAAGAAGTTCGGAGACTTCACCGCACTGAGCCGACTGGACCTGACGGTCCCCCAGGGCGTGGTCTACGGGTACCTGGGCCCCAACGGAGCGGGCAAGAGCACCACGATCCGTATGCTCATGGGCCTCTCCCGGCCCACATCGGGCCGGATCCAGGTGCTCGGCCAGGATCCGACCGACCCCGAGGTCCGCCGGCGCATCGGCTATCTGCCCGGCGAACTGCGGCTGGACGAGCGGCTGACGATCGAGCAGACGCTGACCTCCTGGGGGCGGCTGCGGGGGCTGACGGACACCGCCTACCGGGACGAGCTGGTCCAGCGGTTCGGCATCGACCCGTCGCGGCGGGTGCGCGGGCTCTCCACCGGCAACCGCCGCAAGGTCGGCCTGGTCGGCGCCTTCATGGCCAGGCCGGAGCTGCTGATCCTGGACGAACCGACCAACGGGCTCGACCCGTTGATGCAGCAGGTGTTCCTCGCCGCCGTCGAGGAGGCCCGGTCGGGCGGGCAGAGCGTACTGCTCTCCTCGCACATCCTCTCCGAGGTCGAGCGGGTCGCCGACCTGGTCGCGGTGCTCCAGGGCGGCCGGCTCGCCGCCTCCGGCCCGACGCGGGAGCTGCGCAACCGGGCGGCACAGCGTTTCCACATCACCTTCGCGGAGGGCGAGGACGTCCCGCTCACCGCCCTGGCCGCCCTCGACGGTGCGTCGGGCGTGGAGCGGCGCGGGCCGGACGACCAGGAGGCCTCCCTGGCCTGGGCCGGTTCGCCCGACGCGCTGCTGAAGTTCCTGGCGGGCCACCGGATCACGACACTCACCGCACCCGAACCGGACCTGGAGGAGGCGTTCCTGGAGTACTACCAGAGGGACGTCCCGGGCAGCCGTCCTGCGGCCGAGGAGCCCTCCCCGGCCGCAGGACCGGTGCGGTAGCGACCACCGGACGCCCCTGCCACGGATCTCAGTCATCAAGGCCCGCTCCCCCGGGCCGGCCGGAAGGAACACACATGTCATCACCCAGCTCGGAGATCTTCCGGCGCGGAGTACAGATCCAGAAGCGCACCCTGATCGCCTGGTCGGCCGCGCTGGTCCTGCTCGCGCTCTCCGTCGTCGGCGCCTGGCCCTCGATGGAGGAGTCCGGCGCCCTGGACGACTTCTCCTCCGGCATCTCGCCGGACGTGGCCGCGGCCTTCGGGATCGACCGGATCAGCAGCGCGAGCGGCTACCTCAAGGGGAACCTGTACGCGGTCCTGCTGCCGCTGCTCCTCGGCCTGATGGCCGTGACCGCGACCGCCGCCCTGACCGGTGGCGACGAGGAGGCCGGGCGGCTCGAACTGCTGCTCGCGCTGCCGGTCGCCCGCCGCCAGGTCTTCCTGATGCGCTTCCTCTGCGTGACCTTCGGCCTGGCCGTCACCAGCGTGCTGGTCTGGCTGTCGGTGTACGGATCGGTCGTCTCCTTCGACATGGACGTCTCCGGGGGCGGGGTCGCGGCCGTGACGCTGACGGTCGGGCTGCTGGCCGTGCTGCACGCGGGGGTCGCGTACGCCGTCGTCGGGTTCGGCTTCGGGCGTGGGCCCGCGCTGGGCGTGGCGGCCGGGGTGCTCGTCGTCGGGTATCTGCTGCACGCCATCGCGCCGATGTCCGACGCCCTCAAGCCGCTGGCGAACATCTCCCCCTGGGAATGGGCGCTGGGCAACGACCCACTGCTCAACGGTGTCCCCTGGGGTGGGGTGGCGCTGCTGGTGGCCGTCACGGTCGTGGTCGTCGCCGCCGGTACGTACGCCGTGGACCGGCGGGACGTCAAGAACGCCTGAGCCCCACGCCCCCGCCCGCCCCGCCCGAAGGGGCCCGGCGTCTCCCCCGCGGAGGCGCCGGGCCGCTGACATGCGTACGGGGCGGATGTACGGAGCCGACGTGCGTACGGAGCGGACATACGTACGTACGGGCGCGGATACCGTACGGCGTTGACGCACGGGGCCGAAAATCGAGTACCGGCAGTCATCAAATAAAGCCTGCATGAGTACTTGACGGCCATATCGAGGCTCGTGTAAAGGCAGCTAGCTTCGATCCATGGACAGCAGTCGAGCCCATTCCCCGTACCCCTCCGATCCCATCGTGCTGACCGGCATCGGGTGCGTACTGCCCGGCACCCCCGATGTCCATGCGTTCTGGAACCACGTCTCCACCGGCACCTCGCAGGTGAGCCGGCTGGAGAAACCGGCGTTCGCCGCTGCCGGGCTGCCGGTCCACGCGGCCGCGCAGCTCGGTGCGTTCGACACCGCGGCCCGGCTGCCGGACCTCCTTCCGGCACACGCCGCGAAGTACAACCGCGACATCCTGGCGACCATGGCCGCCGTCGGCGACGCGCTGGAGGACGCCGGGATCGCCCGGGGCCAGATCGCCCCGGAGCGCATCGGCATCGTCCAGTCGTCGTCCCGCGGCCCGCTGTCCTGGTGGGCCGAGACCATCACGGCGGACCCGGAGCAGCACCCGTACGGGGGCAGGGCGACGGCCATGTTCCGCGGGCTGGCCGGCTGCCCTGCCACCCTGGCGGCGATCGGCGTCGGCGCGAAGGGCCTGGTCACCACGCTCAGCAGCGCCTGTGTCGGCGGCCACCACGCGATCGGTCTCGCCCTGCGCGAGCTGCGTTCGGGCAGCGCCGACGTGGTCCTCGCCGGGGGGCACGAGTTCCCGATCCTCCCCGAGGTCGCCCGCTGCTACCTCGCGCTCGGGGACGGGGTGCTCTCGCCCGAGAGCGAGGACCCCGCCACCGCGGTGCGCCCCTACGACCGCGACCGGCGCGGATTCGCCCTGGGCGAGGGTGCCATGACGCTCTGTCTGGAGCGCGAGTCGTCCGCCCGGGAGCGCGGCGCCCGGATCTACGCACGGATCCTGGGCCACCGCGCCCTCAACGAGGCCGCCCACGCCACCAGCATGGACCTGGTCGGGGACGTCACCGCCTCGGTCGTCGCGGGCGTGCTCGACGACGCCGGGCGCAAGCCGCAGGAGATCGGCTACGTCTGCGGTCACGGCACCGCCACCCGGTACAACGACATCGCCGAGAGCCGGGCCCTGCGCCGTCTGCTGCCGCGCCACGACGACGCCGACCTGCCGCCGCACGGCTCCAACAAACCCATCTACGGCCACACCTTCGGCATGGCCGGGATCATCAACGTCGCCGCGACCTCGCTGATGCTCCATCACCAGCGGCTGGCTCCGACCGCCAACCACCGCACGCCGGACCCCGAATGCGACTACGACCACGTCGCCGAGGGGCCGCGCGACACCGAGATCGACCTCGCGGTCTCGCTGTCCTTCGCCTTCGGCTCGCAGACCTCCGTCATGGCCCTGGAGCACGCATGACCACAGCCCTCGAACGCCCCTCCGCCACCGGCCGCCGGCCCGGCCCCTACCTGGCCACCGGCCCCGACGACCTGATACGCCGCTTCGTCCGGGAGGGCGACCACGTGCACGCGGCGGCGACGATGTCACGGCCCAACGCCCTGCTGAACGCGGTGTGCCGGGCCTTCGCCGGGAGCCACAGCCTGACGGTGAGCACCACCGCCGTGCACTCCAGCGCCCACGCGCTGGCCCTCTCCGGCGCCGTACGCAAGGTGATCACCGGCTTCGTCGGCGACACCTATCCCTCGCCGCGCCCCAACCGCCTCTACCGCGAGCTGGCCGAGGGCCGGCCGTTCGAGGTGGAGATGTGGTCGCTGCTGAGCTACACCCAGCGGCTGATGGCCGGGGCGCTCGGCCAGCCCTTCGCCACCACCGGCTCGATGCTCGCCGAGACCGACCTGCGGCACGGCAAGGAGGGCAGCCTCCACCTGGTGCCGCACCCCGAGGACCCGGAGCGCACCGTCACCCTGCTCAGCCCGCTGCGCCCGCGCTTCACCCTCTTCCACGGTGTCGTCGCCGACCGCCGCGGCAACGTGGTGGCCTGTCCCCCGCTGGGCGAGGGCTCCTGGGCCGCGTACGCCGCCACCGAAGGGGTCCTCGCGTCCGTGGAGGCGATCGTCGACGACGAGGTGATCGCGGCGATGCCGGACCGGGTGGTGATCCCCGCCGCCCGCGTCCTCGGCCTGTGCGAGGCGCCGCTCGGCGCCCACCCGCAGTCGCTGCGTACAGGAGGACTGGCCGGGGTCGACGGCTACCTGGACGATTACGCCTTCCTCACCGACATCGTGGCCGCCTGCAAGGACCCGGAATCCGCCGCCGGCTGGTACGCGGAGTGGGTCGGCGGGGTGGAGAGCCACGCCGGGTACCTGGAGCGGCTGGGCGAGGAGCGCCGCGCCGCGCTGGTGTTCCCCGCTCCCCCGGGCGCCCCGGCCGCCGCGGAGAAGGACCGGAGCCCGGCGGACGGGACCGGTGCGCCCACCGAGCAGGAGCAGCTCATCGTGCTCGGCGCCCGCGCGGTCGCCGACCTGGTCCGCGAGCGCGGCTACGACACACTGCTCGCCGGGATCGGCACCTCGCACATGTCCGCGTGGCTGGCGGCCCGGCTGCTGGCTGCCGACGGTGTCCAGGTGCAGGTGGCCGCCGAGCTCGGCCTCCAGTCGATGGACCCCGAGCCCGGCGACGTGTTCCTCTTCAGCCAGCGGCACGCCGAGCGCTCGCAGATGCTGGCGGGCGTCGCGGAGACGCTGGGCGGCGCGGTCGCCGCCAACCCGCGCTGCCTGGGCGTGCTCGCCGCCGCGGAGATCGACCCGGACGCCAACATCAACACGACGCTGCTGCCCGACGGCCGCTGGATCACCGGCTCCGGCGGGGCCAACGACATCGCCTCCTCCGTGGACTGCGTGGTGATCGCCGTCGCCTCGGCCCGCCGCTACGTACCGCGGCTGACCCACCTCACCAGTCCGGGCCTGCGGGTCCGCGACGTGGTCAGCCAGTTCGGGCGCTTCACCCGAGCCGGGGCCGGTGCCGCCTTCGAGCTGACGAGCTGGCTGCCCCCGGTGCCGGGCCGCGGCCGCACCGCGAAGGACCTCCCCGACGGGCCGGAGGCAGCGGTACGCGACCTCACCGGCTGGGACTTCCCCGGGGCCGGCACCGGGGTCAGCGGATTCCTGACCGACGAGAAGGCCGTCACCGCCGAAGAACTCGCCCTCCTGCGCACCATGGACCCGGAAGGTTTCTACCGATGACCACCACCGCCGACACCGTCCCCGACCCGGCGACGGCCCATCTCCGTCCCCTGCCGCCCACCGCGATCGCCCCCGTGCGGCTCGCCGGGATCGGCCACTACTTCCCCGGCGAGCCGGTCACCAACGCCCACTTCGAGCAGATCGAGGCGCTGGGCATCGACGACGCCTGGATCCGCGAGAACACCGGGATCATCAGCCGCCACTGGCCGGCCGACGAGAAGGAGCGCGCGGTGGAGATGGCGGCCAAGGCGGTGGACGACGCGTTGAGCGCCGCCGGTCTGGGGCCCGACGACATCGACCTCGTCATCGGCACGACCTCCACCACCCGGCCGCGGGTCAACCCCTCCAGCGCCACCAACAACTACATGGACATCTCGCTGCCGCTCCAGAAGCAGGTCGGGCTGCGACACGCCACCTGCTTCGACGTCACCTCGGTGGCCTGCGCCGGCTTCATGTACGGCACCGCGACCGCCGCCGCGATGCTCCCGGCGCTCGGCATGCGCAACGCGCTGGTGGTCTGTGCGGAGAACCCGCGCCCGATCCTGAACTTCGACTACCGCTACTCGGCGCTGTTCGGGGCGGGGGCCGCCGCGGCGGTCTGGTCGGCGGACACCGAGGAGCGTGGGCTGCTGGACGTGGCGCTGCACGCGGACGGCTCGTACTTCGACGCCTTCGACATCGACGAGAACGACAAGATGCTGATGCGCGGCCGGGAGGTCGGCGCGGTCGGCCCGAAGCTGCTCTCCCACGTGGGCCGGGAGATCCTGGAGCGCAACGGCCTGACGGTGGACGACATCGACTGGTTCGTGCCGCACCAGGGCAACCTGAACATGATCAACCAGGTGTGCCGGACGCTGGAGATCCCGCGCGAGAAGCTCCTCACCAACATCCAGGAGCGCGGCAACACCTCCAGCGTCTCCATCCCCAGCTGCCTCTCCGAGAACCTCCGCTCCGGAAAGATCCGCTCCGGCGATCTCGTCGCGACGATCGGCATCGGCCGCGGCTTCAGCTGGGGCGCGATGCTCCTGCGGATTCCGTGAGCCCGGACGATTCCCCAGCCGCCGGGCGTCCCCCGGCCCCACCGCACCGTACGGGAAGACGAGAGATGCACGACGAGACCTCACTGTGGCGCGAGAGCGGACTGCGCCTGTCCGGATTCGGGCACTACTACCCACGCCTCCTGGTCGAGAACGAGAGCGCCGAGGCCCCCGCGGGCAACGCGGTGGACGAGGCCGTCATCGGCCGGCTCGACGTCCGCAGCCGCCATGTGGCGGACGAGGAGGAGACCCCCGCGTACATGGGGGTGCGCGCCGCCCGTGCCGCCCTGGAACAGGCGGGCGTCACGGCCGACGAGGTGGACCTGCTGGTCCTCAGCAACTGGACGGACCGCGAGTTCGTCCCCGAGTGGGCCCCGCACACCGCTCATCTGCTGGGCGCGGACCGGGCACTGGCCTTCGATGTGTGCGGTGCCTGTACGGGGTTCGTGCACGGGGTGCAGACGGCTGCGGCGCATCTCGGGACGCACCCGGCCTGGCGTCACGCGCTGGTCGTCTCCAGCGAGCGGTTCTCGCGCCGGGTGCGTCCGGGCAGCAAGGGCGAGCTGATCGTGGGAGACGCGGCCGGTGCGGCCGTGCTGTCGCGGGGCGCCGGGCCGGGCGCGGGCCTGTGGGACTCGCTGCTGATCAGCGACGGCTCCGGCCGGGAGACGGTCACCGTCTATCCGCCCAACGGGTGGATCAGGAGCAGCCGTGAGCTGGTCTCCATCGCGGCCGACTCCCACGCCGAGCTGGCCACCCGGATGCTGGCCCGCTCGGGCACGAAGATGGACGAGATCGACTGGGTGGTGCCGCACCCCGGGACGGGCCAGCTGCACACCGCCGTACGGGAACGTCTCGGCATCCCGCAGGAGCGCTTCGTCACCAACTACGAGAGACGGGCGAACACCGGCAGCGCCTCGGTGCCGATCGTGCTCTCCGAGATGGCGCGCGAGGGCCGCCTGAAGCCCGGGGACCTCTGCTACACGCCCACGGTGGGTTCGGGCTGGTACTACGGGGGGCTGCTCTTCCGTGCCTGATCAGTCATCACCCACCTTGTCCGGAACGGGTGTTCGCGGCACCGCCCTGGTCACCGGCGGCAGCCGGGGCCTCGGTGCGGCCATCGCCCGCCACCTGGCTTCTGTCGGCTGGCACACCGTGATCTGCGGGCGTGAGACACAGAGCCTGGACGCCGCGGTGAAGGCGGCGGCCGACGACGGGCTCGTCCTGCACGCCGTACGGGCGGACGTCACCGACGAGCGGTCGGTGGCGGGCCTCTTCGAGCGGCTGGCCGAGGACGCCCCGCCGCTCGGGCTCTGCGTCAACAACGCGGGCAACAACTTCTCCCGCCGCCTGGTGAGCGTCAAGGAACAGCCCGGCGGCCCGCCGCTGCTCACCCCGCATCCGCTGGAGGACTTCGAGCGGGTGGTGACGTCCCTGCTCACCGGCACCTTCCTCGTCGGCCGCCACGCGGCACAGGCGATGCTGGCCGCCGGCACGCCCGGGGCCATCGTCAACATCTCCTCCACGGTCCGCCACGGCGCGTACGGGCAGTCGGCGTACTGCGCGGCCAAGTCCGGGGTGGAGGCGCTGACCCGCACCTGGGCGACCGAGCTGGGCGAGTACGGCATCCGGGTCAGCGCGGTGGCGCCCGGAGTCCTCGACGGCGAGGCGCTGCGCCGCCGTTCGGCGGCGAGCGAGCGGCACGCGGCGTACATGGCCGACCTCCAGCGCCATGTGCCGCTGCGCCGCTGGTGCGACGAGAAGGACGTGGCGGAGGCGGTCGCCTTCGCCGCCGACAACCCCTCGGTGACCGGCACCGTGCTGGAGGTCGACGCGGGCGGACTGCCCGCCCGCGTCCTGCCCCCGGCCGGCCGGAACCCTGGCGCGAGCAGGACAGCCGCGACGGCGGACCTCCCGGAGAAAGCGGAGAACACAGCATGACCAGCGGCTTCGCACCCACCCTGCTCCAGGGCAGGACCACGTTTCTGACCGGCGCGAGCAGTGGCATCGGCGCCGTACTGGCGACGATGCTCGCCGCCCACGGCTCCCGCGTGGCGCTCATGGCCCGCAGCGAGAAGGAGCTCCGGCTGCTGGCCGAGCGGATCGAGGCGGACGGCGGGCGGGCGGTGGCGGTCCCCGGTGACCTCACCGACGCCGACAGCGTGCGCGCCGCCGTCCGCGCGGCCGAGGAACAGCTCGGCCCGGTCGACCGGCTGGTGCACTGCGCGGGCGAGGCCCGCAACCAGGCCTTCCTGTGCGACCAGGACGAGGAGCAGTGGATGGCCACCCTCGACATCAACCTGCTGGGGGCCTTCCGGGTCGCCCGTGCGGTGGTACCGGGGATGATGGAGCGCCGCGAGGGCAACATCGTGATGGTCTCGTCCATCGCCGGGAAGCGCGGGCTGCCCGCCAACACCTCGTACTGCGCCTCGAAGTTCGGGCTGAACGGCATGACGCAGGCGCTCGCCTCCGAGCTGGGCGCCTTCGGTGTGCGGGTCAACGCGGTCTGCCCCGGGCTCACCGACAGCCCCGCCGCCACGGACGGCGGACGGTACGGCGACGCCTTCATGTCCGCCATCGCCAAGCACCACGGCCCCCCGGACCTGACCTGGGAGCGCTACCTGAAGCGGGCGGTCAACAGCACCGTCCTGCGCCGCCTGGTGCGCCCCGAGGAGATCGCGGCCCAGGTGCTGTTCCTTCTCTCCGACCTCTCCGGCGGGATGACCGGACAGGCCGTCAACGTGGACGCGGGGGCTCTGTGAGCAAGGAGTACGGCCCGGGGCCCGGTGAGCCGCAGCTGCCTCCTTCGCCGGAGCGGCTGCTCGCTCCGGCGGCCCGCCCCTGGGCCCCCGGCCCCCGGGACGCGCTGGTCACCGGGATGGGCTTCTGCCTGCCCGGGGCGGGCGACGAGCCGGTGCGCACGGCCGAGCAGGTCTGGGCGGCCGCCTCCACCGGGTCCAGCCATGTCGAACGCGACGGCTTCCACCACGGCACCGTGCGCGGCGCCCGCGAGGCGTTCGGGGAGCTGCTGCCGGACCTGCCGGCCCGCTATCTGCGCAGCTACGCCGACGTCCACCTCTACGGGATGGTCTCGCTGGCCGAAGCCTGCGAGGACGCCGGACTCGACCACGGGGCCGGTGAGTTGCGGGGCGCGGACGTCCTGACCGCACGGGCCGGGGTGGACAGCAACTACGACAGCTACCGCGCCTGGCACGACGCCGATCCGGCGACGGTGAGCCCGGCGGACGCCAAGTCCCTCTTCGTGCGCCTCCTGGTGGCGGGCACGTCGAGCGATGTCGGCCCCGTCCAGGCCGCGTTGCTCGGCTCCACCGGCGCCAACTACACGGTGAGCTGCGGCTGCGCCTCCTCCTCGGTGCTGCTCGGCATCGCCCGCATGATGATCGCCTCGGGCCAGAGCGACCTGGTCGTCGTCACCGGGGTGGACCGCTTCGACACCGAACGGGTGCTGCACGGCCACCGGTTGCGGGAGGTGGTCGAGCGCGAGGGCGTGACGGTGCGGCACAACAGCGATCCGCCGGCCGCACCCCGCCACGACCGGCCGATGCGCCCGTACGACGCGGCGGGCGACTGCATGAACTACGGCGACGGCTCGGTGACGCTGATCCTGGAGAGCCGCGAACACGCCGCCGCGCGCGGCGGCCGGGCGCACGGGGCGGTCCTCGGCCAGGCCACCACACGCGGCGGGCTGAACAGTGCGGTCGCCATCGACACCGGTGGTACGGGGCTGGCGGAGGCGGCCCGCCGCGCCCTGGGCGACCACACCTCGCTGGGGCGGATCCCGTACGTCAACGGGGGTGGCGAGGGCGACGCGCTGTTCACCCGGATCGAGTCCAACGCCGTCCGCGCGCTGTGGGGCGAGAATTCCGATCAGGTGCTGGTGAGTTCGCAGGAGGCGTGCTTCGGTCACAGCGGGGCGCCGCTCGGCAACCTGGGCACGGCGCTGACGCTGATGATGATGCGCGCGGGGCAGGTCTGCCCCACGGCCAACTGCGAAACCCCCTCACCCGTCTGCACGTTCGACCCGGTGCCCGGAACGACGACGCGCGCGCTGGACTTCGACCGGGCGCTGAGCTTCAACTACCAGGTGGGCGGGGTCAACAGCGCGCTGCTGCTGGGGGGTGGCGATGTCTGCTGAGCTGCCCGTGCTGCGGCTTTCCGGTGCCGGGTTCGTCCTGCCGGGGCCGGACGGCCGCGCCTGCACCGACCTGGACACCTTCTGGCGGGTGGTGCGCGACGGGGCGAGCTGCCTCTCCCCGTACGCCCATCCCGAACTCCCCCTCCGTATCGCCGGGACGGTGAACGGCTGGGACCCAGAGGCCGAACTCCCCCTGTCCGAGCGGCAGATACGCCGTTCCTCGCGCGCGGGGCTGATGGCCACGGGTGCGGTGCACCGGGCGCTGGAGCACGCGGGGCTCGGCGCCGGCGACCTCGATCCGGGGCGCACCGCGCTGGTCGCCTGCTCACTCCAGTTCGCGTTCCCGGAGGCCGAGCGCTACCACGACCTGGCCCGGGACAAGGGAGTCGCCGCCCTCGGCATGGAGTACTGGCTCAACGGGACCCCGCCCAGCGTGGTGGGCACCGTGGCCTCCGGGCTCCAACTGCCCTGCCAGACACTGAGTGTGGCGGGCTCGTGCAATGTGGCGCTGCGGACGCTCCACCTCGTCCAGCAGATGTTCCGGTGCGGGGACATCGACCGCGCGATCGTCGTCGGCGTGGACACCACCGTGGACCCGGTCTTCGTCGCGGGCACCAGCCACACCGGGCGCAGCGGCTACCGCGCGTCCTCGCTGTCCGACAACCCCGCCGACGTCCGGCCGCACGACGAGATCCAGACCGGCAACGCCACCGGGGAGGGCGCGCTCGCCGTCGTCCTGGAGAACCCGGCGGCGACCGGGGACCGCCCGGGGCTGCTGCACCGTGCGCATCTGCGCACCTCGCGCTCCAACGGCCCCTCCACCGTCGCCACCGGCCCGCCCGCCAACGTGGTGGGCGATGTGCTGGCCACACTGGCGTCGGCCGGGCGCGGGCCGGGCGATCTGGCGTTCGTCAACGACTACGCGGACGGCAACCGGTTCGTCGAGGACCACCTGTGCCAGGCGCTGGCCGGGGTACGGGAGGCCGCCGGATACGACGGCGAGATGCGGCTGACCAACCAGGAGGCGGTCTTCGGACATGTCGCCGGGACCGGCGGTCTGGTCAAACTCCTCGGCAGCCTCCTCATGCTGCGCCACGGCCATATCGCCCCCAGCGCCAACACCCTGGCCCCGTACGCGGGTCTGCCGGGCGATCCGGTGCTCGCGGGCGGTCTGGCGACCGGCGGCGACAGCGCGCTGGTGCTCGCCTCCGGGGCGGGCGGCGACGCCACGAGCATGGTCATCGAATACGAAGGCGGCGACTTGCCATGACCCACGTTCACAGCACGGCGACCCGGCCCGGGACGGCCGAGGTCGGGGACCCGCCGCGCACGCCGATCGGCACCCGTGTGGTGGTCGACGCAGCCGGGGCCGGGAACTCCCCGGCCGGCGCTCTCCGCGACGCGCTGACCGCGCTCGGCCTGGCGCCCGAGGCCCCGGCCGACGCCACCGACGCCCCCGCCGCGTACTGCGCGCTGCTGCTCGGCGAGGAGGCGTACGGCGGCGAGCGCTCGGCGGGCCTGGACCGCGCACGCGTCCGGGCCGCCGCGCTGGCGATGGCGGCGGCGGGCCGGGGCCGCCTCGTCCTGGTGACCGACGCGACGGGCGAGACGCACGCCGGGACCGACCCCGACCGGTACGCGCGGCTCGCCGCCGACCGGGCCTGGTGGCAGCACCTGGTCACCGAGGTGGCAGGGCGCGGTGTCACCGGCAACACCGTGGTCACCGGCTACTCCCCCGTCCTGGGCCACCGTCTCTCCGCCGTGGCCGAGGCCGGGCTGCTGCGCTATCTCGTGCAGCGCCGGCCCACCACGGCCGCCGACGTCGCCGCCGCCGTCGCCTTCCTGATCTCCGAGGGATGCTCCTACCTGGTCGGCGAGACCCTGCCGGTCGACGGGGGCGCGGGCCTCGGCCAGATCCCGTCCCTGCCCGCCGGCCCCCCGGCGGCCGCCCCCGCACCGCGCCGCGCCACCGCGCGGGAGCAGCCACCGCCGCAGCCGGTCAGGACCTGCTGGGCCACAAGGTCCTGGTGGCGGGCGCCAGCAGCGGCATCGGCCGGGCCGCCGCCCTGCACCTGGCCGGGCGCGGGGCCGACGTGGTCCTGGCCGCCCGCCGGACGCAGGCGCTGGAGGAGGTCGCCGCCGAGATCGCCGCACTGGGCCGGCAGGCCTGGACGCTGCGCTGCGACCTCTCCGACGCCGAGGACGCCGCCACCCTGGGTGAACGCGCCTGGAAGGCGGCCGACGGCATCACCACCCTGCTGTACGCGGCGGGGCACCTGGGTTTCAGCGCGGTCGGCGGCGACCCCGCGTCCGCCGCCCGGACCTTCGCGGTGAACCTGCACAGTTTCGTCGCCGTCACCGAGTACCTGGCGGCCCGCTGGCGGGACGAGAAGATACCCGGCGCGGTGGTCGGGGTCTCCTCGGTCAGCTCCACGCTCAGCCCGGTGGCGGGACTGGAGTACTACGGGGCGAGCAAGGCCGCGATGGCGCAGTACATCCGCTGCCTCGCGGTCTCGGTGGCCCGCCACGGCATCCGCGCCAACTGTGTGGCGCCCGGCATCATCGAGACGCCGATGGGCGACGCGGCGGGGCCCGAGCACCGGCGCGGCTGGATCAGCCGGATACCCGCCGGGCGGGTGGGTGACCCGCGCGAGGTGGCGGCGGTCCTCGGCTATCTGCTGAGCGGCTCGGCCGCCCGGGTGACCGGCGCGGTGCTGCGGGCGGACGGCGGCTTCGGCCTCGGGGATGTGGCTCCGCTGCGGCCGGGGTTCCCGGAGCCGGAGGTCTCGGGGCTGGAGGTCTCGGAGCGCCCGGAGGTCCCGGAGTCGGAGTCCGCGTCCTCGGTGTCGGCGGAGGTGGAGAGCCGGTGAACGCCGCTGGAGCGGAGACGGGCGGTCCCCCGGTGGCGCTCGTCGCCGGGGCCTCCTCCGGGATCGGGGCC
This sequence comes from Streptomyces sp. NPDC048142, assembly GCF_043202835.1. Classification (NCBI taxonomy): domain Bacteria; kingdom Bacillati; phylum Actinomycetota; class Actinomycetes; order Kitasatosporales; family Streptomycetaceae; genus Streptomyces; species Streptomyces sp. NPDC048142. The sequence goes on from NZ_JBIDBC010000026.1 coordinate 99,844, forward strand.
GCCGTCGCCCGCCGCCTGGCCGCGCGCGGCAGCGCCGTGGCGCTGGTCGGACGGCGGGAGGCCGAGCTGAAGGAGGTCGCGGAGTCGATCCGCGCGGCCGGGGGGACCGCGTTGCCGCTCGCCCTGGACCTGGCCGAGCCGGGCGCCCCCGCCGAGGCGGTCGCCGCCACCGCCGCCGGGCTGGGGCCGGTCGGGCTGCTGGTGTGCAGCGCGGGCGCCATCCGGCTGGCCGCCGTCCACGAGACCGAGGAGCGGCACTGGGAACGGCAGTTGCGGGTGAACCTCACGGTGCCGTTCCTGCTGGCCCGTGCGGTGCTGCCCGGAATGCGGGAGCGCCGCCGCGGCTGGGTCGTGAACATCGGCTCCGGTGTGGGCTCCGAGGTGGTGCCGGGCAGCGGCGGCTACGGCGTCAGCAAGCACGCCGTGCACCGGCTCACCGAGCTGATCCACGAGGAGAACCGTGACCTCGGTGTCCGCGCGGTCACCGTCGCCCCGGGCTGGGTCTCCACCCGGCTCGCGGCCCGGCCCGCCGACCTCGGGGTTCCCGAGGAGGAGGTGCTGGACGCGGAGGACATCGCGGACACCGTCGCGTGGCTGCTGGACCGTCCGGCCCGGATGAGCGTCGGCCCGCTGGTCCGCGTCGAGCCGTCGGCGAGCCGGGCCGCCGCCGGTGATGCCATGACCCGCCATCTGACCCGTTCCCGTGCCGAGGGCGCCGGACCGGCTGCTGAGGAGACCCCCTGATGGGCAGGACCACTCTCATCGAGCACGACGTGCCGGTGGAGATGCGCGACGGGACGGTGCTGCGGGCCGATGTGTGGCGCCCCGCCGAAGGCCCGCCTTCGCCCGCCGTGCTCTTCCGCACCCCGTACGGCAAGTCCCCGCTGGGGCTGGCCACGCTGACCCCGGCCCAGTGCGTGGACCGGGGGTACGCGGCGGTGGTGCAGGACACCCGGGGCCGCTTCGGTTCGGAAGGCGAGTGGGCGCCGCTGGACTGGTCGCAGGAGGGTCCGGACGGGTACGACACCGTCGAGTGGGCCGCGCGCCAGCCGTGGTGCGACGGAAACGTGGCCATGGCGGGCACCTCGTACCAGGCGATCGTCCAGTGGCTGGCCGCCATGGAGAAGCCGCCGCATCTGCGGGCCATCGCACCCACGATGTCCACCTCGGCGCCCTTGGACACCGAGCAGCTCGGCGGCTCCCTGCGTCTTGACCACCTCACGAGCTGGCTCGGGCTGACCGCGCTGGAGTGGGTGCAGCGCCGGGCCGCGGCGGACGATCCGGTGGACGGGGCGGTCGTGTCCGAGGTCCTCCAGCTGCTCACCACACCCGAAGTGCTGCTGCGGCGCTGGCCGTTGTCGGCGATTCTCGACTTCGACGGGTTCCCCGGCCGGCTGCGGGACATCTTCGCGGGGCGTGTGACGACGGTGGCCGACTACCGGCTCGGGGAGGTCGGCGTGCCCACCTTCTCGGTGGGCGGCTGGTACGACGTGTTCTCCTACGGCACGATCGAGCTGCACCGCGCCATGTGCGCCCAGGACCCGGTGGCCGGGCGGCACGAGCTGGTCGTCGGGCCCTGGGTGCACTCCGGTCAACTGCCGCAGGTGCAGGGCGAGGTGAACACCGGCCCGTACGGTTCGGCGCAGGGCGCGCGGCTGGCCGACCTGCACCTGGACTTCTTCGACCGCCACCTGCGGCCGGACCTCGCGCGTACGGGTCAGGACTCCGGCGGGGGCGTACGGTACTTCCTCTTCGGTGACGACACCTGGCACCGCGCCGCGACCTGGCCGCCGCCCGAGGCCGCCGACGTGCCCTGGTATCTGGCGGGTCCGGCCGGCGGCGGAAGCAGCGGGGAGGGCGGCCGGCTGCTGCCCGCACCGCCCCAGGAGGGCGCGGGCCACGACGCGTTCGTCTACGACCCGGAGGACCCGGTGCCCTCGCACGGCGGGCGGGTGCTCCAGCTCGGCCGGCTGGCGGCGGGTCCGCTCAGCCAGACGCATCTGGAGGGCAGGCCGGACGTGCTCTGCTACACCTCCGAGCCGCTCACCGAGCCGCTGGACGTGGTCGGCCGGCAGCGGCTGCGGCTCCGCTTCGGCTCGGACGCACCCGCCACCGCCGTGGTCGCCAAGCTCACCGACGTACACCCGGACGGGCGTTCACTGCTCGTGGCCGAGGCCAGCCTCCGGCTGGAGGCCGAGGGGGACGGCCCGCGGGGCGAGCCGTACGACGCCGATCTGCTGCTCGGGGACACCGCGTGGCGCTTCGCCCCCGGGCACCGGCTGCGGGTCCACGTCACCAGCAGCAACTTCCCCCATCTGGACCGGCACCCCAACGTTCCGGGCCCGGTCGGCGAGGCGGATCACTGCCGCACCGCGCGGCAGTCGGTCTGGTACGGGGGCCCGTACGAGAGCGTGCTGCGGCTGCAGATCCTGCCCGCGCCGAGTGCCGGGCCGGGCGCCGGGGAGTCCGCGTGAGCGACGATGTGCTCGATCCGGCGTCCGCCGCCGTGCCGACCGCGGAGCAGTGCGTGCTGGGCCCCCTGCTCAGGCGGCGCGCCGCCGCCGCGCCGACGGCTCCGTACGCGGTGCTGCCGGACGGTGACATCTGGACGTACGCGCGGACCCTCCGGGAGACCGAGGAGACGGCCGCCGCGCTCCAGGCGCTCGGCGTCGCGCCGGGCGAGCTCGTCCTGAGCTGGCTGCCCAACGGGCCGGACGCACTGCGCGCCTGGTACGGGGTCAACCTGGCGGGCGCGGTCCTGGTACCGCTCAACATCGCCTACCGGGGCGCGATCCTGCGTCAGGTGATCGCCGACAGCGGGGCCGGGGTGCTGATCTGCCGGCCGTCGCTGGCGGCCCGGCTGGAGGAGTCGGACGACGCGGTGGGGGCGGTGCGTACGGTGGTTCTGCTGCCGGGCCCCGAGGACGCACCCGGAGACGTGGCGGCGCTCGCCGGGCGGCTTTCCGGGCGCTTCCGGGTGGAGACCGAACTGCGGGCGGACCGGGCGGAGTTCGCGGAGCCGGTGCCCGCGCGGCAGCCGTGGGACCCGCAGACCGTCATCTACACCTCGGGGACGACCGGCCCGTCCAAGGGGGTCGTCTCCTCCTACGCGCACCTGTACAGCAGTTGCACCGCCGCCTTCCACGGGATGGCCGGACCGCAGGACCGCTATCTGCTCCAACTGCCGTTGTTCCACGCGGGCGGCACGATCGGGGCGTACGGGATGCTGGTGCACGGCGGCTCGGTGACGGTCGTGCCCGCGTTCACCACAGCCGAGTTCTGGCCGCTGATCCGGCGGACGGGGACGACCCTGTGCACGCTGCTCGGCGTGATGGCGACCTATCTGCTCAAGCAGCCGCCGCTGCCGCAGGACACCGGGCACCCGCTGCGGGCGGCCTACGTCATCCCGTTCACCGAGGGGGCCACGGAGTTCTCCAAGCGGTTCGGGGTGTCGGTGCGGGCGCTGTTCAACATGACCGAGGTGTCGTGCCCGGTGCTCTCCGCCCCGGACCACCACCCGGGCGTCCCGATGCACTGCGGGGAGCCCCGGCCGGGCATCGCCGCCCGGGTCGTCGACGACCACGACCGTGAGGTGGCGGACGGCGAGGCGGGCGAGCTGGTGCTGCGCGCGGACCGTCCGTGGTCGTTCCTCAGCGGCTACCTCGGCAGGCCCGCCGAGACGGCCGCCGTCTGGCGCAACGGCTGGTTCCACACCGGGGACACCTTCCGGCGCACCCCGGACGGCGGGCTGGTCTTCGTGGACCGCAAGAAGGACGCCATCCGCAGGCGCGGCGAGAACATCTCCTCCTTCGAGGTGGAGGCGCAGGCCGTGGCCCATCCTGGAGTGCTGGAGGCGGCGGCGGTGGCCGTGCCCGGCGACGAGGGCGAGGACGAGGTGCTGCTGGTGGTGGCGGACCGCGACCCCGCGGCCCCGGTCGACCCGGCGGCGCTGCTGGAGTTCCTTCGGGAGCGGCTGGCCCACTTCATGCTGCCGCGCTACATCCGGGTGCTGCCCGAGCTCCCGAAGACCCCCACCGGCAAGCCGACCAAGCACACGCTGCGCGCCGAGGGCGTGGTGGCGGGGACGTGGGACCGCGAGGCGGCGGGCATCCGGATACGCAGGGAGAGGATCGCATGAGCCAGGAAGCATTCCGGGCGGGCCGGGAAACGGTCCCGACGGGCCAGGAGCCCCGGGCCGGGTGGGCGGGGGCGGCGACCGAGTCGTTCGCGGACTTCGCCGACCGGGTGGACGGCAAGGAGGACGTACCGCTGCGGGCCGCCCTGGAGAGCGGGGTCGCCACGCTGACGCTGGACCGGCCGCACCGCCGCAACAGCCTCGACCTGACACTCTCCCGCCATCTGCTGCTCGGCCTGATGTGCGCGGGCGACGACCCCCGGGTGCGTACGGTCGTGATCACCGGGAGCGGCGGGGCGTTCTGCGCGGGCGACGACGTCGAGAGCGTACGGCGGTGGCGGCTGGGCGACCGGGCGGACACCCCCTTCGACCCGATCACTTCGGACGCCCACTATCTGCGGGTCTGTGAGGCGATCCTCCACCTGCCGAAGCCGGTGATCGTGGGGCTGACCGGGGCGGCGGCGGGCGCGGGGGCGGAGATCGCCTGCGCCGCCGACTTCCGGCTGGCGGACACCCGTGCCTCGATCGGCAGTTGCCTGGCCGGGGTCGGGCATGTGGGGAACGTGGTCCTGATGTCCCGGCTGACCGGTCCGGCGCGGGCTACGGAGATCTACCTCACCGGGCGGATGGTCGCGGGGGCCGAGGCGGTGCGCCTGGGGCTGTTCGACCGGCTCTGCGAACCGGAGGACTTCGACCGCGAACTGGCCGAGCTGGCGGGCCGCTTCGCCGCGCTGCCGACCGCTTCGGTGGGGCTGTTCAAGGAGTTGCGGGAGCGGAGCTGGGGGCAGCCGGCCGAGTACGGGCTGCGGCTCCAGGACGCGTACCACCTGAAGACGCACGCCACGGTGGCCGACGCCCGCGAGGGGATGGCCGCGTTCGCCGAGAAGCGGCCGCCGCGCTTCGCCGGCGGCTGACCGGTCGGGCGCGGCTCCGCCTGCCATGCCCGCCTCCGCCTCCCTTCGCGGTCGCGCGGCAGGCCACTGTGGGTCACGACGGGCCACTATCGGTCGCTTCGGGCCGCCACGGGCCATGACGGAGAGAGTATTCTGATTCTGATGAACAAAGCGCTGCGGCACCACCGTCCGGCGGCCTCGCCGCCCCCGCCCCCGCCTGTGCCCTCGTCGACCGCCGGTCACGGCAGGGAGTCCGCGCGGTGACGGGCCCCGACGGCCGGACCGCCACGGAGGCCCGGGGCGAGGAGACGGCGCACAGCATCGACGTCTCCGGCGCCCGGCTGCACTACTGGACCGCCGGAGCGGCGGACCTCCCGGGGATCGCCCTCACCCACGGCGCCGGGGCCGACCACCGCATGTTCGATCCGCAGATCCCGGCACTGGTCGGCGCGGGCTATCGCACCCTGCGCTGGGACGTGCGCTACCACGGCGCGTCCGCCTCCGGCACCGGCAGATTCCGTACGGTCTACGCGGCGCAGGACCTGGCAGCACTGCTGGACGCGGCCGGGATGCCCAGGCCGTTGGTGCTGCTGGGACAGTCGATGGGCGGCAACATCGCGCAGGAGTATCTGCGCCGACGGCCCGACGAGGTCGCCGCGCTCGTGGCGATCGGCTCCACATGCAGCACGCTGCCCGTCACCCGCGGCGAGCGCTGCCGCCTGGTGCTCTCCCGTGCCCTCATGCGACTGGTGCCCTACCGCCGGCTGACCCGGTCGATGACCCGGGCGTCGGCAAAGGCCCCCGGGGCCCGGACGTATCTGCGCGAGACCTTCGAGGCGAACGGGCGGCGCTCCTTCCTCACCACCTGGGACGGCATGACCCGCGCGCTCGATCCCTCCCCCGACTACCGGATCGAGAAGCCCGAGCTTCTGATCTGCGGTGAACACGACAGCACGGGTAACATCCGCTCGGCGATGGAACGGTGGAGCGAACGCGATCCCCACAGCGAATTCCATGTGATCCCCGGTGCCGGACACGTCGCCAATCTCGACTGTCCCGACGAGGTCAACCGGCTGACCGTCGCCTTCCTGAAGGCCTGAGACCCCAGCGAGACCATGACTGACCACGACATCACGCCCGACACGGGATCCCTCCCGGTTCCCGGCTCCGAGGGGTTCAGCGAGGCGGAAGCCGCCTTCATCAGCGAGATGGGTTCGCTGATGGAGCGCTGGGGCCTTCCGCAGGCCACCGGCCGCCTCTTCGGCTACCTCCTGCTGCGCAACAAGCCGGTGGACCTCGACACCATGACCCGCGAGCTCGGCCAGGCCAAGAGCGGACTCAGCGTCGCCGCACGCCAGTTGGAGGCCTGGGCCCTGGTGCGGCGCTCCACCAGGCCCGGCAGCAGGCGGATCGATTACGAGGCGGTGGGCGACCTCCAGCACCTGCTGCTGGTGAACAACGCCCATATGCGCAAGTTCACCGAGACGCTGAGCTCGGGCATCCCGGTGGCGCGCGGCGAGGCCCGGGACCGGCTGGCCTCGCTCGCGGGCCTGTTCAGCGGATACGTGGAGCAGACCGAGGCGCTGGTGGCCGCCTGGGAGGCCCGGCGCGCCGCCTCCTGAGCCCGCCGCGCCACCCGTCTCCCCTTCCCCCTGCCCTTCCTCCTTCCGACTCCAAGATCCAAGTTCCGAGCTCCGAGCTCCGAGCTCCGAGCTCCGAATTCAGACTTCCGACTTCCGACTTCCGACGGAGTGACCGTGAACGTGTCGTCCGGCCCCGCGCCGAGCAACGGAACAGCGGCGGCCACCGCCGTGGCGGACCCGGCCCCCGGTGTCCGGATCCGCCCGCCGGTCGTGGATGCCTGCTCGCTGGTGTACGACGACGCGGGCTGGCGGGTGTACCTGAACCGGCTGGGCGAGAACGCTCCCGAGTATCTGGACGTCTTCTCCGCCTCGTTCTGCCGGTACTTCGGCGCCGCGCACACCGCGTACCGCGACGCGCTGGCCGCCCGATGGCAGGACGCGGTCGATGTCCTCCTGCCGCCCGGCCGGCCGCCCTTCGACCTGGCCGCGCATCTCACGGACCGGCAACGGCAGGGCGTGACGGGCGAGTTCGCGATGGGCTCGGCGGAGCGACTGCCGGACGGCCGCACCGTCAACGATTGGCTGCTGGAGACCGTCCGGGACGTCCGCGACCGGATCCACGTCTGGGCCGGGATCTCCCTGCGCGACCCGGCCGTGGCGCTGCGCGAGCTGGAGCGGTCGCTGGCGGCGGGGGCGAGCGGGCTGTGCGTGATCCCCTTCCTGGACGGCACCGATCCGGCCGACCCCCGGTTCGCCCCGGTCTGGGATGCCGCGGCCGGGGCGCGACTGCCGGTCTGGCTGCACACCGGCCACCACTTCGCCCGGGACCACCCCAGCGGCCTGGGCAACTGGCGTACGGTCGAGGCGCTCGCGGGCCGCCACCGCGAGCTGCTGCTCGTCGCCGGGCACGCGGGCTGGCCCGATGTGCAGGAAATGCTGCTCACCGCAGCCCGGCACCCGGGGGTCTTCCTGGAGTTCTCCTCGCACCGGCCCCGGCACATGCCCAAGCCCGGCTCGGGCTGGGAGCCACTGCTCCACCACGCCCGGGGGATGGCCCGCGACCGGGTCCTGTTCGGCACCTCGACCTGGGTCAATCCGGGCCCGACCGGACCGCTGGCCGATGAGCTGGCCGCGCTCCCGCTGCCCACCGAGGTGGTCACCGCCTGGCTCTCGGGCAACGCGGAGGCGCTGGCCGCCCGCGCGGCCGGGGCACGCCGGGGCTGAGCCGCGCCGGGAGCCCTCCGGGGGATCCGGACCGGCCGCCCGGGGCAGGCGGCCCGCCGCCGTATCACCCGGCCGGAACCTGATCACCGACCGAAACCTGATCACCGGTCAGAACTCGTCCCCGTCAGCCCGGTTGGCCACCAAGCGCTCATTCGGCTCGGCTGGCCGGCCAGTCGGTGAGCCGACGGCCGACGGCTGACCGGCCGGACCGGTGGGCGCTCAGACCCAGTCCCGCCGTGCGGGCGGCTCGCAGAGCTCCAGCACCACCGCGCCCGTCTCCGGCTCGTCCCCGGAGACGGGACGGACGCGCGCACCGACCGTCACCAGGTGCGGAGCCGCCCCCACGATCTGGCAGCGGAAGACGAACCCTTCGGAGAACCGCACGAGGGACTCGTTGCGTGCGGCCTCGGTGTAGCGGTGGACCACGGCGGTCCGCACGACCACGCCGTGGCCGGTGGTGCGTTCAGGCTCCAGATCACTCGACGCGCACACCGGGCACAGCAGCCGCCGGAACGAGGCGGTGCCGCACCAGCGGCAGCGGTGATAGGAGAGGCCGCACTCCTCGTGCGCCTTCTGGACGGTGCCCATTCCTGTCTGGGACACGGCTCGACCCCCTGCGCTCGACTCGGACGCGCCGCACCTGCACTGCCGGCGCGTCCGCACCATATGGCACTCAGTGCCGGACAGTAAAGGCACTGAGTGCCCATTGATACTCAGTTCTCGCCGACGGCGACCTCGATCTGCTGCACGACGCGCCACATCGGGGTGCCTTTCCGCGCGACCATCACGATCACCTCACCGTCGCCGGAGACGGGAAAGAGAGCGGATCCGGACCTGGCGGCACCGGAGGCGAAGGGGCCGGACGCGGCGGCTTCTGCGGCGGAGGGGCCGGCGGGAAGCCCGGCCTCCCGCCCCGGTGACGACGGCGCGCCCGCTTTCCCCGCGAACCGTCCCCACACCTCGCGCACCAGGGCGAGCGCATGATCGACGGCCACCTCGGGGTCACCCGCCCCGCCCGAACGCAGCCACAGCCGCAGCCCGTTGTTGTGCGCGGCGACCACGGACGCCGCGATCACCTCGGCCCGCAGTTCCCCGTCACCGCCCTCGCCGAACCGGCCCCGCAGATGGCCGGCGAGAGTCTGCTCGTAGCGGCGCACCACGGAAAGTTCGTACGTCCGCAACCCCGGCACCTCCCGGGTGAGGCGGTAGCGCTGTACGGAGAACTCGGGGTTGGCCGCGTACATCCGCAGCACGATGCGCGCGGCGTCACACACCGCGCCGACCGGATCACTGTCGTCGACGACGGCCAGGAACTCCGTCATCTCGGCGAGGCAGCGCTCGTGGTCCGGGAAGACCGCGTCCTCCTTGGACGGGAAGTAGCGGAAGAACGAACGCCGGCCGACCCCGGCCCGCGCCACGATGTCGTCCACGGTCGTCCGCTCGAAGCCCCGCTCCAGGAAGAGCTGGAAGGCCGCCTGCGCGAGCACCTCCCGCATGGGTGCCTTCTTCTCGGGTCCTCGCGCCTCGCTCATGCGGCGAAACGTAGCACCGGAGGGGCACTTTTGGCACTGCGTACCTTTACAGAGGGTACTGAGTGCCATATTGTCGTCACTACTACGAACGACACCCAGGTGGGACCACACCCAGGTAGGCAGGAGAGCCGGCGTGAGCTTGAGGATCGTTGTCTGTGTGAAGTACGTGCCCGACGCGACCGGTGACCGGCGTTTCGCCGATGACCTGACGCTGGATCGTGAGGATGTCGACGGTCTGTTGTCGGAGCTGGACGAGTACGCGGTCGAGCAGGCGTTGCAGATCGCTGACGGGGCGGACGACGCGGAGATCACCGTGGTGACGGTGGGTCCGGAGGATGCCAGGGACGCGTTGCGCAAGGCGTTGTCGATGGGTGCGGACAAGGCGGTTCACGTCGAGGACGATGATCTGCACGGCAGTGATGTGATGGGGACGTCGCTGGTGCTGGCGAAGGCTGTGGAGAAGACCGGGTATGACCTGGTGATCTGTGGGATGGCGTCGACGGACGGTGTGATGGGTGTGCTGCCGGCGTTGCTGGCGGAGCGTCTGGGTGTGCCGCAGGTGACGCTGCTGTC
>NZ_JBIDBC010000027.1:0-109735 GCF_043202835.1 Streptomyces sp. NPDC048142
CCGGGCGCCCCCCGCGCGGGGGGGCGCCAAACCATCCGCCCCTGCCGGCCCCCCGCCGGGGGGGCGGGGGGGGGGGGGTTTTGGGGGGGGGGGGGGGGGGGGGGGCCCCCCCACCCGGGGGCCCCCCCCTCTCGCCGTCGGCGTCGTGCGCTCAGCCGGCCAGGCAGGCCGGGCCGAGCAGCACCTTCAGGTCGCCGAAGAGGGCCGAATCGGCCTTGACCCGGTGCCGGTCGAGCCGCAGGACGGTGGTCTTGCGGGGGCCCTGGAGCTTGATGCGTACCTCGGTGTCGCCCCGGTGGTGGCTGAGCACCTCGCCGAGCCGGGTGACCATCGGCGGGGTGATCTTCACGGTGGGGATGGTGAGGACGACGGGCGCGTTGGTCCCGGCGTTGGAGATGTCGGGGACCTGCATCTCCATGGCGACCAGCCGGGGCACGTCCTCGCGCTTGTCCAGGCGCCCCTTCACGAAGACGACGGTGTCCTCGACGAGCTGGGTGGAGACCAGCTGGTAGGTGGCGGGGAAGAACATGCACTCGATGGAGCCGGCCAGGTCCTCCACGGTGGCGATGGCCCAGGCGTTGCCCTGCTTGGTCATCTTGCGCTGGAGGCCGGAGATGATGCCGCCGACGGTGACGATCGCGCCGTCGCCGTAGTCCCCGCCCATGAGCTGGGAGATCGAGGAGTCGGCCTTGTCGGACAGCACGTGCTCCAGGCCGAACAGCGGGTGGTCGGAGACGTACAGGCCGAGCATCTCCCGCTCCTGGGCGAGCAGGTAGGCCTTCTCCCACTCGACGTCGGAGAACTCCACGTCGAGCCCGAAGCCCGGCTCGCCGCTCTCCTCCTCGCCGCCGCCGAAGAGGTCGAACTGCCCCTCGGCCTCCTTGCGCTTGACCTGCACCACGTTGTCGATCATCGGCTCGTGGTGGGCGACGAGGCCCTTGCGGGTGTGGCCCATCTCGTCGAACGCGCCGGCCTTGATGAGCGATTCCACCGTGCGCTTGTTGCAGACGACCGCTTCGACCTTGTCCAGGAAGTCGGGGAAGGTGCTGTACTTCCCCTTCGCCTTGCGCGACCGGATGATCGAGTCGACGACGTTCTGGCCGACGTTACGGATGGCGGTCAGGCCGAAGAGGATCACGTCGTCGCCCTGGGCGGCGAAGTTGGACAGCGACTCGTTGACGTTCGGCGGGAGCACCTTGATGCCCATGCGGCGGCACTCGTTGAGGTAGACCGCGGACTTGTCCTTGTCGTCCTTGACCGAGGTCAGCAGAGCGGCCATGTACTCGGCGGGGTAGTTCGCCTTGAGGTAGGCGGTCCAGTAGGTGACCAGGCCGTACGCCGAGGAGTGCGCCTTGTTGAACGCGTATCCGGCGAACGGCACCAGGACGTCCCACAGCGCCTTGATCGCCGCGTCGGAGAAGTCCTTCTCCTTGGCGCCCTTCTCGAAGAGGACGAAGTTCTTCGCCAGCTCCTCGGGCTTCTTCTTGCCCATCACGCGGCGCAGGATGTCGGCCTCGCCCAGTGAGTACCCGGCGACGATCTGGGCGGCCTTCTGGACCTGCTCCTGGTAGACGATCAGACCGTAGGTGAGGCCGAGGACCTCCTTGAGGGGCTCCTCCAGCTCCGGGTGGATCGGGGTGATCTCCTGGCGGCCGTTCTTGCGCTCCGCGTAGTTCGTGTGCGAGTTCATGCCCATCGGGCCCGGCCGGTAGAGGGCCGAGACGGCGGAGATGTCCTCGAAGTTGTCGGGCTGCATCTGGCGCAGCAGGGAACGCATCGGCCCGCCGTCGAACTGGAAGACGCCGAGCGTCTCGCCCCGGCAGAGCAGTTCGTACGTCTTGGGGTCGTCCAGCGGCAGGTCGAGCATCTCCAGGTCGACGCCCTTGTTGGACTTCACCATCTTGATGGCGTCGTCCATGATCGTCAGGTTGCGCAGGCCGAGGAAGTCCATCTTCAGCAGGCCGAGCGACTCGCACTGCGGGTAGTCCCACTGCGTGATGGTGACGCCGTCGGTGTGCCGCGTCCAGAGCGGGGCGTGGTCGACGATCGGCTCGCTGGACATGATGACGCCGGCGGCGTGCACGCCCATCTGCCGGACCAGGCCCTCGACGCCCTTGGCGGTGTCGATGACCTTCTTGACGTCCGGTTCGCTCTCGTACATCCCCCGGATCTCGCCCGCCTCGCTGTAGCGCGGGTGCTTGGGGTCGGTGATGCCGTTGAGGTCGATGCCCTTGCCGAGGACGTCGGCGGGCATCGCCTTGGTGAGCCGGTCGCCCATCGCGTACGGGTAGCCCAGGACCCGGGCGGAGTCCTTGATGGCGTTCTTGGCCTTGATCTTGCCGTAGGTGCCGATTCATGGCGACCTTGTCGGCGCCGTACTTCTCGGTCACGTACCGGATCACCTCGACGCGCCGGCGCTCGTCGAAGTCGATGTCGACGTCGGGCATGGAGACGCGCTCGGGGTTGAGGAACCGCTCGAAGATCAGCCCGTGCTCGATCGGGTCGAGGTCGGTGATGCCCATCGCGTACGCCACGATCGAACCGGCCGCCGAGCCACGGCCGGGGCCGACCGCGATGCCGTTGTTCTTGGCCCACATGATGAAGTCGGCGACGACCAGGAAGTACCCCGGGAACCCCATCTGGATGATGATGTCCATCTCGTACTCGACCTGCTTCTGCCGGTCGTCGGGGACACCGTTCGGGAAGCGGCGGCCCATGCCGACCCGGACCTCCTCCTGGAACCAGGTGATCTCCGTGAAGCCGTCCGGGATCTCGAACTTCGGCATGAGGTTCTTCGCCTCGAACATGCCGGTGGTGTCGATCTGCTGGGCGACCAGGAGGGTGTTGGCGCACCCCTGCTGCCAGGCGTCGGAGGAGTCGACGGCGTACATCTCGTCCGTCGTCTTGAGGTAGTAGCCCGTGCCGTCGAAGCGGAAGCGGTCGGGGTCCGAGAGGTTCTTGCCGGTCTGGATGCAGAGCAGGGCGTCGTGGGCGGTGGCCTCGTGGGCGTACGTGTAGTGGGAGTCGTTCGTCACCAGCGGCGGGATGTCGAGCTTCTTGCCGATCTCCAGCAGCCCGTCACGGACCCGGCGCTCGATCTCGATGCCGTGGTCCATCAGCTCCAGGAAGTACTTGTCCGCCCCGAAGATGTCCTTGTAGTCGGAGGCCGCCTGGACCGCCTCGTCGAACTGGCCGAGCCGGAGCCGGGTCTGCACCTCGCCGGAGGGGCAGCCGGTGGACGCGATCAGGCCCTCGGACCACTGGGAGATGGTCTCCTTGTCCATCCGGGGCCACTTCTGGAGCCAGCCCTCGGCGTACGCGTCGGAGGAGAGCCGGAAGAGGTTGTGCAGCCCCGTCCTGTTGGACGCCCAGATCGTCTTGTGGGTGTAACCACCGGAACCGGACACGTCGTCGCGCTTCTGGTGCGGCTGCCCCCACTGCACCTTGCGCTTGTGCTTGCGCGACTCCGGGGCGACGTACGCCTCGATGCCGATGATCGGCGTGACGCCCGCCTTGGTCGCCGAGTGGAAGAAGTCGTAGGCCCCGTGCAGGTTGCCGTGATCGGTCATCGCGATGTGCGACATGCCCATCTCGTTGCACGCCTCGAACATGTCCTTGAGCCGCACCGCACCGTCCAGCAGCGAGTACTGGGTGTGCACGTGCAGGTGCGTGAAGGGCGGCTTGGTCACGGCGTCGGGCCTCCGGGAAGTCGGGCGATGACGGACGGGGGGACAGCGTGGAAGTCTACGACGTGGCGGAGTCGGACGACGGGCACTCCCGGCTCACGCCGAGCGTTGGAGAGGACGGGACATCCGTCCGATTTGTCATGCACTCGGTCACCTGGACCCCGGGTTCGGCCAGACACGCCAGCTACAGCGGGAGGCAGCAAGAAATGTCGGAAACGCAGACCGGCGCAGCGCGGCGCGGGGAGCAGATTCTCACCGTTTTCGACACCGCCTTCGGAGAGCTGCTGGCCGCCGATCCGGCCGCCTTCCGGGTCAAGTTCCGCAGGATGGCGGGCTCGGCCTTCGCCTTCTACCGCGGCACGGCCTGCCTGTTCTACGGCGACCTGGAGCAGGAGCGGCACGGCGGCCCGTTCCTGGACGAGCACACCGGCCGGGTGTGGATCCACGGCGATCTGCACGCGGAGAACTTCGGCACCTACCTGGACGCCAACGGCCGGCTCGTCTTCAACGTCAACGACTTCGACGAGGCGTACGTGGGCCCCTTCACCTGGGACCTGAAGCGCTTCGCCGCCTCCGTGGCGCTCATCGGTCACGCGAAGGCACTGGCCGACGAGCAGATCACCGACCTGGTCCGGATCTTCGCCGCGTCCTACCGCGAGCGGATCCACGCGCTGGCGACGGGCGCGAAGAACGACGAGGTGCCGCCGTTCACCCTGGACACCGCGGACGGCCCGCTGCTGGGCGCGCTGCGCGCCGCCCGTTCGCGCACGCGTTTCTCGCTGCTGGACTCGATGACGGTGATCCGGGACTTCGAGCGCCGGTTCGCGGACGGCGCCGGAGCGATCGACCTGGACGCCGCGACGCGCTACAAGGTGCTGTCCGCGTTCGACGGCTATCTGGAGACGCTGCCGGAGTCGAGCCTGACCCGTCCCGACTCCTACCGGGTCAAGGACGTGGTGGGCCGCCGGGGCATCGGCATCGGATCCGCCGGGCTGCCCTCGTACAACATCCTCCTGGAGGGCAACAGCGACGCCCTGGAGAACGATGTCGTGATCTACCTCAAGCAGGCGCAGACCCCGGCGGTCTCCCGGCACGTCACGGACGCCTATGTGCGGGAGTACTTCCAGCACGAGGGGCACCGCACCGTGATCTCGCAGCGCGCGCTCCAGGCGCACGCGGACCCGTGGCTGGGCTGGACCGAGCTGGACGGCTCGGGCCAGCTGGTCGCCGAGGTCTCGCCGTACGCGGTCGATCTGGACTGGTCCGACATCGACGAGGTGGACGAGATCGCGGCGGTCGTCGCCGATCTGGGCCGGGTGACGGCCACGATGCACGCGGCCGCCGACGACGAGAGCGGACACTCGCTGGTGCCGTTCTCCACGGAGCGGGCGATCGACGCGGCCATCGCGGCCGACGAGGAGAGCTTCGCGCCGCTCCTCGTCGACTTCGCCCACAGCTACGGGGCGCGGGCCCGCGCGGACCACCAGATCTTCGTGGACCTCTTCCGCAACGGCCGGATCCCGGGCCTGCAGGGCCCGGTGGCCCAGGGTCCCCCCGCGGGGACTCTCAGCCACTTTTAAGACCCGTTTACCTCGGCGCATGACACACTTTCCGGCGATGGACATCTCAGGGACGCAGCTCAGGGTCGCGCGCGCGGCGGTCTTCACCGCGCTCGCCGTCACCCTGTCCACGGCGTCCCACGTGCTGCTCTCCGGGGTCCCGCTGCCACTGGCCGCGGTCGCGCTGATGGCCGCCGTCGTCTTCGCGGTGGCGTACGCGCTGGCCGGCCGGGAGCGCGGCTTCGGGGCGATCGCGGGGCTGCTGGTGCCGCTGGAGCTGGCCGCCGACACGCTCTTCACCACGGGCCAGCATCTCTGTTACGGGGCGGCCGGCGGCCCGGTCGCGGGCCCGTTGCGCGCGGTGGGCTTCGACGTCCTCTGCGGCGGCGGCGAGGTCGGCGCCTCCGGGGCCCGGATCGCCGGGGTCGGCGCGGTGGGCACCCCGCTGGCCGATGTGGCCGGTGCGGGCGACCGCGCGGCGGCGCTGCTGGCGCAGCCGGGACCTGCCGTGCCGTGGCTGCTGCTCGTCGCCCATGTGGCGGTCGGGCTGCTCGCCGCGGCCTGGCTGCGGCGCGGCGAGGCGGCCCTGGCCGGGCTGCTGCGCACGGCGGCCCTGCTGGCGTTCCGGCCGCTGCTGGTCGCGGTCGCCGTGGTGCGCGCGGGCGTCCGGTCCGCGGTCCGCGGCACCCGGCCCGCCGGACGTCCGCACCCGCCGCTGGCCGCCCGCTTCCTCGTGCGGTGTGTGGGACGCAGGGGCCCGCCGCTCATGACGTACGCCGCTGCCTGAGAGCACGGCGACACGACGACGCCGGCACCGCCCCTTCCCACACACGTAGCATCACGCAGTCACGGAGAACGAACATGAGCAAGCGGAACACCCAGACGAACAAGGCAGCGGCCCGTGAGCGGCTGCGCGCCGAGCGCGAGCGCCAGGCCAAGAAGGACAAGACCCGCAAGCAGGTCGTCGTGGCGGTCTCGGTCGTCGCCGCCCTCGCCGTGGTCGGCGGCATCGCCTACGGCGTGAACGAGCTGAACAAGCCGGGCGCCTGGGAGGCGGCCGCCGACGCGAAGAACGTCACCGCGCCGAAGAACACCTCGGGCGACGACGGCACCACCGTGGTGATCGGCGAGTCGGGCGCGAAGAAGACCCTGGAGCTGTACGAGGACTCGCGCTGCCCGGTGTGCGCCACGTTCGAGCAGGGCATCGGCGAGACCCTCTCGAAGGACGTCGAGGCCGGTAAGTACAAGGTCAAGTACGTCGGCGCGACCTTCATCGACAACATCGACAACGGCGAGGGCTCCAAGAACGCCCTGAGCGCGCTCGGCGCGGCGCTGGACGTGAGCCCCGAGGCGTTCCTGGAGTACAAGGCCGCGCTGTACTCGGCGGAGTTCCACCCCGAGGAGAGCGACGACAAGTTCGCCAAGGACAGCTACCTCATCGAGGTCGCGGACTCCGTCGACGCGCTGAAGGGGAACAAGGCCTTCCAGAAGAACGTGGAGGACGGCACCTTCGACGCCTGGGCGATGAAGATGTCCAAGGCGTTCGAGAAGAGCGGTGTGCAGGGCACGCCGACGCTGAAGATGGACGACAAGAAGGTCACGGCGGAGGGCAGCGAGAACGCCCCCATGACGGCCGACGAGTTCACGAAGGCCGTCGACAAGGCGCTGAAGGCGTAACGCCTTCGGCCGCCCCGGGGCCGCCCTCCGGCGCGCTTCTACAAAGTGGCCAGGAAGCCGAGCGCGACCTTCCAGGTCTGCTCGGCGGCCGCCTGGTCGTAGTCGTGCAGATCGGGGTCGGTGAACAGGTGCCCGGCCCCGGGGTAGCGGTAGACCTCCACGTCCGCGCCCGTCCGCCGCATCTGGAGGTACCAGCTGTTCAGCCAGTCGTGGGACTCGAAGGGGTCCGGGTCCGCGACGTGCAGCTGGACGGGCAGCTCGTCCACCGTGGCGTTCTCGGCGATGTCCGACGTGCCGTGGAACAGCAGCAGCCCGCGGGCCTTCGCGTCGCCGAGCGCCAGGGTCTGCGCGGTCGCCGCACCGAGGGAGAAGCCGGCGTAGACGAGCCCCTGGTCGGAGTAGGGTGCGGCGGCCAGCACGGCGCGCTTCAGCAGCTCCTCCTTGCCGACCTCGTCCTTGTAGGCCATCCCCTCTTCCACCGTGCCGAAGGTGTGCCCCTCGAACAGATCGGGCACGCGCACCTCATGGCCGGCGTCCCTGAGGCGCGCGGCCGCGGCGTGCACGGCGGGCCGGAGCCCGTACGTCGAGTGGAAAAGCATGATGTTCATGAGGCCCATGGTGCCATTTGTGCCCTGAAGGCCGCCCCACCGCTTGGAGGACGAAGGAATGGAGAGCGTGCTGCGCCCGCTGATCGTGATCGGCGGTTGTGTGGTGATCACCCTGCTGGTCGGCTGGCTGGTCGACCGGCTGCTGCGGCGGGCCGACAGCCGTCACCACGAGACCCCGCTGTGGGGGCTGCTGCGGCGCTGCCGGCCTCCGTTGCAGGTGGTGATCATCACGGCGCTGCTGCGCGGCAGCTACCGCCAGTCGGGCATCTCCTGGGTGGGGGACCACCGGGCCGGGACAGACCAGATCCTGACCCTGGTGCTGATCGGCGCGTCCGCCTGGCTGGTGGTGCGGATCGCGGCGACGGTCGTGGAGGCCAGCTACTCCCGGTACGCGGCGGCCACCCGCGACCCGGCCCGGGTCCGCCGGGTCCGTACGCAGGTGACGCTGATCCAGCGGGTGGTCATCGCGGTGGTGACGGTGGTCGCCATCGCGGCGATGCTGCTGACGTTCCCCCCGATGCGGGCGATCGGCACGTCGATGCTGGCCTCGGCCGGTCTGCTCGGCATCGTCGCGGGCGTCGCCGCCCAGTCGACGCTCGGCAACCTCTTCGCCGGGCTCCAGATCGCGTTCGGCGACATGGTGCGGATCGGTGACACCGTGGTGGTGGACGGCGAGTGGGGCACGATCGACGAGATCACCCTGACGTTCCTGTCGGTACGGACCTGGGACGAGCGGCGGATCACGATGCCGGTCTCGTACTTCACCGGCAAACCGTTCGAGAACTGGTCGCGCGGCGGGGCGCAGATGACCGGGACGGTCTACTTCCACCTCGATCACTCCGCTCCGGTCGCCGCGATGCGGGAGAAACTGCGGGACCTCCTCGGGGACATCGCCGCGTGGGACGGCCGGGACTGGTCGCTGGCCGTCACCGACACGACGCCGACCACCATCGAGGTGCGCGCGGTGGTCACGGCGAAGGACGCGAACGACATCTGGACGGCACGCTGCGCGGTGCGTGAGCAGCTGATCGGCTGGCTGCGCGACCACCATCCGTACGCGCTGCCGCGGATCTCCACCGCGCCCGCCGTGCTGCCGCCGGGCGGGCAGTGGGCGGAGCCGGCGGGCCCCGGGGGGCGGTCCGGCCACAACGGGAAGACGCCGCCGGCCGGCCTGGGCGGCTCCAGGGCGCCGCACACCGGCATCGGCTGAGCCGCCCGTCCGGGGTGGCTCAGCGCAGCGAGCGGACGTCCAGATAACGCAGCACCCGGTCCACGACCTCCGGGTCGGAGCCGGGCTCGCTGCGCGCGGAGAGCACCTCGTGGCGGGCGGCCGACATCATCTCGCGCTGGACGCGGCTGATCGCCCTGAAGCGTTCCGCGCGCCGGGCGTAGGCCTCGCGCCGCTCCTCGTCGACCATGTCCGGGCTGATCCGCGCCCCGATGTCGTAGGCGGCGCGCTGGAGCCGCTCCATGACCTCCTCGGGGAACTCCTCGACCTCCTGGATCTCCGTGAGGCGGTACTTGGCGGCCCTGGCCGCCCGGATGGCCAGCTCCCGCTCCAGGGCCTCTTCGGCGTCGGTGTCGGCCCGGACCCCCAGCTTGCGCACCAGCCAGGGCAGGGTGAGCCCCTGGAAGACCAGGGTCGCCATGATCACGGCGAACGCGATGAAGATGATCTCGTCGCGGCCGGGGAAGGGCTGCCCGTCATCGGTCTCCAGCGGGATCGCCAGCGCCAGGGCGACCGAGGCCACCCCGCGCATCCCGGCCCACCACATCACGACGGTCTCCCGCCAGCTGGTGGGGATCTCCTCGCTGACGTCACGTCGGGTGTGCAGCCGCTTGGCCAGCCAGGTCGCGGGGAGCAGCCACAGCAGCCGTACGCCGACGACGACCGCGACGACCGCGAGCCCCCAGCCGGCCATCTCCAGGGCGTGCCCGTGGGCGGTGCCGAACACGCTGTGCAGCTCCAGGCCGATCAGCCCGAAGGCGACGCCGGTGACCAGGGTGTCGACGATCTCCCAGAAGGTGCGTCCGGTGAGCCGGCCGAGCACGTCGTCGGCGTCGGCGGTGTGCTCGGCGAGGAACAGCGCGACGGTCAGGACGGCCAGCACGCCGGAGCCCCTCAGCTCCTCCGCGAGGACGTAGGCGACGAAGGGCACCAGCAGGGACAGGCCGACCTGGAGGGTGGCGTCGCCGAGCAGGTTCATCAGCTTGATGGTGAGCCAGCCGAGCGCGAGGCCGACCGCGACCGCGACGGCGGCGGAGAGGACCAGCAGTCCGAAGGCCTCGGGGAGCGAGAAGGTGCCGCTGACGGCGGCGGCGATGGCCACGTGGTAGAGCACGATGGCGGTCACGTCGTTGAAGAGCCCCTCGCCCTCCAGGATCGACACCAGCCGGCGCGGCAGCCCCACGGATCCCGCCACGGCGGTCGCCGCGACCGGGTCGGGCGGGGCGACGAGCGCGCCGAGGGCGACGGCCGCGGCGATGGGCAGCCCCGGCACGATCGAGTTGGCGACTGCGGCGACGGCGGCCGTGGTGACGAAGACGAGGGCCACGGCCAGCAGGAAGATCGGACGCCTGTTGGCGGCGAACTGCCGCCAGGAGGTGCGCTGCACGGTGGCGTAGAGCAGCGGCGGGAGCAGCGCGGGGAGGATGATCTCCGGCGGGATGTCGACGTTCGGCACGAACGGCATGAAGGCCATCGCGATGCCGACGAGCGTCATCAGCACCGGAGCCGGCAGCCCCAGCCGTGCTCCGAGCGGCACCGTGACCACGGCTCCGAACAGCAGCAGGAGCAGCAGGGACATCTGTTCCACGAGGTGCCTTCCGGAGCATGCGGGTCCGGCACATCACGAGCGGCCGGGCAAGACCTCCCACCCTGCCACGCAGGGTGGGCGATTCAGCCGATACCTCCCGCTTCCGGCGCTCAGGCCGGGTGGATCTCCCGCCGCATCGCCCGGTGCGGCATGCCCGCGTCGGGGAACTCGGGGCCGTACGCGACGTATCCGAGCCGCTCGTAGAACCCGAGGGCGTGGGTCTGGGCGTGCAGGTCGACGGCGGTCAGGCCCAGTGCCCGCGCCTCGTCCTCGATGGCCCGGACGAGGGCCGCGCCGATCCCGAGGCCGCGGGCCTCCCGGCTCACGGCGAGCCGGCCGAGCGAACCGACGGCCGGGTCGCCACCGGTCCCGCCGGCCGCGTCCGCGCCGTGCAGCAGCCGTCCCGTGCCGAGCGCGGTGCCGTCCGCCGCGACGGCCAGGACATGCACGGCAGTCGCGTCGTGGGCGTCGTACTCCAGCTCCTCGGGCACGTTCTGCTCACCGACGAAGACGTCCCTGCGGACCTGGAAGCAGGCCTGGAGGTCGCTCTCCTCGGCGGCCCTTCGGGTGCTGTACGGGGAGGGGGCGGAACTCACTGGCTCTCCGCCGAGATGGTGTCGAGGGCGTGCTGGAGGTCGGCCGGGTAGGTGCTGGCGAACTCCACCCAGCTGCCGTCGCTCGGGTGCTCGAAGCCCAGGCGCACGGCGTGCAGCCACTGCCGGGTCAGCCCGAGGCGCTTGGCCAGCGTCGGGTCCGCGCCGTAGGTGAGGTCGCCGACGCAGGGGTGGCGGTGGGCGGACATGTGGACCCGGATCTGGTGGGTGCGGCCGGTCTCCAGCTTGATGTCGAGCAGGCTGGCGGCGCGGTAGGCCTCGATCAGGTCGTAGTGGGTCACCGACGGCTTGCCCTCGGCGGTGACCGCCCACTTGTAGTCGTGGTTGGGGTGACGGCCGATGGGGGCGTCGATGGTG
The DNA here is from genome assembly GCF_043202835.1 of Streptomyces sp. NPDC048142. NCBI lineage: Bacteria > Bacillati > Actinomycetota > Actinomycetes > Kitasatosporales > Streptomycetaceae > Streptomyces > Streptomyces sp. NPDC048142. Next base: position 11,318 of record NZ_JBIDBC010000027.1, read on the forward strand.
CCGCTCATCGGGTCCGGGTGGCCCTGGACGAGGGCGTGGTACTTCTTGTCGACGACCCGGTCGCGGAACTGGGCCTTGAGCAGGGTGTAGGCCCGCTCGGACTTGGCGACGACCATCAGGCCGGAGGTGCCGACGTCGAGCCGGTGGACGATGCCCTGGCGCTCGGCGGCGCCGGAGGTCGAGATCCGGTAGCCGGCCGCGGCGAGGCCGCCGATGACGGTGGTGCCGGTCCAGCCGGGGCTGGGGTGGGCGGCGACGCCGACCGGCTTCATGATGACGACGATGTCGTCGTCGTCGTGGACGATCTCCATGCCCTCGACGGGCTCGGCGACGATCTGGACGGGAGCGGGTGCCCCCGGCATCTCCACTTCCAGCCAGGCACCCCCGTGGACCCGCTCGGACTTCCCGGCCACCGAACCGTCCACCTGGACCTTCCCGGCTGCGGCCAGCTCGGCGGCCTTGGTGCGGGAGAAACCGAACATCCTGGAGATGGCGGCGTCGACGCGCTCGCCTTCCAGGCCGTCCGGTACGGGCAGGGTGCGGATCTCGGGGTGCGTACTCACCTGTCGAGTATGCCTTGCGCCCGCGGCTCCACGCGCCGCCCGGGGGTGCCCCCTAGTCCTTGTGCACGGTCCCGTCCGGGTCGAGGCCCTTGAAGGACAGGATCACGATGAGGATGCCGCCGCACACGATGGCGGAGTCGGCGAGGTTGAAGACGGCGAAGTGCTTGGGGGCGATGAAGTCCACCACCGCGCCCTCGAACACGCCGGGCGCCCGGAAGAGGCGGTCGGTGAGGTTGCCGAGCGCACCGCCCAGGAGGAGGCCCAGGGCGATGGCCCACGGCAGGCTGTAGAGCTTGCGGGCCAGCCGGACGATCACCACGATCACGCCGGCGGCGATGATGGTGAAGATCACCGTGAACGCCTCGCCGAACCCGAACGCGGCGCCCGCGTTCCGGATCGCCCGGAACTGCAGCCAGTCGCCGATGATGTCGATCGGCGGCTGGTGCTCCAGCTTCGCGACCACGATCATCTTGGTGACCAGGTCCAGCAGGTAGGCCACGATGGCCACGCTCAGGAGAACGAGGACCTTCCGCTTGCCCCGGCCCGCGTTCACGGCGGCGTCGGCGGCCGTGCTGCCGCCCTCGTCCGTGCTCTCGGCATCGGGATTGTCCGGCGTACCGATGATGCGCTCCGCCTCTGCCACGTGAATCCCTCGACCTAGGTGCCTGACTGAGGATGAGCGTACGACACACCTGTGCGGATCAGCCGCGCCGCTCCTGCTTCTGTTTGTCCTCGACGCACAGGGTGGCCCGGGGGAAGGCCTGCATCCGCGCCTTGCCGATCGGTTTGCCGCAGACCTCGCAGAGCCCGTACGTCCCCGCCTCCAGACGGGCCAGGGCCCGCTCGGTCTGCTCCAGCATCTCCTGGGCGTTGGCGGCCAGCGACAGCTCGTGCTCGCGGGTGATGTTCTTGGTGCCGGTGTCGGCCTCGTCGTCGCCCGCACCGTCTCCGGAGTCCCGCATCAGACCGGCGAGCGCCGCGCCGGAGGCCTCCAGCTCGCTGCGGAGCCGCACCGTCTCGCTCGCCAGCAGGGTGCGCGCCTCGGTGACCTCCCCGGGCGTCCAGGGGTCCTCCCCGGGCCGGACGGCCAGCTCGTCGGGGGCGACGGCACGGGCCGGCGGCACGGGGGCCGTGGCCTGTGCGGCTGCTGCGGGACGACTCGCGCTCTTCTTGGCTACCACCGTGTGGGCTCCCGTCTGCTCGGCGGCGCGGGCCGCCTCCGTGGCCGCCGTTGCGGCCTTTTTCGACGCCTTCTTGGTCGCGCTCTTCTTGGCGGTGCTCTTCTTGGCGGCGGGCTCCTCGCCGACCGCGGTCTCCTTCGCGGCCGTCTTCTTGGCCGCCGTCTCCTTGGCCGCCGTCTCCTTCGCGGCCGACTTCTTGGTCGCCGTCTTCCTGGTCGCCGTCTTCCTGACGGCGGCCTGCTTCGCCGTCCTCTTCGCGGGCGCGGCCCCCTGGCCGGCCGGTGGCTCGTGGGTGCCGTCCTGCTCGGCCGCGGTCTCTTCCGCCGTCTTCTTCGCCACCATGGCCGCGGCCCCTTCACATATTGTGATCTTGCTCGCGAATCGTGCTGGGACGATAAATCGACTCCAGCCCCGCGGCAACGGGGCACGCCGCCTTCCCGCCCCTCCCCGTATCCGGTCGTGGCGCGCCTGCCTCCGTTGTTCCCAGCTCCCCGCCCGGTAATCCGGCCTCCGGGCCGCGCCGGGAAGTCCGCGCGCCCCGTCCGGCCAGTCGGGTCACGCCCGCGCGCCGCCGATAACCGGTCGGCCGTCGCCGTCGAGGCCCGTACACTGACCCCAGCGAGAGGCTTGGACGGGACGAGTAGCGCCGTACGCAGCCAGCAGCGACCCGGGGATGGTGGGAGCCCGGGGGCGAGCGCGTCGTGAAGATCACCCCGGAGCTGCCGGAAGAACGCTTTGGACCATGGGCCCCGCCCATGGGACCGAGGTCACTAGACCCGGCGTCGCGACCCCAATGAGGGGGCCACGGGCGCACGCCCGGGGCCAAGGAGGGTGGTACCGCGGGAGCCGAGACGCTCTCGTCCCTCCGACGGAAGTGGAAGACGTCCGCCGGAGGAAGCCGCACATGACATCGCCGCAGTACCGCCAGGTACCCGCCCAGGTCGACCTGCCCGCGCTGGAGCACGCCGTGCTCGACTTCTGGCGCGAGAGCAAGGTCTTCGCCAAGAGCCTCGAGCAGTCCGAGGGCCGCCCCGAGTGGGTCTTCTACGAGGGCCCGCCCACCGCCAACGGCATGCCGGGCGCGCACCACATCGAGGCCCGCGTCTTCAAGGACGTCTTCCCCCGCTTCCGCACCATGCAGGGCTACCACGTCGGCCGCAAGGCCGGCTGGGACTGCCACGGCCTGCCGGTCGAGCTCGCGGTCGAGAAGGAGCTGGGCTTCAACGGCAAGAAGGACATCGAGGCCTTCGGCATCGCCGAGTTCAACGCCAGGTGCCGTGAGTCGGTGACCCGGCACACCGACGCGTTCGCCGAGCTGACGACCCGCATGGGCTACTGGGTCGACCTGGACGACGCGTACCGCACGATGGACCCGGAGTACGTGGACTCCGTGTGGTGGTCGCTCAAGGAGATCTTCAACAAGGACCTGCTGGTCCAGGACCACCGGGTCGCCCCCTGGTGCCCGCGCTGCGGCACCGGCCTGTCCGACCACGAGCTGGCCCAGGGCTACGAGACGGTCGTCGACCCCTCGGTCTTCGTCCGCTTCCCCCTCACCTCCGGCCCGCTGGCCGGCGAGGCAGCCCTCCTGGTCTGGACGACCACCCCCTGGACGCTGGTCTCCAACACGGCCGTCGCCGCCCACCCCGAGGTCCGCTACGTCGTCGCGACGAACGGCGAGGAGAAGCTCGTCGTCGCCGAGCCGCTCCTGGAGAAGGCGCTGGGCGAGGGCTGGGAGGTCACCGGCCGGTCGTTCACCGGCGCCGAGATGGAGCGCTGGACCTACGAGCGCCCCTTCGCCCTGGTCGAGTTCCCGAGCGTCAGCGAGGGAAGCAATGGACACAGTCCGGCGGAAGCCCACTACGTGGTCAACGCCGAGTACGTCACGACCGAGGACGGTACGGGTCTGGTCCACCAGTCCCCCGCGTTCGGCGCCGACGACCTCGTGGTCTGCCGTGCGTACGGCCTGCCGGTGGTCAACCCGGTCCGCCCGGACGGCACCTTCGAGGAGGATCTCCCCCTGGTCGGCGGCGTCTTCTTCAAGAAGGCCGACGAGGCGCTCACCGCGGACCTGGACGCGCGCGGCAAGCTCTTCCGCCACGTCCCGTACGAGCACAGCTACCCGCACTGCTGGCGCTGCCACACGGCCCTGCTCTACTACGCGCAGCCGTCCTGGTACATCAGGACGACGGCGATCAAGGACCGTCTCCTTCAGGAGAACGAGAAGACCAACTGGTTCCCGGACTCGGTCAAGAACGGCCGCTTCGGCGACTGGCTGAACAACAACGTCGACTGGGCGCTCTCCCGCAACCGTTACTGGGGCACGCCGCTGCCGATCTGGCGCTGCGAGGACAACCACCTGACGTGCGTGGGCTCACGCGCGGAGCTGACGGAACTGACGGGCGCCGACCAGTCGTCGCTCGACCCGCACCGCCCGTTCATCGACGAGATCACCTTCACCTGCTCGCACGAGAACTGCCGGCTGGAGGCGTACCGCGTCCCGGAGGTCATCGACGCCTGGTACGACTCGGGTTCGATGCCGTTCGCGCAGTGGGGCTACCCGTACAAGAACAAGGAGATCTTCGAGAGCCGCTACCCGGCGCAGTTCATCTCGGAGGCCATCGACCAGACCCGCGGCTGGTTCTACACGCTGATGGCGGTGGGCACCCTGGTCTTCGACAAGTCGAGTTACGAGAACGTCGTCTGCCTGGGCCACATCCTCGCCGAGGACGGCCGCAAGATGTCCAAGCACCTGGGGAACATCCTCCAGCCGATCCCGCTGATGGACCAGCACGGGGCGGACGCGGTGCGGTGGTTCATGGCTGCGGGCGGCTCCCCGTGGGCGGCACGCCGGGTGGGCCACGGCACCATCCAGGAGGTCGTCCGCAAGACGCTCCTCACCTACTGGAACACGGTCGCCTTCCAGGCCCTGTACGCGCGCACGTCGGGCTGGGCCCCCTCGGCGGCCGACCCGGCCCCGGCGGACCGCACGGTCCTGGACCGCTGGCTGCTCAGCGAACTCAACGCGCTGGTCGACCAGATGACGCAGGCGATGGAGGGCTACGACACCCAGCGCGCCGGCAAGCTGCTCTCGGCGTTCGTGGACGACCTCTCCAACTGGTACGTACGCCGCTCGCGCCGCCGCTTCTGGCAGGGCGACAAGGCGGCGCTGCGCACGCTGCACGAGGTCGTCGAGACGGTGACCCGGCTGATGGCCCCGCTGACCCCGTTCATCACGGAGCGGGTCTGGCAGGACCTGATCGCCCCGGTCACTCCCGACGCCCCGGAATCGGTACACCTGTCCACCTGGCCCAAGGCGGAGGTCTCCGCGATCGACCCGACGCTCTCCACGCAGATGGCGCTGGTGCGCCGCCTGGTGGAGCTGGGCCGGGCCACGCGCGCCGAGTCGGGCGTGAAGACCCGCCAGCCGCTGTCCCGCGCACTGGTGGCGGCGACGGGCTTCGCTTCGCTCTCCCCCGAACTGCGCGCGCAGATCACGGAGGAGCTGAACGTCACATCGCTGGCCTCGCTCTCCGAAGTGGGCGGTTCACTGGTCGACACGACGGCGAAGGCCAACTTCCGCGCCCTGGGCAAGCGGTTCGGCAAGGGCGTGCAGGCGGTGGCCAAGGCGGTGGCGAACGCGGACGCGGCGGCCCTCTCGCTCGCCCTGCGCGAAGGCACGGCCACGGTGGAGGTCGACGGCGAGCAGATCACCCTCTCCCCCGACGAGGTCATCATCACGGAGACCCCGCGCGAGGGCTGGTCGGTCGCCTCGGACTCGGGCGCGACGGTCGCCCTGGACCTGGAGATCACCCCGGAACTGCGCCGCGCGGGCCTGGCCCGTGACGCGATCCGCCTGATCCAGGAGGCCCGCAAGAACAGCGGCCTGGACGTCGCGGACCGCATCGCCGTCCGCTGGACCTCGACGTCCCCGGCAACGGTGGAGGCCCTCACCGAGCACACGCCGCTGATCTCCGAGGAGGTGCTCGCCCTGGACTACGCGCAGGGCGAGGCGGACGAGACGTACGGCGAGGTGTTCGAGGACGAGGGCCTGGCGCTCACGTTCCGCCTGCGCAAGCGGTAACCCGTACGCAAGCGAAGGGCCCGGCCGGAAGCGTTCCGGCCGGGCCTTCCCGTACCCCCTCAGGGGCTCCGCCCCCGAATCCCCGCGCCTCGGATATGCCCTCCCGCGCCCAAGAAGCGGGACCGGGTCGTCTCAAGCCCCTCCGGCGCTTGAGGAGCGGGGTCCGGGGCGGAGCCCCGAAACTCAGCCCGTCCGGCGCTTGAGGACACAGGGGCCGGGGGCGCCGCCCACGGCAAAGGGCCGGGCCCCGGGGAAAACCCGGGGCCCGGCCCTTTGCCTGCCGACGGCTACGCGCTCAGCGAGCGCGAACCGCTCAGTTGTCGTCCTCGTCGATCAGGAACCCGCGCATCGGCGAAGGCGCCTGCTGCATCGGCTGCGGCGCCTGCGGCCGCACCGGTGCCATCGGCTGCGTCATCGCGGGCGACATCTGCTGCTGGCCGCCGTAGGACGGCCCACCGCCCATGGACTGGCCGCCGCCCATCTGCTGGCCGCCGTGGCCACCGTGGTTGGAGCCGCCCATGGAGTGACCCATCGCACCCGCACCGGCCGGGGCCAGCGAGGGGGACGGCGGCAGCGAAGCGGTCGCCGGAGTCCGCGGCGGGGCGAGCGAGTCGTCCGCCTGGGTCTCCAGCTGGCGCAGCTGGCTCTCCAGGTAGGACTTCAGCCGCGTGCGGTACTCGCGCTCGAAGCCACGCAGGTCCTCGACCTTGCGCTCCAGCGTCGCGCGGGCCGACTCCAGCGAGCCCATCGCCACGCGGTGCTTCTCCTGCGCGTCCCGCTCCAGGGCGTCGGCCTTGGCACGCGCGTCGCGCTCCAGGCCCTCGGCACGGCTGCGCGCCTCGCCGACGATCTTGTTGGCCTCGGAACGGGCCTCCGCGATCGCCTGGTCGGCGGTCTGCTGTGCGAGCGAGAGAACACGGGCGGCGCTGTCGCCGCCGGGGCCCTGCCCCTGCTGCTGCATCTGCGGCGGCTGCATCTGCTGCTGCATCTGCTGCTGCTGGGGGTGCTGGCCCATCGGGCCGCCCATGGGACCGCCCTGCATCGGGCCGGGGCCGTGCTGACCCTGCGGACCGGGGCCGTGGCCGCCCTGAGGGCCGTGGCCACTGGGACCTGCGGGCAGCTGCGGCGCGCCACCGGGCAGCTGGGGCGGACCCATCTGCGGGGGCTGCTGCTGCTGCGGCGGTCCGGATATGGCGGCGGGAACGGGCGCACCCGGGCGATCCTGCTGCTCCGGAGGCTTGCGCATACCCTGCTGCTGTTGCTGCTGCTGCTGGTTCTGCGCGGCGGCACGCGTCGCGGCGGCCAGCTTGGCGCGCAGGTCCTCGTTCTCACGGAGCAGACGGGTCAGCTCCGATTCGACCTCGTCGAGAAAGGCATCGACCTCGTCCTCGTCATAGCCTTCTCGGAGGCGGACGGTCGTGAACTGCTTGTTCCGCACGTCCTCGGGGGTCAACGGCATCTCTTCTTCACCTCTACGTAGTCGTCGGCAGTCGGCAGGACCGTATCGCTCACAACCTGACCACAACGCTGATCAGGATGTAGACGATGATCATCAGAACGAAGAAGGACAGGTCGAGTGCCACGCCCCCGAGACGCAGCGGCGGAATGAACCGCCGCAGAAGCTTGAGCGGTGGATCGGTGACAGTGTAAGTGGCCTCAAGTACGACCACCATCGCCTTGCCGGGTTGCCATGAACGTGCGAACTGGAAGACGTAGTCCATGACCAGCCGGAAGATCAGCACGATGAGGAAACACATCAGCGCGATATAGACCACATCCAGTGCGACGCCCATGTCCCGCGGTTCCCTCTCCCCTGGCTCTCGTCAGCTCCGGCCTCGTGGCCGGCACCGGCCTCTCGGCCGGGTTGTTCGGTGTCGTGTTCTCAGCTCTGGTTGAAGAATCCGCCCTCTGCGATGCGGGCCTTGTCCTCCGCCGTGACATCGACGTTAGCAGGCGACAACAGGAACACCTTCTGTGTCACGCGTTCAATGCTGCCATGGAGACCGAAGACGAGTCCCGCGGCAAAGTCGACAAGTCGCTTCGCGTCCGTGTCGTCCATCTCCGTGAGATTCATGATCACCGGAGTGCCCTCACGGAAGTGTTCCCCGATGGTACGGGCCTCGTTGTAGGTCCTGGGGTGCAGCGTGGTGATGCGGTACGGCTCCCGCTCGGACACGACCTTGGGCATGATCACCGGTGCGTTCTTCTCCATGCTCGGGCGTTCGGGTGTGATGGATGCCACGGGGGCGATTCGGGCGGGTCGCCCGCTTTCCGCGGGGAGCTGAACCGGCTCGCGCTGGGCGGGTGGTTGCACCACTCGTACCGGTTCGTCCCTTTCGTGCTCACGGTCGCGCTCGCGCTCCCGCTCCACCTGGTGCGGGGGCTGATGCCGCCGCCGGTCGCGCTCGGGCTCCGGCTCAGGTTCGAATTCGTCATCGGGGTCGAACCCCGGACCGTCGTACCCATCGTCCTCCACGAGGCCGAGGTAGACCGCCATCTTGCGCATCGCGCCGGCCATGCTCCGAGTCCTCCGCTCTGTGGTGGATCGGCATTCGTCACCAAGTGCCCGCGATCCACTGTGGCCTGCCCGCTGTGAGCGGTAATGACCATATTTTCTGCTGTGGTCCGACTTGCTTCGCGACGTTACCCGAGCCGGGGTCGGACTCCGAGTACCGCCGTACCGACGCGTACATGTGTCGCTCCGGCCGCCACCGCGTCCTCCAGATCCCCGCTCATACCTGCGGAGACCATGTTCGCAGCCGGATGACCGGCGCGCAGGCGGGATGAGATTTCCATCAGCCGGTCGAACGCGGCCCGTTGCCGGCCGGCGTACTCCCCGGCCAGCGGCGCCACGGTCATCAGTCCGTCGAGCCGGAGCCCGGGAGCCGCGCCGATCGCGGCCGCCAACTCCTCGACCCCGTCCGGCGCGACGCCACCGCGCTCACCGCGCGCACCGCTCCGCGCGTCCAGGGCGACCTGGACGAGGCAGCCGAGTTCGCGCTCCCCGCGCACCGCGGCGGCGGAGAGGGCGGTGACCAGCTTGGCGCGGTCCACCGACTGCACGACATCGGCATAACTGGTCACAGAACGAACCTTGTTCGTCTGCAATTGTCCGACAAAGTGCCATGTCAGCGAAAGATCCGCACAAGCGGTGGCTTTGGGGGCCGCGTCCTGGTCACGATTCTCCGCGACATGACGCACACCGAGTTCATGCAGGATCCGCACATCGCTCGCGGGGTAGGTCTTGGTGACCACGATCAGGGTCACTTCCTCGCGCTTGCGACCGGCCGCGGCACAGGAGGAGGCGATCCTTTCCTCCACCTGTGCCAGATTCGCGGCGAGTTGAGCCTTACGGTCCGTCATCCCTTATCAGTCCAACCAGACATATCCGGCGAGCCGCCCGGTGGTGCGGTCGCGGCGGTACGAGAAGTGGTCGCCCGATTCCAGGGTGCAGTACGACGAGGAGTGCCGGTCCGCCACCCCGAGGGCGGCGAGCTGGGCGTGGACTCCGCCGGTGACGTCGACCGCCGGGGTTCCCCAGCCGGTCTCGGACCAGGTGCCGGGGACGGCCCCGGCGACCTCGGCCCGCATCGCCTCCGGCACTTCGTAGCACCGTCCGCAGACGGCCGGTCCGGTGTGCGCGGTGATCCGGGCGGGGTGTGCGCCGAGCGCGACCATGGCCTCGACCGCCGCCGGAACGACTCCGGCGAGAAGTCCCGGCCGCCCGGCGTGCGCCGCCCCGACGACTCCGGCGACCGGGTCGGCGAGAAGAACGGGGGTGCAGTCGGCGGTGAGAACCGCGAGCGGCAGCCCGCGCCGGGCGGTCACCACCGCGTCCACGGCCGGAATCTCCGCGTCCGCACCCCACGGTCCGTCCACCACCGCGACGTCCCGGCCGTGCACCTGGTTCATCCAGACGACCGACGCCGGGTCGAGACCGAGGCGACGGGCCGCGCGTTCCCGGTTCACGCCGACGGCGGCGGGGTCGTCGCCGACCGCGCCGCCGAGGTTGAGCTCACCGTACGGAGCTGTGCTCACTCCGCCCCACCGGTCGGTGAAGGCGAAATGGGCGCTGCCCGCGACGGGTGCCGCCCGGTGCTGGGCTATCACTTCAAGAAGTCCGGAACGTCCAGCTCTTCGGCCTGGGCGTCCTGGTAGGGACGGGCCGGCGGGACGTGCGGCGGAGAGACCGGCGACAGCGGGCTCTCACTCGAAGCCGACGCGGGGGCGGGCTCGGCCGGGGCCGGGCTCTCCTCGCGCGGAGGTACGGAACCGAGTCCGCCCGTCGGGCGGGTGGACTCGGCGGAGGACCTGGCCGGGGCGGCCGGCTCCTCGCGCTTGCCGCTGTTCGCGCCGAGGACGTTCTCCCGGCGGGCCGGCGGCTGTCCGCCGTCGAAGCCCGCGGCGATCACGGTGACCCGCACCTCGTCGCCCAGGGCGTCGTCGATGACGGCGCCGAAGATGATGTTGGCCTCGGGGTGTGCCGCCTCGCTCACCAGCTGGGCGGCCTCGTTGATCTCGAAGAGACCGAGGTCGCTGCCGCCGGAGATGGAGAGCAGGACGCCGCGGGCGCCGTCGATGGAGGCTTCCAGGAGGGGCGAGGAGATCGCCATCTCCGCGGCCGCCACCGCGCGGTCGTCGCCGCGCGCCGAGCCGATGCCCATGAGCGCCGATCCGGCCTCGGACATGACCGACTTGACGTCGGCGAAGTCGAGGTTGATCAGACCCGGGGTCGTGATGAGGTCGGTGATGCCCTGGACACCCGAGAGCAGCACCTGGTCGGCCGACTTGAACGCGTCGAGCACGCTGACCTGGCGGTCCGAGATGGACAGCAGGCGGTCGTTGGGAATGACGATGAGGGTGTCGACCTCTTCGCGGAGTTCGGCGATGCCGTCCTCCGCCTGGTTCGCGCGTCGCCGGCCCTCGAAGGTGAACGGGCGGGTGACCACACCGATCGTCAGGGCGCCGAGCGAGCGCGCGATGCTGGCGACGACGGGTGCGCCGCCGGTGCCGGTGCCGCCGCCTTCTCCGGCGGTGACGAAGACCATGTCGGCCCCCTTGAGGACCTCCTCGATCTCCTCACGGTGGTCCTCTGCCGCCTTACGACCGACGGCCGGGTTCGCCCCGGCGCCGAGGCCCCGGGTGAGTTCACGGCCGACGTCGAGCTTGACGTCGGCGTCGCTCATCAACAGGGCTTGTGCGTCCGTGTTGATCGCGATGAACTCGACGCCCTTGAGACCGACCTCGATCATTCGGTTGATGGCATTGACACCACCGCCGCCGACACCGATGACCTTGATGACTGCGAGGTAGTTCTGCGGTGCTGCCACGTCGAAGGCCTCTCGCCTCGAGTTACGTGTCGTCGCTCTGCGGTGGGCCCGCGGCGACGACTGATGTCGATGGGGACGGTCCGAACGCCGACCCAAACCCTAACGTTGAAGTTTAGGGTTACCAGTGTGTCTGCTTCCTGGACTCTTCCGAACAGGACACTAAGTCGACAAGTGGCGCACGTTCAACGAACACGCCGAACCTCCCGTTTTTCTTTTCACCCTATGTGATCACCCGTAGCGCTGACCAACCAGGGTGCTGGCCAGCACAAATACCCGTCAACTCGCCGATACCGCCGGTGCGGTGGGAGCGCTTACGTCGAAGTGTCCCGCTTTGGGGGCGGCTTTCATGAGTGCGGTGAGAACACGTGCCTTCACCGGTCCGTCCTCACCACTCCCCCAGGTCACCACACGATCCCGGGTGAGCCGCAAGGAGATCGCGTCGTACGAGATGACCCGTACGGTCTCGGTGTCCTCGGCGACGCCCGCCGGAAGGTCACCGGCGACCCGGACCGCCTCCCGCAACAGACGGTCACCTCCGAAGCGGCGAAGGCTCGCGGACGGCTCCGGAGTCAGCTCCAGCAGAGGCACGCCCTTCGGCGCCCTGTCCACGGTGGCGAAGCGCACACCTCCGGCATCCACTTCCACGAACTTCCCGTCCTTCTCGACGAGCAGGACCGGCTTCCGCTCCGTCACCTTAAGGCCGATGCCGCCCGGCCAGGACCGAACGACCTCGACGGCGCCGATACGGGGCAACCTCTGGCGCAACCGGCGTTCCATGGCATCGGTGTCCACGGAGATCAGCGGAGCACCGATGGGAACGGCGGCAACCGCTTCCACTTCTTCGCGGGTCAGGACCTCGGTGCCGCTCGTGCTGACCTTCTCGACGCGGAGCCAGGAGGAGCCGTAGAGCACCCAGATCACGAACGCGGTGAGCAGGGCGGCCACCACCGCGATCAGGATCAGCAGCGTTCGGCGGCCGATCCTGGGGCCGTCGGGGCCGATGTGCGGCGGGCGGGCGGAGGTGTCCGCCCGCCCGGGTGCGCCGCGCTGGGCGGTCGTCGGTCCGGCCACGCTCGCTCCTTCGCCGGACCCGGGGCGCCCGCCCCGGGTCCGCACCGCATCGCGCCGTACGCCTAGCGGCGTGCGGCGATCGCTTCGTACACCATGCCGACGAGCAGGTCGTCGGCGTCGCGCCGGCCGAACTCGGCCGCGGCACGGGACATTTCGTACAGCCGGTGGGGGTCCGACAGCACCGGCAGGACGTTGCCCTGCACCCACTCCGGGGTGAGCGCCGCGTCGTCCACCAGCAGGCCGCCGCCGGCGTTGACCACCGGCTGGGCGTTGAGCCGCTGTTCACCGTTGCCGATGGGCAGCGGGACGTAGGCGGCGGGCAGCCCGACGGCGGAGAGTTCGGCGACGGTCATCGCGCCCGCGCGGCAGAGCATCATGTCGGCCGCGGCGTACGCGAGGTCCATCCGGTCCACGTACGGTACCGGGATATAGGGCGGCATCCCGGGCATGTTGTCGATCCGCGGCAATTCGTTCTTCGGGCCGACCACATGGAGGATCTGGATCCCGGAGCGCTGGAGCAGCGGCGCGACCCGCTGGACCACCTCGTTGAGGTGGCGCGCGCCCTGCGAGCCGCCGGAGACCAGCAGCGTGGGCAGGTTGGGGTCCAGGCCGAAGGAGTCGCGGGCCTCCGGGCGGACCCGGGCGCGGTCCAGGGTGGCGATGGTGCGGCGCAGCGGGATGCCGATGTAGCGGGCGCCGCGCAGCTTGCTGTCCGGGGTGGAGACGGCGACCCCGTGGGCGTAGCGCGAGCCGATCTTGTTGGCCAGACCCGGGCGGGCGTTGGCCTCGTGGACCACGATCGGCACGCCTGCCCGCTTGGCGGCCAGGTAGCCGGGCAGTGCGACGTAGCCGCCGAAGCCGACCACGCAGTCCGCCTCGGTGCGCTCCAGGATCTGCTCGGCGGCCTTGATGGTGCCGCGCAGCCGGCCCGGGACGGTGATCAGTTCGGGCGTGGGCTTGCGGGGCAGTGGCACGGCGGGGATGAGCGCCAGCTCGTACCCCCGCTCGGGCACGAGCCTGGTCTCCAGTCCGCGTTCCGTGCCGAGGGCCGTGATTCCCACGGTCGGGTCCTGCCTGCGCAGGGCGTCTGCGAGGGCAAGCGCGGGCTCGATGTGTCCGGCGGTCCCCCCGCCGGCGAGTACGACATGCACCGAAATTCACCGCTCTCCGGACGGACGCTTCTTGACGCGCCGTCTCATCGTCTTCCATGTCACCCCGGGCTTCCGCATGGCCAGGGCCGCCTTCGCGGCGGGATCCTCCCGTGCGAAGGCGATCATCAGCCCGACCGCGGACATCGTCGGCAGCAGGGCCGATCCCCCGTAGGAGAACAGCGGGAGCGGAACCCCGGCGATCGGCAACAGGCCGAGCACCGCACCGATGTTGATCACGGCCTGGGCCGTGATCCACGTGGTCACGCCTCCCGCGGCGTACCTCACGAAGGGGTCCTCCGTGCGTCCGGCCACGCGGATACCCGCATAGCCTAGGGCCGCGAACAGGGCGAGCACGGACAGCGTCCCCGCGAGCCCCAGTTCCTCACCGGTGATCGCGAAGATGAAGTCGGTGTGGGGTTCCGGGAGTTGACCCCATTTTTCCACACTCGCACCCAGTCCGGAACCGAACCATCCGCCGGACGCCAGAGCGTAGATTCCGTGTGCGGCCTGCCAGCAGCCGCCCTCCGGATCGGGTTCGCTCACGCCCATGCAGGCGAGCCGGGACATCCGGTTGGGGCTGGTCCTGATCAGGAGGAACACGATGACGGCGGCGACGCCGAGGACCCCGGCGAACAGCCGGGTGGGGGCGCCCGCCAGCCAGAGCAGACCGAACAGGATCGCCGTGAGAATGATCGCGGTTCCCATGTCGCCGCCGAGCATGATCAGTCCGAGCAGCATGAAGGCGACCGGCACGAGCGGCACGAGCATGTGCTTCCACTGCGTCAGCAACCGCTTGTCCTGCTTGCGGGCCAGCAGGTCCGCACCCCACAGGATGAGGGCCAGCTTGCCGAACTCGCTGGGCTGGAGCTGGAACGGGCCGCCCAGGTAGATCCAGTTCTGGTTCCCGTTGACCGACATCCCTATGCCCGGCACCTGGACCAGGACCATCAGGAAGACGGTGACCATCAGTATCGGGTAGGCCAGCGCCCGGTGGAGCTTCACCGGCATCCGGGCGGCGATCAGCATCAGAGCGCCCCCGATGGTGGCGGCGAGGAACTGCTTGGCGAAGAAGTACGTCGAGGGCTTGCTGATGTCCAGCGCCTTGATCATCGAGGCGGAGTAGACCATCACCAGGCCCAGCACGGTGATCAGGAGGCTGGAGCCGAGGATCACGTAGTAGGCGGTCAGGGGCCGGTCCCAGGCCCGTCGTGCCCGCTCGTAGGTCCGGCGCGGTCCGCCGCCGCGTCCGGAGCGCGGGGTGCGGGGGCCCGAGCCGCCGCGTCCGGAGCCGCGGGGCGTCCCGGGACGGCGGGCGCCGGTGGCGAGGCGTCCGCGCAGGGCGAGCCCGGGGGGCAGCGGTGCTCCGGAGGGCGCGGGCGCCGCGGCGAGGGCGCGGGGGACCGAGGCCCGTGCGCGCCCCCGCCGTACGGCGAATCTCTCGTCGGCCGGCATTGTCGCTGTCCCCTCCACTGCTCGTGCCCGGGGCCCGCGAACCCCGAGCGCGGAGGCCCGGTCGGTCAGGCGCTCTCGTCGGCGCGTGCGCGGACCGCGTCCGCGAACGCCTCGCCCCGCTTGTTGTAGTTGGTGAACATGTCCATCGAGGCACAGGCCGGGGCCAGCAGTACCGTATCGCCCGGCCGGGCGAGCGCGGCCGCCCGCGCGACCGCTTCGGACATCGCCCCAGTGTCGGTCCGGTCCAGGTCGACCACCGGGACTTCGGGGGCGTGTCGCGTCAGGGCTTCGTGGATCAGCGCCCGGTCTGCGCCCATCAGTACGACTCCGCGCAGCCGCTTCGCCGCGCCGGTGACCAGCTCGTCGAAGGCGGCGCCCTTGGCGAGTCCGCCCGCGATCCAGACGATGGAGTCGTAGGCGGCGAGGGAGGCCTCGGTGGCGTGGGTGTTGGTGGCCTTGGAGTCGTCCACGTAGGCGACTTCGCCGATGTCCGCGATGTGTTCGATGCGGTGGGCGTCCGGCCGGAAGGCGCGCAGTCCGTCGCGGACGGCGGCCGGTTCCACGCCGAAGGCACGGGCGAGGGCGGCGGCGGCCAGCGCGTTGGCGATGTTGTGCGGGGCCGGCGGGTTGACGTCGGTGACCTCGGCCAGCTCCTGGGCCTGCTTCTGGCGGTTGGCGACGAACGCCCGGTCGACGAGGATGCCGTCGACCACGCCGAGCTGTGAGGGGCCGGGGGCGCCGAGGGTGAAGCCGATGGCCCGGCAGCCCTCCTCGACGTCGGCCTCACGGACCAGGTCCTCGGTGGCCGGTTCGGCGACGTTGTAGACGCAGGCCACCGTGTTGCCCTCGTAGACACGGCCCTTGTCGGCGGCGTACGCCTCCATCGAGCCGTGCCAGTCCAGGTGGTCCGGCGCCAGGTTGAGCACGGCGGCGGAGTGGGCGCGCAGGGAGGGCGCCCAGTGCAGCTGGTAGCTGGAGAGTTCGACGGCGAGGACGTCGTACTCGCTCTCGCCGAGCACCGCGTCCAGCAGCGATACGCCGATGTTGCCGACGGCCGCGGTGCGCAGGCCCGCGGCCTCAAGGATCGAGGCCAGCATCCGTACGGTGGTGGTCTTGCCGTTGGTGCCGGTGACCGCGAGCCAGGGCGCGGCCTTCCTGCCGTTCGTCCCGCGCAGCCGCCAGGCCAGTTCGACGTCGCCCCAGACCGGGACGCCCGCCTCGGCGGCAGCCAGGAAGAGCGGCTTGTCCGGCTGCCAGCCGGGGGCGGTGACGACGAGTTCCGTGGACGGCGGCAGGGTTGCGCCGTCGCCGAGGCGCACCGTGATGCCGTGCGCCCGAAGCTCGTCCGCCTGCGCGCGGGCGCGTTCGTCGTCGCCGTCGTTGACGACGGTGACGAGCGCGCCGCGCTCGTGCAGGGCGCGGGCCGCGGGGATACCGCTGACGCCGAGCCCGGCGACGGTGACGTGCTTGCCCTGCCAGTCCACGGTGCTGCTCACTTCTTGGCTGCCCATCCCGCGTAGAAGAGGCCGAGGCCGACGATCACGCACATGCCCTGGATGATCCAGAAGCGGACCACGACAAGGACTTCGGACCACCCCTTGAGTTCGAAGTGGTGCTGGAGCGGCGCCATCCGGAAGACCCGCTTGCCGGTCATCTTGAACGAACCGACCTGGATGACCACGGACATGGTGATCATCACGAAGAGGCCGCCGAGGATGGCGAGGAGGAACTCGGTGCGGGACAGGATCGCGAGACCCGCGAGCGCGCCGCCGAGGGCGAGCGAGCCGGTGTCGCCCATGAAGATCTTGGCGGGCGAGGTGTTCCACCACAGGAAGCCGAAGCAGGCGCCCATCAGGGCGGCGGCGACGACGGCGAGGTCGAGCGGGTCGCGTACCTCGTAGCAGGCGCTCGGGTTGGTCAGGTTGGCCGCGTTGGCGCAGGACTCCTGGAACTGCCAGAGGCCGATGAAGGTGTAGGCGCCGAAGACCATCACCGAGGCGCCGGTGGCCAGCCCGTCGAGGCCGTCGGTGAGGTTCACGCCGTTGGACATGGCGAGGATCATGAACAGCGCCCAGACGCAGAACAGCACCGGGCCGATCGACCAGCCGAAGTCCTCGACGAACGAGAGCCGGGTGGAGGCCGGGGTGTAGTTCATGGAGTTGGGGAACTGGAGCGAGAGCACCGCGAAGGCGATGCCGACGATCAGCTGTCCGGCCATCTTCGCCTTGGCCCGCAGACCGAGCGAACGCTGCTTGACGATCTTGATGTAGTCGTCGAGGAAGCCGACGACGCCCATCCCGGCCATGAGGAACAGCACGAGGACGCCGGAGTAGCGGATGTCCTCACCCGTGATGACCTTCGCGAGGAGGTACGCGATGATCGTCGCCAGGATGAAGGCGATGCCGCCCATCGTGGGCGTGCCCTTCTTGCTGCCGTGCGTGCGCGGGCCGTCGTCCCGGATGAACTGCCCGTATCCCTTGCGGGCCAGCAGCTTGATCAGCAGCGGAGTACCGACCAGGGTCAGGAAGAGCCCGATGGCCCCCGCGAAGAGGATCTGCCTCATCGGCCGGCGACCTCGCCCTCGGTCGCGTTCTCCAGCAGCGTCAGAGCGACCTTCTCCAGGCCGACCGACCGGGACGCCTTCACCAGCACGACGTCTCCCGGGCGCAGTTCACTGCGCAACAGGTCGACGGCCGCCTGTGCGTCGGACACGTGCACCGACTCCTCACCCCACGAACCCTCGTTATATGCGCCCAGTTGCAGCCAGGAGGCTTCTCTCCCCCCGACAGCGACGAGCTTGCTGACGTTGAGCCGGACGGCGAGCCGTCCGACCGCGTCGTGCTCGGAGAGCGACGCGTCACCGAGCTCGGCCATCTGACCGAGCACCGCCCAGGTGCGCCCCCCGTCGGCCCTTCGGGCCTGGCCCATGGCGGCCAGCGCACGCAGTGCGGCTCTCATGGATTCGGGGTTCGCGTTGTAGGCGTCGTTGACGACCGTCACACCGTCCCAGCGCTCGGTGACCTCCATGCGCCAGCGGGAGAGGGTGCCCGCCTCCGAGAGCGCCTCGGCGATCTCGGTCACGGACATGCCCAACTCATGGGCGACGGCGGCTGCGGCGAGCGCGTTCGACACGTGGTGCTCACCGTACAGGCGCATGGTCACGTCGCTGCACCCGGTGGGTGTGTGGAGCTCGAAGGCGGGCCGCCCGTCGGCGGTCATCCTGACCTTCTCGCCCCGTACGTCCGCTTCCGGGGCTTCCCCGAAGAGCAGGACGCGGGCCCGGGTGCGCGAGGCCATGGCGCGGACGAGCGGGTCGTCGGCGTTGAGCACGGCGCAGCCGTCCTCGGGCAGGACCTCGACCAGCTCGCCCTTGGCCCGGGCAATGGCCTCCCGGCTGCCGAACTCGCCGAGGTGGGCGGAGCCGACGTTGAGGACGAGGCCGATCCGGGGCGGCGTGAGTTCGGCCAGGTAGTGGATGTGGCCGATGCCGCGGGCGCCCATCTCCAGGACCAGGTGCTCGGTCTCGGCGGTGGCGGTGAGGGCGGTGACCGGCAGGCCGATCTCGTTGTTGAGGGAGCCGGGCGTCCAGACGGTCGGACCCTTGCGCTTCAGGAGCTGCGCGATCAGGTCCTTGGTGGACGTCTTGCCGGCGGATCCGGTGAGTCCGACGACGGTGGTGCCGAGGCGTTCCACGACGGCACGGGCGAGGGCTCCGAGCGCGCCGACGACGTCGTCCACGACGATCGCCGGAACGCCGACGGGACGGGCCGCCAGGACGGCCGCGGCACCCGCCTCGACGGCGCGCCGGGCGTAGTCGTGGCCGTCGACCCGGTCGCCGGCGAACGCGGCGAACAGGCTGCCGGGCGCGACCTCGCGGGAGTCGATGACGACGGGACCGGTCACGGTGACTGCCGGATCCGGTATGTCGTACGACTGCCCGCCGACGATTTCGGCGATCTCGGCGAGGGAAAGGGTGATCACTTGGTCATCCCTGACTGTTGTTCTCGTGGTGAGGGGCACGGTCCGCGGCGCCGGGGCGCGTCAGGGACCGCTCGATGGCTGCGTGCAGGACCTTGCGGTCGTCGAAGGGGCGTACCACCCCGTGGATGTCCTGGCCCTGTTCGTGCCCCTTGCCCGCGACGAGGACGGTGTCGCCCGGTTCGGCGCGGGCGACGGCGGCGGCGATGGCCGAGGCGCGGTCGGCGTCGATCAGCACGTCGCCGCGCTCGTGGACGGGGACTTCGGCGGCGCCGGAGAGCATCGCGGCGAGGATCGCGAGGGGGTCCTCGGAGCGGGGGTTGTCGGAGGTCAGTACGGCGGTGTCGGCGAGCCGGGCCGCCGCGGCGCCCATCGGGCCACGCTTGGTGGTGTCGCGGTCGCCGCCGCAGCCGAGGACGATGTGCACCCGGCCCTCGGTGACCTTGCGCAGGGAGCGCAGTACGGACTCGACGGCGTCGGTCTTGTGCGCGTAGTCGACGACGGCGAGGTAGGGCTGTCCGGCGTCCACCCGCTCCAGCCGGCCCGGGACCCCGGGGACGGCCGCGATGCCGTCGGCGGCGGTCTGCGGGTCGACGCCGGCGACGGCCAGCGTGACGATCGCGGCGAGGGTGTTGGCGACGTTGAACGGGCCGGGCAGCGGGGCGCGGGCGGTGATCCGCTCGCCCTTGGGCCCGACGGCGGTGAAGGTGCTGTCCTGCGGTCCGACCTCGACGTCCTCGGCGTGCCAGTCGGCGTCCGGATGGCCCTCGGCGGAGAAGCTGGTGACCGGCACCCCGGACTCGGTCAGGAGCCTGCGGCCGTACTCGTCGTCGAAGTTCACCACGCCGCGGTGGCTGCGCTCGGGGGTGAACAGCCGGGCCTTGGCCTGGAAGTAGTCCTCCATGCCGGAGTGGAACTCCATGTGCTCCGGGCTGAGGTTGTTGAAGACGGCGACGTCGAAGACGCAGCCGTCGACCCGGCCGAGCACCAGGGCGTGGCTGGAGACCTCCATCGCGACGGCCTCGACGCCGCGTTCGCGCATGACGGCGAACAGGGCCTGGAGGTCGGTGGCTTCGGGGGTGGTGCGCTCGGACTTGATGCGCTCGTCGCCGATCCGCATCTCGACGGTCCCGATCAGCCCGGTGGGGCGTCCGGCGGCGCGCAGTCCGCCCTCGACGAGGTACGCGGTGGTGGTCTTGCCGGAGGTTCCGGTGATGCCGAGCTGGAGGAGGCCGATGCCGGGCCGCCCGTAGATGTCGGCGGCCAGCTCGCCCATCACGGCGCGCGGGTTCTCGGTGACCAGGACCGGCAGGCCGGTGGCGGCGGCGCGTTCGGCGCCGGCGGGGTCGGTGAGGACGGCGGTGGCGCCGAGGCCCGCTGCCTGGGCCGCGAAGTCGGCGCCGTGGAAGCGGGCGCCGGGCAGGGCCGCGTACACGTCACCGGGGCGCACGGCCCGCGAGTCGTGCGTGATGCCGGTGACCTCACCGGACCCGGCCGCCTCGACGCCGAGCCGGCCGGCCAGCTCGCCGAGGGGGGTGGGCCGGAGCCGGTCCGGTCGGGGCGCTCCCGGGTAGGTCACAGGCGCGTCCTTCTGAGAGGTTTGGGACTGATCAGCGTGGGGCACGGCGGTGAGCGTACCGGGCCGGTGCGGGCTCTCGCGAAGCGAGGGACCCCGGTTGTGGCGGTTCTCGTTCCGGTTCCCGGGATCGGGGGTGATGGTTGTCACTGAGGGTTCCCTTGGAGGAGATGCTCGCGCATCCCCGTGTTCACTCGCCGGGCTTGAAGGACACCGGCAGCCGGGGCGGCTCGCTGCCGGACGGTGGGGTCTGGAGGGTCTTGAGCGCGAACTCCATGACCTGCTTGAAGATCGGGCCGCAGATCTGGCCGCCGAAGTAGCTGCCCTTGGTGGGGTTCTGAATCGCGCAGTAGACGGTGACCTGCGGGTTGTCGGCGGGGGCGAAGCCCGCGAAGGAGGCGGTGTAGCCCTTGTAGACACCGCGGACGGGGTCGACCCGGTTGGCGGTGCCGGTCTTGCCCGCGACCCGGTAGCCGGGGATGGCGGCCTTGGTGCCGGTTCCTTCCTCGTCGTCGACGACGGACTCCAGCATGGCCGCCAGGGTCTTGGCGGTCTTCTCGCTGACCACCCGGTTCTCCTCGGGGGCCTCGGCGGCGGTGAAGCGCCCGTCGGCGCCCTTGGCGCCGCGGACGAGGGTGGGGGCGATCCGTACGCCTCCGTTGGCGATGGTGGAGTAGACCGAGGCGGCCTGGACGGCGTTGAGCGAGAGGCCCTGGCCGAAGGGGATCGTGTACTGCTGCGAGGTCGACCAGTCCTTCGGGTGGGCCAGCAGGCCCGGCGACTCCCCGGGGTAGCCGAGCCCGGTCGTGGAGCCGAGGCCGAACTTGCGCAGGTAGGAGTAGAGGACCTGGTTGGACTCCGCCTGGGTCTTGCCGAGCTGACCGGTCGCCAGGATGGTGCCGATGTTGCTGGACTTGGCGAGGACCCCGTTGAGCGTGAGGTACCAGGTGGGGTGGTCGACGTCGTCCTTGAAGAGCCGGTCGCCTCGGTGCAGCCGGTTGGGGACGGTGACGTGGGTGCCGGGGGTTGCGGCCTTCTCCTCCAGTACGGCGGCCATGGACATGACCTTGCTGGTGGAGCCGGGTTCGTACACGTCCTGGAGGGCCGCGTTGCCGAGGGACGCCGAGGTGGCCTGGGAGAGGTCGTTGGGGTCGTAGCCGGGGGCGTTGGCCATGGCCAGCAGCTCGCCCGTCCGGGTGTTCTGCACGATGACGTAGCCGCGGTCGGCCTTGGACTTCGTGACCTGGTCGCTGATCGCCTTCTGCGCGGCCCACTGGATATCGCGGTCGATGGTCAGCTCGATGTCGGAGCCGGGCACGGCCGGGGTCTCGCTGCCGCCGGCGGTGGGGACCCGCCGGCCGCCGGACTGGGCGTAGCGGATCTTGCCGTCCTCGCCCGCGAGTTCCTTGTTCAGCTGCGATTCGAGACCACCGCCGCCCTTGCCGTTGTCGCTGACGAATCCCAGTATCCCGGCGGCGAGATCCCCGTTGGGGTAGACGCGCTTGGTGGTGGGCTCCTGGAGGACGCCGGCCAGGACGTTGGCTCCCGGGCCGCCCTTCAGCCTGTCCTCGGACGCCTTCTCGGCGAAGACGGACTTGAGGTCCTTGATCTGCTTCCAGACCTGGGGGGTCTGCCGGTAGGCGAGGACGGTGTAGCGGGACTTGGGCGCCGAGAGCTTCTTGACGAGCTCGTCGACGTCCTTGCCGAGGATCGGGGCGAGCAGGGCGGCGGCCTGCTGGGGCGCGTCGGGGGCCTTGCTGTCCTCGGGCGTGAACAGCTTCGGGTCGGCGGTGATGTTGTGCGCGTCCACGCTGGTGGCGAGCGCGACGCCCTTGCGGTCGGTGATCTCGCCGCGTTCGGCGGCGACCGTGTATTCCAGGTAGCGGTTCTTCTCGGCCTTGGCCGCGTACGCGCTGGCGTCGACGGCCTGGACCTGGAGCAGGCGGGCCACGAAGGCCAGCATGACCAGCGTCAGCCCGAGGCTGACGAGCCGCAGCCGGGGGCGGGGGCTGCCGAGGCGCAGGGAGCGCGGGGTGGAGCGCCCGGGGGCGGGCCGGGGGCGGCGGGCCGGTGGGCGCGCGCCGGGGCGGCCGGATCCGTTGGCCCCGTTACGGGGGCGGGCCGGTCCGGGTACGCGGCGGCGCGGCGGTTCCTTGGGCGGCACTGCGTCACCTGCCGGGGCTCGTCGGGGGCGGGCTGCTCTCAGCTGCGGGGTCGGTCGCGGGTACGGATCCGGAGGGCGCCGCGGAGGCTGAGGCCCCGGCTTCAGGGGCCTCGGGGTCCGGGGTGACCTCGGCCGGGGCTCCGGGGGTGGGGCTCGGGCTCGGCGACGGCGGGGCGGTGGCCTCGGTGGGGGCGCCGCGGACCGTGCCGTCCGGGTTCAGGAAGGCGGGGCTGCCGCCGGGGACCATGCCCAGCTCCCGGGCCCGGAGCTCCAGGGCGTCGGGCTGGGAGCGGCTGTCGACGTCGCGCTGGAGGGCCTGCTGCTCGTCGGTGTGCTCGGTGGTGTCCCGCTTCAGCTCGCTGAGCCTGAACGATCCTTCGTTGAGGGCGGAGTTCAGCAGGAGCAGGGTGATGAGACCGCCGCCCAGGAGCAGGACGACCAGCAGGACGAAGGGGGTGCGGGCCGCGGTGCTGGGCCCGGTGGACGGCATCAGCCGGGCGAGCCGTGCGGCCCGCCCCTTCAGCGGTGCGGCCGGTCTGCTCACCGCACGGCTCCCTCGGGGGGCGTCGCCGGACGGCGCCCGGCCCCGGTGGTCACCGCTCCTCCTCGCGGATGCGCTGGGCGCCGCGCAGCCGGGCGGGGGCGGCGCGCCGGTTCTCGGCGACCTCCTCCTCGGTGGGCAGCTCGGCGCCCCGGGTGAGCTGCTTCAGCCGGGGCTGGTAGCGCTCGGGGACGACGGGCAGTCCGGGGGGCGCGGTGTTGGCGGCGCCGGCCGCGAAGACCTGCTTGACCAGCCGGTCCTCCAGCGAGTGGTAGGACAGCACCGCGATGCGGCCGCCGACGGCGAGGCACTGGACGGCGGCCGGAATGGCCCGCTCCAGGACACTCAGCTCGCCGTTGACCTCGATGCGCAGGGCCTGGAAGGTCCGCTTGGCGGGGTTGCCGCCGGTGCGCTTGGCGGCCTGCGGCAGCGCGTCGCGGATCAGCTCGACGAGCCGGGCGCTGTTGCTGAACGGCTCCTTCTCGCGCTCACGCACGACGGCGGAGACGATCCTCTTGGCCTGCTTCTCCTCGCCGTACGCGCGCAGGATCCGGACCAGCTCACCGGGCGGGTAGGTGTTGAGCACCTCGGCTGCGCCCATGCCGGTGCTCTGGTCCATGCGCATGTCGAGCGGGGCGTCCTGGGCGTACGCGAACCCTCGGTCGGCCTCGTCCAGTTGCATCGAGGAGACGCCGAGGTCGAACAGCACGCCCTGGACCTTCGGGATCCCGAGCCGTTCGAGGACCTCGGGGAGCTCGTCGTAGACCGCGTGGACGAGGGTGGCCCGGTCACCGTAGGGAGCGAGCCGTTCGCCGGAGAGGCGGAGCGCCTCCTTGTCGCGGTCCAGGGCGATCAGCCGGGCGGTGGGGAAGGAGGCGAGCAGGGCCTCGCTGTGACCGCCGAGGCCGAGGGTGCAGTCGACGACCACGGGCTCCGGGTGGGCCGGGTCCCGCAGAGCCGGGGCCAACAGGTCCAGACACCTCTGGAGCATCACCGGGACGTGTCGGGTCTGGCTCAATGCGCCCTCTCAGGCTCTGTCCCGCGCGGCCGGCACGTACGTCCTGGTCCCCGCCCGCTCTGAAGGGGAGGTCCGCCGACGCCCGGGAAGAGGCGTCGGCCGACCGAGAGCGGGAGAGGGCCGGGTCGCACGTACGCCGCACATCACGGGGGAAATACGGAATGTGCAGGAGGTGCAGGGGGTGGGACGGGGCAGTGGGTACGGAGGTGGGTGGTGACTTCGCGTTACTTTAGTCCACTCTGCCATTCGATCGATGCGCGATCAACGAACCGCGCAGCGCGTCGCTCCACCCGTACGGATGCGGTGAACTCACTCGAACAGGCGCATCCCCGGGCCCTGTGGATTAGCTCACAACAAGTCTTGTTGACGTTCTTTGTCCGCTCTCACAGCACGCCCGGTCCAGGTGGGAAGGCTAACGTCGTATCCATGTCGACTTCCGCTCACCCCTCCGCCCAGTCCGTGACGCCCACCGCTGCGGCGGTCCGCGAGGGGGGCCGGGTCACCGACCGGCTCGTCGAGCTGAACGCCGGGTACGCGAAGGAGTTCAGCGATCCGGGCATGGACGCGCGTCCTGTTCTCCAGGTGGCCGTGGTGGCCTGCATGGACGCCCGTCTCGACCTGCACGCCGCGCTAGGCCTGGACCTCGGTGACTGCCACACCATCCGCAACGCGGGCGGTGTGGTCACCGACGACGTGATCCGCTCGCTGACCATCAGCCAGCGGGCGCTCGGCACCCGCAGCGTGATCCTCATCCACCACACCAACTGCGGCCTGGAGTCCCTCACCGAGGACTTCCGGCAGGAGCTGGAGCGCGAAGTGGGCCAGCGCCCGGTCTGGGCCGTGGAGGCCTACACGGACGCCGACCAGGACGTACGCCAGTCGATGCAGCGGGTGCGCACGTCTCCGTTCCTGCTGCACACCGACGACGTGCGCGGGTTCGTCTTCGACGTGACCACCGGTCTGCTGCGCGAGATCCACTCCGTTTCCTGAACGCGTTCCGCGCGCTTTCCGGCCTTCTGCCGCACCTCACGCACCCATCACCAGGTCTCGCGATGCCGAAATCGTGACAGAAGCTGACTTTTCACACCCACTTATCCACAGGCGAGTGACACGAAGCGGTGGCGGCAACAAGAATGCGGGTGTGACGTCCCCGGGCCTTCCGGAGGAGTGTCCGATTTTTCGGGGTGGGCCGCGCGGGTACGCGCGACGGCCCCTGCACAAAAGGGCCGAGGAGGGCCGGGTGACGACCTATGACGATCGAGCGAGCCTCACGGATCTGACCACCACAGCAGAGCGGGTGCGCAGGTCGGTGGAGGGGGTGATCGAGGGCAAGCCCGAGGTCGTACGGCTTTCGCTGACCGTGCTGCTCGCCGAGGGGCATCTCCTCATCGAGGACGTTCCCGGTGTCGGCAAGACCATGCTGGCCAAGGCGCTGGCGCGGTCCATCGACTGTTCGGTGCGGCGGATCCAGTTCACACCGGACCTGCTGCCCTCGGACATCACCGGCGTGTCGATCTTCGACCAGCAGCGGCGGGACTTCGAGTTCAAGCCGGGTGCGATCTTCGCCCAGATCGTGATCGGCGACGAGATCAACCGCGCCTCGCCGAAGACGCAGTCGGCGCTGCTGGAGTCGATGGAGGAGCGCCAGGTCACCATCGACGGGCACACCTACGCGCTGCCCGACCCGTTCATGGTCGTGGCCACCCAGAACCCGGTCGAGATGGAGGGCACCTACCCGCTGCCCGAGGCCCAGCGCGACCGGTTCATGGCCCGGGTCTCCATCGGCTACCCCAGCCCGGAGGCCGAGCTCCAGATGCTCGGCGTGCACGGTGGGCTCTCCCCGCTGGACGACCTCCAGCCGGTGGCCCACGCCCACGACATCGTGAAGCTGATCGACGCCGTCCGTACGGTGCATGTCGCCGACGCCGTGCGGCGCTACGCCGTGGAGCTCGTCGGGGCCACCCGCAGCCACCCCGACCTCCGGCTCGGCGCCTCCCCGCGCGCGACGCTGCACCTGCTGCGCGCCGCGAAGGCGTCCGCCGCTCTCAGCGGGCGCGACTACGCCCTGCCCGACGATGTCCAGGCGCTCGCCACGCCGGTGCTCGCGCACCGGCTGCTGCCCACCGCCCAGGCCCAGCTGAACCGCCGCACGGCGGAGCAGGTGGTCCTGGAGATCATCCAGCGCACCCCCGTGCCGACCTCGGCCGGCGGCACCGCGCCGCCCGCGCCCGGCGGGCAGGAGCCGGGCCACCCGCTGTACGGCCGGCAGCACGGCGCCCGGCGGCTGTGATGGCGGCCGGCGAGCCCGGCGCCGTGGAGGACGGCGACAGGAAGGGCGGCGCACGGGCGGCCCTGGGCGGACTGACCACCCGGGGACGCTCGTTCCTGGCCGCCGGACTTGCCGCCGCCGTCTGCGCGTACGTCCTGGGCCAGGGCGATCTGCTGCGGGTCGGGCTGCTGCTGGCCGTGCTGCCCCTGGTCTGTGTCACGGCGCTCTACCGCACCCGCTACCGGGTGACGGGCACCCGGCGGCTCTCGCCGTCCCGGGTGCCCGCGGGCGCGGAGGCCCGGGTGCACCTGCGGATGGAGAACGTCTCGCGGCTGCCCACCGGTCTGCTGATGCTCCAGGACCGCGTTCCGTACGTGCTGGGCCCGCGTCCCCGCTTCGTCCTGGACCGGGTGGAGGCGGGCGGCAGGCGCGAGGTGTCCTACCGGGTCCGTTCCGACCTGCGCGGCCGCTATCCGCTGGGCCCGTTGCAGCTGCGGCTCAGCGACCCGTTCGGGATGTGCGAGCTGACCCGCTCCTTCAGCGCGTACGACACCCTCGTCGTCATCCCGCACACGGTGCCGCTGCCCGCGTTGCGGCTGGCGGGCGAGGCCTCCGGGTACGGCGACGGGCGGCAGCGATCGCTCGCCCTCGCCGGTGAGGACGACATCATTCCGCGCGGCTACCGGCACGGCGACGACCTGCGCCGGGTCCACTGGCGCTCCACCGCACGCCACGGCGAGCTGATGGTGCGCCGGGAGGAACAGCCGCAGCGCGCCAGGTGCACGGTCCTGCTGGACACCCGGCAGGTCGGCTACCAGGGCGCCGGGCCCGACTCGGCGTTCGAGTGGGCGGTCTCGGGGGCGGCCTCCGCGCTCGTGCACATGCTGGAGCGCGGCTTCGCCGTACGCCTGCTCACCGACGACGGGAACGCGGTGCCCGGCGAGGGGTCCGGCGGTTTCGCGGGCTCGACCCAGGAGTCCGCCGACTCGGCCGGACTGATGCTCGACACGCTCGCGGTGGTCGGCCATTCCGACGGCGGGGGCCTCTCCCGCGCCCATGACGTGCTGCGCGGCGGCAACGAAGGGCTGCTCATCGCCTTCTTCGGCGATCTGGACGAGGAACAGGCCGCGGTCGCGGCCCGGATGCGGCAGCGTGCCGGCGCGGGGGTCGCCTTCGTCCTGGACAGCGCCGCCTGGGCCGGCGACGAGGCCGGGGCCGGGCGGGCCGAGGAGCGGCTGCGGCGGCTGCGCGAGTCGGGCTGGATCGCGGTGCCCGTGCAGCCGGGGGCCGAGCTGCCCGCTGTGTGGCAGCTGGCGGACCGGACGCACACGGATGGTTCCTCCGCCCCGAGCGGCGGCACGACAGGTTTCGCGGGGGGATGGTCATGAGCGGGCGGGCCAGGCTGGCGCTGTGCGCCTATGCGGCGACACTGCTGGCGGCGGGGGCGCTGATCCCGCTGGTGGAAGGGGTCGGCTGGCTGGTGCAGGCGGCGGTGCTGCTCGGCGTCCAGAGCGGGGTGGGCGCCCTGGCGCGCCGGATGCCGTCGGCACGGACGCTGACCGTCGCCGTCCAGACGCTGGTCACCCTGCTGCTGCTGACGCTGGTGTTCGCCCGGGACCACGCCCTGTTCGGGGTGCTGCCCGGACCGGCGGCCGTCATGCGGCTCGGCGAGCTGCTGGTGGCGGGCGGGGAGGACGTCGGCACGTACGCCACCCCGGCCCCGATGACCGACGGCATCACGCTGATGGTGGTCGGCGGGGTGGTCCTGATCGGTCTCGCGGTGGACGCCCTGGCGGTGACCTTCCGCAGCGCGGCCCCGGCCGGACTGCCGCTGCTCGCCCTGTATTCGGTCGCGGCCGGTCTCTCCGACGGCGGAGCGAGCTGGGTGTGGTTCCTGCTGGCCGCCTCCGGTTATCTGCTGCTCCTGCTGGCGGAGGGCCGGGACCGGCTCTCCCAGTGGGGCCGCGTCTTCGGCGGCGCCGCACGGAACGCGGGCGGCCCGGCCGACGGGCAGGCCGGTGCGAGCGGCGGCTCCTCCCCGGTCCGCACCGGGCGGCGGATCGGCGTGCTGACGCTCGGCATCGCCCTGGTGGCCCCGCTGGCCCTGCCCACCCTCGACAGCGGTCTGCTGGGCGGCAGTGGTCCGGGGAACGGCAGGGGCAGCGGCGGCGGCACCATCTCCGCGGTGAATCCGCTGGTGTCGCTCCAGAACAACCTCAACCAGCCGGACGACCGGGAGGTGATGACGTACCGCAGCAACATCGAGGACCCGCAGGGCCTCTATCTCCGGATCCTGGCCCTGGACGAGTTCAACGGCAGCGAGTGGCGTTCCTCCACGCGCCGGCTGACGGACGTTCCCGACCGTCTCCCGCAGCCCACCGGGCTGGGCAGGGATGTCGCCGTCACCGAGGTCCGGACGAACATCTCCGCCTCGCGCTCCTACCAGCAGACCTATCTGCCGCTCCCCTACCCGGCGAGCGAGGTCCGCGTCGACGGCCGCTGGCGGTACGAGCCCGAGGGCCGCACCCTGGTCGGCGACGACGGGCAGACCACACGCGGCGCGCAGTACGAGGTCAGCAGCCTGGTCATCGAGCCCACGGCGGAGCAGCTCGCGGCCGCGGGTCCGCCGCCGGAGAAGCTGGTCCGCGAGTACACGCAGGTCCCCGGCTCGCTGCCGGGTGTGGTCGCCGAGACCGCCGAGCAGGTCACCGAAGGCTCGTCCAACGCCTACGAGCAGGCCGTGAAGCTCCAGGACTGGTTCGCTTCCGACGGCGGTTTCACGTACGACACGACGGTCACCTCGGGGACCGGGTCGTCCGCCATCGCGCGGTTCCTCCGTGACAAGGAGGGCTTCTGCGTCCACTTCTCGTTCTCGATGGCCGCGATGGCCCGGACACTGGGCATTCCGGCCCGGGTCGCGGTGGGCTTCACGCCGGGCACCCTGAAGTCGAACGGGGCGATCTCGGTCGGGCTGCGCGACGCGCACGCCTGGCCCGAGCTGTATTTCGAGGGGGTCGGGTGGACCCGCTTCGAGCCCACCCCGAGCCGGGGCAGCGCTCCTTCGTACACCCGGCCCGAGGTCCCCGCGGACAGCGGGAGCGACGTGGCCCAGCCCTCCCCGGACACCTCGGCCGCACCGTCCGCCGCCCCCTCCGCCGAGAACAGCTGCCCGCCGCAGTTGCGCCAGGAAGGCGGGTGCGGGCCCTCGCAGGAGCCGGGAGCGACGCTGCCGGCCGACCGGGGCACCCCGGCCGGGACGGTGCTGCTGGTGATCCTCGCGGCGGTCCTGGTGCTGGTGGTGCCCTTGTCACCGCTGCTGTGGCGGACCCGGACGAGGAACCGCCGACTGGGCTCCACGGGCCGGACGCCCGCGGACGCCGCCGCGCGGACTTCGGCGGCCTGGCGGGAGATCACCGATACGGCCTGGGACCACGGCATCGGGCCGGACGAGTCGCTGACGCCCCGGAAGACGGCGGCCAGAATCGTGCGGCTGGGCCGGCTCGACATCACCGCGGCCGAGGCCGTGCACCGGATCGCGGGCTCGGTGGAGCAGGTGCTGTACGCCCCCGAGCCGCGCCCCGCGGCCGGACTGGCCGAGGACGCGCTGGCGGTACGGGCAGGTCTGCGGGCATCGGCAGGCCGCGGCACCCGGCTGCGGGCAACGCTTCTGCCCCGCTCGTCCGTCCGGGTGGTGTGGGCCGCCGCTGACCGTCGGACAGCGCTCGCGGAGCGCTGGGCGGCCCGTCCGGGAGCCGGTCGATGGACGGTCCGGCTGCGCCGGCTCACGCGCCGGCACGGCTGAGGCGGGCGGCGGGCGCCGCACGAGGGGCCGGGCGGAGGCAGGCACCGCACGAGGGGCCTGCCTTCTCCCGACGGGAGACGCGCACATGGGTGAGGGGCGGCCGCAGAAATGCGGCCGCCCCTCACCCATCGGTGTCATATGTCGTGTCTTCGCACGGCCCGATGAGATCGCGCCGTCCCTCAGCCCCGTGAGGAAGAACAGGGCCGAGGCGTTCTACTGGCCCTGTTCGTCGCGGCGGCGCTGCCACCGCTGTTCGATGCGGTTCATCATCGACCGGCGTTGCCTCGGTCGGCGGCGTGCACCGCTGTCCCCGCTGTCCGCGGCGGCCGGCTGTTGTTCACCGGGCTTGGGCGCCTTGCGCCATCCGGTGACCGCGAGCACGGCACAGCCGAGCATGACGAGGAACCCCACCACGCTGATCCAGATCTGCTGGGCGACCATTCCGGCCATGAGGAGCGCGATACCCACCAGGAAGCCAGCGACCGCCTGGTAGACCCTTTTCCGGGTATACGTACGCAGTCCGCTTCCCTCGAGCGCTGTCGCGAACTTGGGATCTTCGGCGTACAGCGCTCGCTCCATCTGCTCGAGCATGCGCTGCTCGTGCTCCGAGAGCGGCACGGGATCCTCCTCGTCGTCGGCCGCGGGGGCGACCGGTATGCGGCCCTTCCAGGATAGGCGGGGATTCGCCCCCGTGAAACCCGCCCTCTAGCGTTCAGCCAGTCCGGACCGCTGTGTCGGCTCGGCTGCTGAGGCGTAGATTCCCCGACGACCGATCCGCCATGCCGGATGGTGTCACCCGATCATACGGGGCGTACGCCCCGTACGGGGGTCCTGAGTCCCACTCCGTCCGCAGCTGCGTTGCTGATCAGCGGCGCTTCTCGCCCAGAACGTGCAGCTGGGTGGCGACGGATCGGAACGCGGGCTGCTCGGCGACGGCCGCTTCCAGCTTGAGGAGCGCCTCCACGGCACCGGGCTCGGTGTCCACCAGGACGCCCGGCACCAGGTCCGCGAAGACCCGGACGCCGTGCACCGCGGCGATCTCCAGACCGGCATCGGAGACCAGGTCGGAGAGCTGCTCGGCGGTGAACCTGCGGGGCACCGGGTCGCCCTCGCCCCAGCGGCCCGCCGGGTCGGTGAGCGCCTGCCGGGCCTCGGTGAAGTGTCCGGCGAGCGCGCGGGCCAGGACGGCTCCGCCCAGCCCGGCGGCCAGCAGGCTGAGCGTGCCGGAGGGACGCAGCGCCTCGACCGCGTTGCGCACGCCCTCGGCGGGCTCGTCGACGTACTCCAGGACGCCGTGGCAGAGCACCGCGTCGAAGCCGTCGCGCTCCACGACGTCGAACAGCCCGAGGATGTCGCCCTGGACTCCCCGGACCCGGTCGGCGACCCCGGCCTCCGCCGCGCGGCGCTCCAGCGCGAAGAGCGCGTTGGGGCTGGGGTCGACGACGGTGACCCGGTGACCGAGCCGGGCCGCGGGCACGGCGAAGTTACCGGTGCCGCCGCCGGTGTCCAGAACATCCAGGCCGTCCCTGCCGGTCGCCTTGACCTGACGGTCCAGAGCGTCCTTGAGGACCTCCCAGACCACGGCGGTACGGAGGGAAGCGCGGGGGCGCAGCTGGTCCGACACGGCAGATGACTCCTCGGCACGGTGCCGCCGGGGACGGCGGAGCGTGAACAGTGCGGGTGGTGATGCGAGCGGTCACCACCCTATTGCCTCGTCCCTGGGTCACCCGCCGCCCGGACGCTCCGGGCGTGGTTGCGGAAGCACCGGCTGGAGCACCAGCAGCCGTTCCACCAGGCGCAGGAACATGGCCGCGTCGCGCAGCAGGTCGTCGGCGTCCCGCCCGCCGGCGGCTCCCGGCATACCGGCCTCCGCTCGGGCCCGGCGCAGGGCGCCGGAGGCGAAGAGGGCGCTCCATTCGGTCAGTTCCGGTGCTATCTCCGGGAGGACCTCCCAGGCGCTGCGGATGCGCTCGCGGCGGCGCTTGTTCGTCTCGGGGCGGCCGCGGGCGGCCAGCACGGCCGCCGCGGTGCGCAGGGCGGCGAGGTGGGCGGTGGCGTACCGCTCGTTCGGCTCGTTGAGCACGGCGGCCTCATCGAGGCCGGAGCGGGCCTTGGCGAGCAGTTCGAGAGCGGCGGGCGGCGCCGTGCTGCGGCGTGGCACGGGGTGGACATCGCCGGCCGGACCGGTCAGTGAGGGGGCAGGGCTGCCTGCGCGGCGCCGTGGGGCGGCGGCTGCGGACGAGCGGACCATGACGAACCTCCTGTCGTCGTGTGACGGCTCGTGGCCGTCTGTGTCCATGGTGGCGGGCACCACTGACAATCACCCCGGGCGCGGGCCCGACCTGCTGGTCTCGTGTGTGATCGGTCCTGGTGAGCTGGGGCTCGGCGGCCTCGCCCACATCAAGAACCAGCAGGCCGGCGGCCGCCCTCACCTCCGCGATCACGCACCGGAGCGTCCTACCGGTCTGATCCCGGGTCGATTCGGGTCAGCACCAGGCCGGCCAGCTCCTGCGGGCTCAGTTCGCCGTCCAGGAACACCGTGTCGCTGGGCAGGGTGTCGGCCGCGGCCACGCACGGCCCGATCCTGTCCTTGCACCAGCGCCGGATCCGCTGCTCTCGTTCGGGGTCGTCCGGGGCGTGGTTCCGGCCGTCGATCCGCTTCTCCAGGACCTCTCGGGAGACTTTGAGGAAGAAGTGGTGAATGTCGATACCCGCGCCCTTCAGCGCGCCGAAGATCTCACCGACGTGTCCGGGGTCGACCAAGGTCATGGGGACCAGAACAGGGCGGCGGTACTCCTCGATCAGTCCCACCGCCAGGTTGGCGACCTGCCGTCGCCACAGTGGCAGATCCTGGAAATCGCCGGTCGGGACCTCCACGATCTCCCGCAGCACATAGCCGACCATCTCCGGGTCATAGACCAGCGCCTCGGGCCAGCGCGGACGCAACTCGTCCACGAGCGTGCTCTTCCCGCTGCCGAACGCCCCGTTCACCCATACGATCAACGCGATCCTCCCCCTCCCCGTTACCAGGCCCGCGCGTCGGGCCCGGCATGTCGGATCAGCATGCCGCGCGGCCTGGTTGGGGCCGGACTCCCATGCCGGATCATGCCCGGGAGGCTGCCCCGGAGACAGCCGACAGCCGGGTCACTGGACCTCACTCCTGCTCGTCGGAGCTGTCCAGACCATCGCCAACGCGAAGCCGAGATCGTCGAACCGGGCCCCGGGGAAGACGCTGCCGTAGAGCTCGCGGAACTGTTCGCGCGACAGGTAGTGGTCGCTGAGCAGGTGCGCCAGCCACGGCCGACTGTGCCAGAAGCGCAGCTGGAACCACGCGTCGCGAAGCCCCACGCGTCGGATCTCAGCGGGGAAGCTCCACACCGCGGGCCAGGTGTACGCCTTGCGCGGCGGCGTCGGATACAGATCACACACGTTGTCGATCAGCGCGACGGTGCCGCCGGGCCGCGCGAGGCTCTTCAGGTGCTCCAGGCCGGCGCGGTAGTCCTCCAGGTGGTGCAGCATCGTGTGGCTGTAGACCAGGTCGTAGCCGCCGTCGTCTTCCAGGTCGAACAGGTCCTTCAGCAGGTAGCGCACGTGGGGCCGTGTCCGCTTGGCCTTGGCGATCCCGATCAGGGGAGCACTCAGGTCCAGGCCGACGACTTCCTCGAAGCCGTCCGCCAAGGCCTCGACCGCGTGCCCCGAACCGCAGCCGGCGTCCAGCGCACGCTTGCCCTTCAAGCCCAGCCCGAGCAGCCAGGCGGTGTTCTGCCCCGGGAGAAGACTCACGAAGCGGTCGTAGTCGGGGGCGAACCGGTCGAAGGACCGGGGATCAGCTGTCCGCGTCATACCTCTCCCGTACCCGGCATGGCCTCCTGAGCGCAGGGGATCGACCGAACCCCCGCCAAATCGGATGAGAACTCGCCACGGTCTGGCCAGATCACGTGCGCACTCGCCCCATCACACGCGAACCGACACCTGCTGTTTTGCTTCGAGCGCGAGTTCGGACTACCGTTTTGAACTGACTGGTCAGTTCAAAAAGGGGAGGGTCTGTGGAGAGCCCGCACGGCGCGGCTGTCGGCGCCGAGGACTTCGGACTGGAGGGACCGCGCGGCTGGGTCTTCCGGAACGTGACGTTCAGTGCCGAGCCAGGAACGCTGGTGGCCATCGAGGGACCGTCGGGATCGGGCCGCACCTGCCTGCTGCTCGCCCTGACCGGCCGGATGCGCACCACCGAGGGCCACGCGGAGACCGGCGGACTGCGGCTGCCCAAGCAGGCCGCCGCCGTCCGCAGGATCGCCGCCCTGGGCCCGGTGCCGGGCGTCAGCGAGCTGGACCCCGCCTTCACCGTCGCCGAGCACCTCGGCGAACGCGCCCTCCTCCAGGGCCGCTACGGCGCCTCCCTGCGCACCCTGCTGCGCCCGCGCGCCGAGCGCCGGGCCGCAGCCGAGGCCCGGGTCGACGAGGCCCTGGAGGCCGCGGGCCTCGACCCCGCCACGCTGCCTAAGTCGGGGCGCACCTCCGTGCGGGATCTGGAGCGTCTTGAGGCGCTGCGGCTGTCCGTCGCGCTGGCGCTGATCGGCAAGCCGCGGCTGCTCGCCGTGGACGACACCGACCTCAAGCTCCCGGACGCCGAACGCGACCAGGCCTGGGCGCTGCTGCGCTCCGTGGCCGACGCCGGGACGACCGTGCTCGCCGTGTGCAGCAAGGCCCCCGAGGACACCCAGGTCGTACGCACCGCACCCGCACTCGCACCCACCACCGATGAGGAGACGGCCGATGCGTTCGCCGAAGCTGGCCGCGCTTGAGCTGAAGCGGTTCGGCAGGGGGAAGCTGCCGGCCGCCGCGCTGGTGGCCCTGCTGCTCCTGCCGCTGCTCTACGGCGCCCTGTACCTGTGCTCCTTCTGGGACCCGTACGGGAAGCTCGACAAGCTGCCCGTCGCCCTGGTCAACGACGACAAGGGGGCCACCAGCGACGGCAAGCGCGTCACGGCCGGGGACGAGATCAGCGAGAAGCTGCTCGACTCCAAGGTGTTCGACTGGCACGAGGTGAGTTCCGCCGAGGCCGAGAAGGGCGTCGAGGAGGGCACGTACTACCTCTCGCTGACGATGCCGTCGGACTTCAGCAAGAAGATCGCGTCCAGCGGCGGGGACTCCCCCGAGACCGGCGCACTCCAGGTGCGGACGAACGACGCGAACAACTACATCGTCGGGCAGATCTCCAGGACGGTCTTCGGAGAGGTGCGCAACGCCGCCTCCACCAACGCCTCCCGCGGCTTCCTGGACCGCATCTTCATCAACTTCTCCGATCTGCACGACAAGACCGCCGAGGCCGCCAAGGGCGCCGACGACCTCAAGGGCGGCATCTCGAAGGCCAAGCAGGGTTCCAAGGACCTCGCGGACGGCCTCAAGGACTCCAAGGCGGGCAGCAAGAAGCTCTCCGACGGGATCGTCAAGCTGAACCAGCTCTCGCGCGATGTCGCCACGGGCTCCGCGCAGGTGGCCGGCGGCACCCAGGTGCTGGCCGACAAGGTCAACGGGATCGCCGACGACGTACGCCCCTTCTTCCAGGACAACGGGAAGTCCATCCGCGACACGGCGCGGCTGGTCGCCGACACCTCCGGGGCCGTACGGAACAACCTCGACCTGCTCGTGAAGAGCGCGCCGACCGCCGCCGTCGGCGCCAAGGAGGCGGCCGACGAGCTCACCGGGATCCACCGCACCCAGTGCGAGGAGGCCGAGGAGCCCGACGCCAAGGTCTGCCCGCCGCTGGAGCGCGCCAAGGTCACCGCCGTCGACGTCGCGAAGATCGCCGCCGATGTGAACACCCTGGTCACCAACCAGAACGGCGACCTGAAGAAGCTGAGCACCCAGCTGACCGCCTTCCAGAAGCAGGCCGAGGACCTCGCGGAGCGCGCGCCGACCCTGGACGACGACCTGGCATCGGCCGTCAGCAAGGCCAACAAACTCAACACCGGTGCCCACAAGGTCGCCAAGGGCGCGCAGGCGCTGCACACCGGACTCGGCGGCGCGCAGACCGGCTCCAGCAACCTGGACACCGGCGTCGGCAAGCTGAAGACCGGCGCGGAGAACCTGGACGGCGGGCTGTTCCGGCTCGGCGACGGCTCGACCGCGCTGGCCAAGGGCCTCAACGACGGCGTGGACAAGATCCCGGACTACGACAAGAAGGACCGCGACGCGCGGACCGACGTCATGGCCGACCCCGTCCAGCTGGCCTCCAAGTCGCTGCACGAAGCGCCCAACTACGGCACCGGATTCGCCCCGTACTTCATCCCGCTGTCCCTGTGGGTCGGCGCGATGGTGGCGTACATGCTGATCCAGCCGCTCAACCGGCGGGCCCTCGCCGCCGGGGCCTCCTCCTGGCGGATCGCGCTCGCCGGCTGGCTCCCGGTCGCCGCCATCGGCACGGCCCAGGTCGGCGCCCTGATGGCCGTCCTGCACTGGGGCCTCGACCTCCAGATGGCCCACGCCGCCGGAACGATCGCCTTCCTGGCCCTGGTGACCTGCTGCTTCGCCGCGATCGTGCAGTGGCTGAACGCCTGCTTCGGGGCGGCCGGGCGGATCCTGGTGCTGGTGGTGCTGATGCTTCAGCTGACCTCGGCCGGGGGCACGTACCCCGTCCAGACCAGCCCCGGTTTCTTCGGCGCGATCCACCCGTACCTCCCCATGACGTACGTCGTCGAGGGGCTGCGCAGGCTGATCACCGGCGGCCCCCTCGGCCCGGTGTGGCTGGGCTGCGCGGTGCTGGGCGCCTTCACCGTCGGCGCGCTCGCCCTGACCGCGTTCACCGCCCGCCGCAAGCAGGTGTGGAGCCTGAGCCGGCTGCACCCGGAGCTGAGCCTGTGAGCGTGCTGGGAGCCGAGCCGGTGAGTTCGCCGGGGCCTGGAAGAATCGGACTCATGGAAAGCAGTGGCACCACGCGCCGCCAGGCCACCCGGCAGAAGCTCTACGAGGCGGCGGTGACACTCATCGCCGAGAAGGGCTTCTCGGCGACCACCGTCGACGAGATCGCCGAGCGGGCCGGGGTCGCCAAGGGCACGGTCTATTACAACTTCAAGAGCAAGACCGAGCTGTTCGAGGAGCTGCTCCGGCATGGCGTGGGGCTGCTCACGGTCTCGCTGCGGACCGCCGCCGAGGAGTCCGAGGAGCGCGGCGGCACCCGGGTCGAGGCGCTGGACGCGATGATCCGGGCCGGGCTCGCCTTCATCGACCGCTACCCGGCCTTCACCCAGCTGTACGTGGCCGAGCTCTGGCGCACCAACCGCGCCTGGCAGTCCACGCTGCTGGTGGTGCGCCAGGAAGCCGTCGCGGTCGTCGAGGACGTACTGCGGGAGGCGGTGCGCAGCGGTGAGCTGAGCGAGGAGATCGACATCCCGCTGACGGCCGCCGCGCTGGTCGGGATGGTGCTGGTGGCGGCGCTGGACTGGCAGGCGTTCCAGCCGGAGCGCTCGATCGACGAGGTCCACTCGGCGCTGTCGCTGCTGCTGCACGGGCGGGTCAGCGGGCGCTGAGACCCGCCGGGTACTCCGGGCACTCCTGGCACCCCGGGTCCAGGGGCGTCCGGGTCCGAAAGCGTAGCGGGAAAGCCGAAGACGCCGGCCGGTGAAGTTCGCATCCCCCGCGAACCTCACCGGACCGGCGTCTTCCGTGCTTCCGGAAACCCGTTCCCCGTGACCCCGTATGTCCCCCGTGGTCCCCGGGCCCCGTCGTGCCCCCCCGTTGCGTCGGGGGAACCGCACCGTTCCGCCGCCCCGTGCCGGCGGTCCTGGCTCAGCGCCCCTTCCGTGGTCATCACTCTGCCGTCCCCGCAGGTGGGGGCCTATCCGCGTAGCTACTCATCTCCGTCCCTGAGTACGGATACTCAGGGCTCCGTGCCGAACCCCACCCGGGTCCCTCGCCGGGTCGTTACGATCGCCTGCGTGTCGGTAATCCCCCTGGTCTTCACCAGCGGCTGGGCGAGCGGAATCAACGCGTACGCGGTGGTCCTGCTGCTCGGCCTGTTCGGCGCGACCGGCGTGTCCGACGAGGTGCCCGCCGCCCTGCAGCGCACCGATGTCCTGATCGTGGCCGGTGCGCTGTTCCTCTGCGAGGCGGTGGCGGACAAGGTCCCCTACGTGGACTCGGTCTGGGACACGGCGCACACCGTGATCCGGCCGGTGGCCGGGGCGGTGATCGCCGCGCTGCTCGCCGGGGAGAGCGGTTCGCTGCCGGAGCTCGCGGCCGGCGCGATCGGCGGGTCCACGGCACTGATGAGCCATCTGGTGAAGGCCGGCACGCGGATGGCCGTCAACACCTCCCCGGAGCCCTTCAGCAACGTCGGGATGAGCGTCGTCGAGGACCTCGGGGTCGCCGGAGTCATCACGTTCGCCATATTCAACCCGGTGGCGGCCGCCGTGATCGCGGCCGTGCTGCTGGTGCTGGGCATCGTCACCGTGCTCTTCCTGGCCTCGCGGATCCGCCGCTTCCTGCGCCGCCGGGCCCAGCGCCGCGAGGAGAAACGCCTGGCCGGCACGGGTGGGTCCTGGCCTGACGGCTGAGCTGTCGGCGCCGGTCGATAAAGTCACCGGCATGGCACGAATTGCGGTGATCGGCGCCGGGACGGGCGCGATGGCGGCGGCCGCCCGGCTCGCCGTGGCGGGCGACAAGGTGACGGTGTACGAGCGGTCCGCGAGCTACGGCGGCTCGGTCGGCCGCCATGCGCACGAGGGCTTCGTCTTCGACACCGGGCCCGGACTGCTGCACCTCCCCGCAGTCCAGCGGGACCTTTTCGTGAAGACCGGCAAGGAGTCGCTGGAGCAGTGCGTGACACTGACCCAGGTCGATCCGGCGAGCCGCCATCTCTTCGCGGACGGCACGGCGGTGTCCCTGCCCAATGCCTCCCGGGCCGGGGTCGCCGCCGCTCTGGACGGCGTGCTCGGCGCGGGAGCCGGGGCGCGCTGGAGCGCCTTCATGGACCGGGCCCGGGACGCCTGGGACCGGTCGCGGCGGCCGCTCCTGGAGGAGCCCCTGCGGGCGGACCACCAGGTGCTGGGGCGCGATCCGTATCCGGCGGTGCGGCAGCGCCGCCTGCTGCGCGCCTCCCGGCAGGCGGCCACGGTCGCGGAGATCGGCGCGTGGGAGCTGGCGGACGCCCGGCTCGCCGCCCTGCTCGACGGGTACGCGCTGTCCCACGGCCTCGACCCGCGCACCGCACCCGCGAGCGCCGCGCTCCTGCCGTACATGGAGCAGACCTTCGGCAGCTGGTACGTGCTGGGCGGGATGCGCGAGCTGGTGCGGGCGGTGTACGAGCGGTGCCTGGCCCGCAGGGTGGGGTTCGTCTTCGGGGCAGAGGTGGTCCGGGTCGTCGAGAAGGACGGCCGGGCGGCGGGCGTGGAGCTGGCGGACGGTGCGGTGGCCGAGGCCGACCGGGTGGTGCTCGGGGTCCGGCCGCGCCCGGGTC
Source organism: Streptomyces sp. NPDC048142 (assembly GCF_043202835.1). Classification (NCBI taxonomy): domain Bacteria; kingdom Bacillati; phylum Actinomycetota; class Actinomycetes; order Kitasatosporales; family Streptomycetaceae; genus Streptomyces; species Streptomyces sp. NPDC048142. The sequence goes on from NZ_JBIDBC010000027.1 coordinate 50,949, forward strand.
TGGTGCCGGGTCAGCAGGTGTGGGGCGCGGGCGATGTGACGGGCCGCTCGGGCTCCGGCGCGGGCGCGGCGGGCCGGTTCGCGGTGCTGCTGTCGCTGCGCGGGGCCCGGGAGGCGGACGCGGCGCACCGGACCGTGGTGCACAGCGCCGACGGTGCGGCGGAGCAGGAAGCGGTGTTCGCGGGCCGGGTCGCCGGGCACCCCACGGTGACGGTGCTGCGCCCCGACGATCCGGCGACCCGCCCGGACGCGGAGCACGAGGCGGTGACGCTCACCGCGACGGTGGCACCGCACGGGCCGGTCGACTGGCGGGACGCGGGGGTGCGGCAGCGGTTCGCCGACGTCCTGGTGGAGCGGGCGGGGGCAGCCGTTCCCGGGCTGCGGGAGCGGATCCTGCACACGGAGATCCGCACGCCCGCGGAGACCGAGGCGGAGACGGGGGCCGAGGGCGGTGCGGTGCCGCCGCCCGCGCTGGCCGGGGCGGACGGCGCGTATCTGCACCCGGGCAACCTCACCCGGCTGCCGGGGCTGTATCTCGCGGGCGGCTGGTCGCACCCGGGCGGCGGGCTGGCACACGCCGGGATGTCGGGGACGCTGGTGGCCGGACTCGTCGTGGAGGGCGACGACTTCCGCGGCTCACGCTGAGCGAGGAGCGCGGGCCGATGCGTCGTCCGGGCGGCGGGCGACCGCCCGGACGCCGGTGCTGCCGGGGCTGGACCGTCCCCCGGCAGCGGCGCGCGGGCTCACGGGCTCACGGGCTCACGGGCTCAGTAGCGGTACTGCTCGTTCTGGCCGGTGTCGTAGCCGTTGCCGTACGGAGCGGGGCCCGCTGGCTGCTCCGGCGGCATCGGGGGGTACCGCTCGGCGTCGCGCTGCTGCGGGACCCAGACGCCGCCGGGCGGGGTGTCCACGCCGTACGCCTCCGCGCCGTACGTCCCCGTGCCGTAGCTCTGGGCGTAGGGGTCGGCGTAGCTCTGCTGCCCGCCCTGGCTGTCGTAGCCGTCGCCGTCGGCGTTGCCGTAGGAGTCGTAACCGCCGTGGGAGGGGGATCCGTTGGTGGTGCCGATGTACGGGTCGGAGTAGGCGGCGTAGCTCTGCCGGTCGGTGCCGTAGTCGTACGTCCCCGTGTAGGGGTCCTGGGCCGGCTGCTGTTCGTAGCCGGTGTACGGGTCGTACGCGGCGTACTGCGGCTGGGCCGAGGGGTCGGCGTCGTGTCCCTGGCCCTGGCCCTGGCCCTGGTCCTGGCGGGAGTTGCCGTTCGCGTCGTAGCCGGTGTCCCCGTACACGCCGTACTGGCCGGTGTCGTCGGGCAGCGGCTGCGGTTCGTGGACGGACGGCGTGGGCGGGGCGGCCGGGGGCCGGTCGTACCCGGGGTCGGCGACCTCCAGGTCCGAGACCTCCAGCGTGGGTTCCTTCACGGCGGCAGCCTCGCCGCCGCCCCTGCGCCGACGGCTCTCCCCCGGGCTGCCGCCTATGGCCCAGCCGGTGGAGAAGCCGCGCCGGAAGGACAGCGTCACGAAGGTCTGGCCGGTGGCGAAGGTGAGCGTGCCGACGACGATGACCGGAACGGAGGCCAGCAGCACCCCGACCACCACGCCGAGGAAGCCGGCGAAGGCGAGGAGCCGCCAGCGCAGTCGTGCCTTGTACTGCAGCAGCACCTCGCCGAGCAGCCACAGGGCCACCAGACCGAATGCGATGTAGAGGACCGTCCAGCCCACGCCCGCCCCCTCCTTCGGCCGTAGCCGCGTCGGAGGCGGGTACGACCGGTCACGACTGCTTGTGCAGTCCGAGTTTTTCGTAGATTTCGAGCGTAGCCGTCGAGTTGTTGAGCGTGATGAAGTGCAGTCCGGGCACACCCTCGGACAGCAGCTTCGCGCAGAACTCCGTTGCGAACTCGATGCCAATGGAGCGTACAGCGGCTGGATCGTCCTTGACCGCGAGGATGCGCTCTTTCAACGACGCGGGCACGGTCGCGTTGCTGAGCTGGGGGAACTTTTCCAGTTGCTTCACACTCGTCAAAGGCATGACCTCGGGGATCACGGGCGTTTCGCAACCCGCGGCGACCACCCGGTCACGCATCCGGAGATAGTCCTCCGGGCGGAAGAACATCTGGGTGATCGCATAATCCGCACCCGCCCGGCACTTGTCCACGAAATGACCGATGTCCGCCTCCCAGTCGGTCGACCGGGGGTGCATTTCGGGGAACGCGGCGACGCCGACGCAGAAGTCGCCCGATTCCTTGATGAGCCGGACGAGGTCGGCGGCGTACTTCACCCCCCGCGGGTGCTCCACCCACTCGCCCATCGGGTCGCCCGGCGGGTCGCCGCGGACCGCGAGGATGTTCCTGATGCCCGCGTCGGCGTACTGCCCGACCATGTTGCGCAGCTCGGCGACGGAGTGGTCCACGGCGGTGAGATGGGCGACCGGGGTCAGTGTGGTGTCGGCGGCGATCTGCTGGGTGGCCCGGACCGTCCCGGCACGGGTGGAGCCGCCGGCGCCGTACGTCACGGAGACGAAGCTCGGGCGGACCGCCTCGACCCGGCGCAGGGCGTTCCAGAGGTTCCGCTCACCTTTTTCCGTCTTGGGCGCCCAGAACTCGAAGGAGTACGACGTCTTGCCGGTCGCTAGCAGGTCACGCACCGTGCGCGCGTGATCCGTCCTGGTGGAGGGTGTACCAAGGGCCATAAGGGGAGGTTAACCAGGGGGTGGAGACTCCCCCAACCACAGCGGGAAAGTTTGCCTCATTTTGTCGGACTGCTGTCCACCCATCGGACAAGTGCCCGAGATGTCCCCCCATCGGCGCTTCGGCGCGCGCGGGAAATCTCAGAGCGCGTGCGCCCGGATACGCCGGGCCAGCTCGGCGGTGGCGCCGGCCGGGTCGTCGGCCTCGGTGATCGCCCGGACGACGACGACACGGCGGGCCCCGGCGTCCAGCACCTGATCCAGATTGCCGGCGTCGATCCCGCCGATCGCGAACCAGGGGCGCGGCTGGTCGAGGGAAGCGGCGTGGCGCACGAGGTCGAGGCCCGGAGCGTGGCGGCCGGGCTTGGTGGGGGTGGGCCAGCAGGGGCCGGTGCAGAAGTAGTCCACGCCGTCCTGGGCTACGGCGGCGTCGACCTCGGCCTCGGCGTGTGTGGAGCGGCCGATCAGCCGGTCGGCGCCGATGATCGCACGAGCGGCCGGCACCGGCAGGTCGCCCTGCCCGAGGTGCAGGACGTCGGCGCCGACGGCGTGGGCGACGTCGGCGCGGTCGTTCACCGCGAGGAGCTTGCCGTGCCGGCGGCAGGCGTCGGCGAGGACGGCGAGATGCTCCAGCTCCTCGGCGGCCTCCATGCCCTTGTCCCGGAGCTGGACGATGTCGACGCCGCCGGCGAGCACGGCGTCCAGAAAGGCGGGGAGGTCGCCCTGCCGCTTGCGGGCGTCCGTGCACAGGTAGAGCCGGGCGTCGGACAGCTGCTCGCGAGACGTGGACATGGGTGGTGCTCCCCCGTGGTCGTGACGGTGCACGGGCCGCAGCGGGCGGCCCGTGCTCCGCTTCCTGTCGTATCGGTCAGACGGCGAGCGCCTGGGCGCGGCGCTTCACCTCCGTACCGCGATTCTCGCTCAGCGCCTGTGCGGGGGTGCCGGGCAGGGTCGGGTCGGGAGTGAAGAGCCACTCCAGCATCTCTTCGTCGGAATAGCCGTCGTCCCTCAGGAGGGTCAGGGTGCCGGAGAGGCCCTTGACCACCTTGTCGCCGTCGATGAAGGCGGCGGGCACCTGGAGCGTCCGGTTCTCACCACGGCGTACGGCGATGAGCTGGCCCTCCTTGACCAGCTGCCGTACGCGCGTCACCTGGACATCGAGCATTTCCGCGATGTCGGGAAGGTGGAGCCAGGCGGGGACGAGAGCATCGGTCTTTGCGTCAATCTCGGTCACAGGGACAAGCGTGCCATCCAGGACTGACAGTCGGTAGCCGGGCCGACCGTACGGGGGTGGGCCGCGGCGGGTCCCGGGCCCCTCACAGGGCGGCGGACTTCAGTGGTACGGCGGGGTCGGCCACCTTCTCCGGGTCCAGGACGGCCCCCGATTCGATGAGCCTGCGGCCCTGTGCGAGGTCGCGCGGGCGCCCCACGGCGAGCACGGCGGCCAGCGCGCCGTCGCGCAGCCAGCACACCGACCAGGCCGCGTCCGCCCCGTCGCCGCGCCACAGCAGGGTGTCGGCGACCGCGTGGTGGCCGGCGTACTGCACGAAGCGGCCGAACTGCTCGGACCAGAAGTACGGGACGGGGTCGTGGACGGGGAGCGGTCCGCCGTCCTGGACGGCCATGATCGCGGCGGCCGCGGTGCGCGGGCCCTGGAGGGCGTTGTCCCAGTGGTGGATCAGCAGGCGTGTCCCGTAGCGGGCGGAGGGGAAGGAGGCGCAGTCCCCGACCGCGTACACATCGGGCAGCGAGGTGCGCAGCGCGCTGTCGGCGGTGACCGAGCCGTCCGGGCCGAGTGCGACCCCGGAGCCGGCCAGCCAGTCGGTGGCGGGGCGCGCGCCGATGCCGACGACCACGGCCCCGGCGGGCAGGATGCGGCCGTCCGCGAGGATGACGGCCCCCTCCTCGACGCGGTCGACCCGCGCCCCGGTGAGGAGTTCGGCGCCGCTGTCGGCGTACCAGTCGGCCATCGGGGCGGCCACCTCGGCGGGCAGGGTGCCCGCGAGCGGGCGGGCGGCGGCCTCGACGACGGTGACCGCGCAGCCCGCGGCACGGGCGGCGGTGGCGAACTCCGCGCCGATCCAGCCCGCCCCGACGACGACCACGTCGTGCTGCCGCTCCAGGACGGGCCGCAGCCGGGCGGCGTCGTCGAGGGTGCGCAGCAGATGGACGCCGGGCACGCCTTCGGTGCCGGGCAGGGTCAGGGGCTCCGCGCCGGTCGCCAGGACCAGGGCGTCGTAGGGAACCGGCCCGTCGGCGGTGTCCAGCACGTGGTCGGCGGCGCGCAGGGCGGTGACGTGCAGGCCCAGGCGCAGGGTGATGTCCAGCGCCTCGAAGTCGACGTCGAAGGCGGAGTCCTCGGCCTTGCCCAGCAGCACGGCCTTGGACAGCGGCGGTCGGTCGTAGGGCTGGTGGGGCTCGGCGCCGATCAGGGTGACCGGCCCGGTGAAGCCCGCCTCGCGCAGGGCCACGGCGCTCTGCACGCCCGCCATGCCCGCCCCGACGACCACGACGTGCCGTGTCCGCTGCCGCGCCGCCCGCTGCTCTGTCTGCTCGCTCACCTGTCCACCTTATTCAACTGACGGACTGCCAGGTAGGGGGTCGCGGGGAAGGAGCTGCGGGGACGCGGGGAACGAGGCCGAGGGGCCCCGGGGAACGGGCTCAGGAAGCGAGCTCTTCCACCACGCTGGTCCCGCTGCCCTCCTGGGACTCCCAGGCCCACCGCTCCTCCAGCCGCACCCGGCCGTCCGCGAGGTCGACGACCGTGGAGAGACAGTGCCCGGACGAGGTCGTTCCGTCCTGTTTGAGCTGCACGTAACGGAAGTCCAGCACGTCCCCGGCCCGGGTGCCGACGAGATGGCCGCGGACCACGTCGCCGCCCGCGTACTCGGCCCAGATCCGGCCGTCCCGCTCGTGGTAGGTGAAGCGGGTGCGGGTGCCGACCTGGCCGGGCGCCTGGTCGGCGACCGGGGCCAGGACGAGTCCGTCGAGTGAACGGGCCACGGTGGCTGCTCCCTTGACTGTGCCATGGGCGAGTGGGTTTAGGGTGGCCAAGGTAGAACACTCGCGGGAGCCCGGACGCACCGGGCTGAGAGGGAGGCTGGCGGCCTCCGACCGTACGAACCTGCTCCGGGTCATGCCGGCGAAGGGAGGGGCTGGACACCCATGCGTATCTCGCGGAGAACCTCCGGATCCGACGTCCTCGTCATCGGGGGCGGAATCATCGGCCTGGTCACCGCGTGGCGGGCCGCCCAGCGGGGGCTGGGCGTCACCGTGGCGGATCCCGCACCGGGCGGCGGCGCCGCACAGGTCGCGGCGGGCATGCTGGCGGCCGTCACCGAACTGCACTACGGCGAGCAGATGCTGCTCGGGCTCAACCTCGCCTCCGCCGCCCGCTATCCGGCGTTCGTGGCCGAGCTGGAGGAGGCGAGCGGCCGGGACACCGGCTTCCGCGCCTGCGGGACGCTCGCCGTCGCCCTGGACTCCGACGACCGGGCGCATCTGCGCGAACTGCACGCCCTCCAGGAGCGTTCGGGCCTGGAGTCGACCTGGCTGAGCGGCCGTGAGTGCCGCCGCCTGGAGCCGATGCTGGCCCCGGGCGTCCGGGGCGGCCTCCGGGTCGACGGCGACCACCAGGTGGATCCGCGCCGCCTCGCCGCGGCGCTGCTGACCGCGTGCGAGCGGGCCGGGGTCGTGTTCCGCCGGACCACCGCCGAGCGGCTCACCGTCGCCGGGGGCCGGGCCGCCGGGGCGCTGCTCGGCGACGGCACGGAGTTCGCGGCCGATCAGGTCGTGCTCGCCGCGGGCAGTCTCAGCGGCCGGCTCGCGGGGCTCCCGCCGGAGCTCGTACCGCCGGTCAGACCGGTCAAGGGCCAGGTCATCCGGCTCACCGTGCCCCCGGCGTACGCCCCCTTCCTCGGCCGTACCGTGCGCGCCGTGGTCCGGGGCGGCCATCTCTACCTCGTGCCGCGCGAGAACGGCGAGCTGGTGATCGGCGCCACCAGCGAGGAGATGGGCTGGGACACCACGGTCACCGCCGGCGGGGTGTACGAGCTGCTGCGCGACGCCCACGAGCTGGTGCCCGGCATCACCGAGCTGCCGCTCACCGAGACCCTGGCCGGTCTGCGCCCCGCGTCGCCCGACAACGCCCCGCTGCTCGGCCCGACCGCCCTGCCCGGCCTGCTGCTCGCCACCGGCCACCACCGCAACGGCGTCCTGCTGACCCCCGTCACCGGGGACGCGATGGCCGACGCCCTCACCACCGGCGAGCTGCCCGAGACGGCCCGCCCCTTCGCCCCCGGCCGGTTCGCACCGGCACTCCCCGCCGCCCCCGCACTCCAGGAGCAGCCCGCATGACCCAGCAGCCCACCGCGCCGGAGCCCGCCTCCGCCCCGGCCTCCGCTCCCGTACCGTCCGGGGCTTCGGTTTCCGTCTCGGTGAACGGGGAAGCCCGTGCCGTCCCCGCCGGGACGGCCCTGGACGCCCTCGTGGCCACCCTGACCCCGGCCCGCTCCGGAGTCGCCGTCGCCGTCAACGAGAGCGTCGTCCCGCGCGGCCGGTGGGCCGCCACGCCGCTCGGCGAGGGCGACCGCGTCGAGGTACTGACCGCCGTGCAGGGAGGCTGACCATGTCGGACGACGTCTTCACGCTGGGTCCTGCCACGTTCGGCTCCCGGCTGATCATGGGCACCGGCGGTGCCCCGAGCCTGGAGGTGCTGGAGCGTTCGCTGATCGCCTCCGGCACCGAGCTGACCACCGTCGCGATGCGCCGGCTGGACCCGACCGTGCGGGGTTCGGTGCTCTCGGTGCTGGAGCGGCTCTCCATCCAGGTCCTGCCGAACACCGCGGGCTGCTTCACCGCGGGCGAGGCGGTGCTGACCGCCCGGCTGGCCCGGGAGGCGCTCGGCACCGACTGGGTGAAGCTGGAGGTGATGGCCGACGAACGGACCCTGCTGCCCGACACCGTCGAGCTGCTGGACGCGGCGGAGATCCTGGTCGACGACGGGTTCGTCGTGCTGCCGTACACCAACGACGATCCGGTCCTGGCCCGGAAGCTGGAGGACGTGGGGTGCGCGGCGATCATGCCGCTCGGCTCTCCCATCGGCTCCGGGCTCGGCATCCGCAACCCGCACAACTTCGAGCTGATCGTCGAGCGGGCCGGGGTGCCGGTGATCCTCGACGCCGGCGCCGGGACGGCCTCGGACGCGGCGCAGGCGATGGAGCTGGGGTGCGCGGCCGTGATGCTGGCCTCGGCGGTGACCCGGGCCCAGGAGCCGGAGCTGATGGCCGCCGCGATGCGTCACGCGGTGGAGGGCGGGCGGCTCGCGTACCGGGCGGGCCGGATTCCGCGCCGCCACTTCGCCGAGGCCTCGTCGCCGATGGACGGGCGGGCGGTGCTCGATCCGGAGCGCCCGGCGTTCTGAGCACCTGCGCGGACTCGCCACGTGGGGCGTGCCCCTGCCACGCACTCGCCACATAGGACGTGACCCCGCCACGGGCCCGCCACGGGCCCGCCACCCCGGACGCGCCCTCGCCATGGTCCCGCCACGTGGGACGTGTCCCTGTCACGGATCGGCTGCAGAACGGCCCCGGCACCGCCCCGGTCCGTCCGGGGTGTCGGTGGCGGCTCGTAGACTCTCCGGGTGGACACGACCCTCCAGGACCCTCTCGTCGGGCAGCTGCTCGACGGCCGGTATCGCATAGAGGCACGCATCGCCGTCGGCGGGATGGCCACGGTCTACCGGGCCGTGGACACCCGCCTGGACCGGGTGCTCGCCCTCAAGGTGATGCATCCGGCGCTCGCCACCGACGTCTCGTTCGTCGAGCGCTTCATCCGTGAGGCCAAGTCGGTGGCCCGCCTCGCGCACCCCAATGTCGTCGCGGTCTTCGACCAGGGCGCCCAGGGCGCGTACGTCTATCTCGCGATGGAGTACGTGGCGGGCTGCACCCTGCGCGATGTGCTGCGCGAGCGGGGCGCCCTGCAGCCCCGGGCGGCCCTGGACATCCTGGAGCCGGTCCTCGCCGCGCTCGGCGCCGCGCACCGGGCGGGGTTCGTGCACCGCGACATGAAGCCGGAGAACGTCCTGATAGGGGACGACGGCCGGGTGAAGGTCGCCGACTTCGGCCTGGTCAGGGCGGTCGGGACGGCCACCGACAGCACCGGCTCGCTGCTGGGCACGGTGTCGTATCTGGCCCCCGAGCAGATCGAGCACGGCACGGCCGACACCCGCAGTGATGTGTACGCCTGCGGGGTCGTGCTGTACGAGATGCTGACCGGCGCCAAGCCGCACACCGGCGAGAACGCCGCCCAGGTCATCTACCATCACCTCAACGCCGACGTCCCGGCCCCGTCCGCCGTGGTGCCGGGGCTCCCGGTCGCGCTGGACAGCCTGGTGGCGAGCGCGACGGCCCGCAATCCCGAGGTGCGCCCGCACGACGCGGTGCTGCTGCTGGCCGAGACGCGGGAGGCCCGCGCCGCGCTGAGCGACGCCGAGCTGGACGCCGTACCGCCGCAGGCGCTGGCACAGGCACACGACGGCGCGGACGACCGTACGAGCGTGATCCCGCGGGCTCTCCCGGCGGACGGTGGCGGCGACGGCGGGGTCGTGCACCGCACCAGCCGCCTGGAGATGCCTCCGCCGGGGCCCGCCGGGGCCCGGCGCGGGACCGGCCGGCGCCGCCCGTTCGGCGGGCCGCACCGCAAGCTCATCACCGTCCTCACCGCCGTCCTGCTGACCCTGGGCATCGGGGCGGGTGTCTGGTACATCAACTCCGGGCAGTTCACCCAGGTCCCCTCACTGCTGGGCCAGACCCAGAAGGCCGCCGAGCAGCGGCTCGCGGACAGCGGGCTCGGGCTCAAGGGCGTGGACCGGGTCTTCAGCGACACCGTCGAGCGGGGCTCGGTCGTGAGCAGCGATCCCGCGTCGGGCGAGCGGATCCGGGGCAACGGCTCGGTGAGGCTCGTCGTCTCCCGGGGCCCGGAGATCGTGCGGGTGCCCGATGTCGTGGGCGGTTCCCTCGCGGACGCCCGGCGTTCCCTGAAGAAGGTGGGCCTGGCCCCCGGGATGGTGACCAGGGAGTTCAGCCAGGAGGTGGCCCGCGGCGAGGTGATCCGCACGGATCCCCGCGCGGGCACCGACCGCAGCCCGGACACGGCCGTGGCGCTCGTCGTCAGCAAGGGCGCCCCTGTCGATGTCCCGGACGTCACCGGGCTCCCGGCGAAGGACGCCACCGCCGAGCTGGAGGCCGAGGGGCTGAAGGCGGAGGTGCTGCCCGGCCGGGTCCACTCCACCCAGGCCGAGGGGGATGTCGCCGGGCAGTCCCCCGGCGAGGGCGCCGAGGCCGCCGAGGGCGACACGGTCCAGCTGACGGTCTCCAAGGGCCCCCGGATGCTGGACGTCCCGGACGTCACCGGCCGGGACGTCGAGGAGGCGCGGAACACCCTGGAGGAGGCGGGCTTCGTGGTGAAGGTCGACCGGCCGTTCCTCTCCTTCAGCGACACGATCGCGAGCCAGTCCGTGGACGGCGGCGAGCAGGCCCCCGAGGGGTCCACGATCACCATCAAGACCAAGGGGTTCTAGAACCAGATGCACACTCCGCGCAACCCGGTGGGCGGTCACGTCCCGGTGGCCGGCGGTCTCGCCAAGGTCGGCCTGGAGTACGCCCGTGAGCTGGCGGCGGAGACCGTGCAGGTCTTCGTGGCCAACCCGCGCGGCTGGGCGACGCCCGCCGGGAACCCGGCGCAGGACGAGCTGTTCCGCGCCGAGTGCGCGGCGGCCTCGGTCCCGGCGTACGTCCACGCCCCGTATCTGATCAACTTCGGTTCGCACACCGCGGCGACCGTCGAGAAGTCCGTGGAGTCCCTGCGCCACTCGCTGCGGCGGGCCCGGGAGATCGGCGCGCTGGGCGTGGTGGTGCACACCGGTTCGGCGACCGGCGGACGGCCGCGTGCCGAGGCGCTGGCCCAGGTGCGGACGCACCTGCGCCCGCTGCTGGACGAGCTGACCCACGACGACGATCCGGACCTGCTGCTGGAGTCGACGGCCGGCCAGGGCTTCTCGCTCTGCTCGCGGACCTGGGACTTCGGGCCGTACTTCGAGGCGCTGGACTCCCACCCGAAGCTGGGCGTCTGCCTGGACACGTGCCACATCTACGCCGCCGGGCACGATCTGACCGGCCCTTCGGGGATGCGGCATACGCTCGACCTGCTGGTGGACACGGTCGGCGAGGGGCGGCTGAAACTGATCCACGCCAACGACTCCAAGGACGTCGTGGGCGCCCACAAGGACCGGCACGAGAACATCGGCGCCGGTCACATCGGGGCGGAGCCCTTCCGGGAGCTGTTCACGCATCCGGCGACCGAGGGCGTACCGCTGATCATCGAGACGCCCGGCGGCAAGGAGGGTCACGCGGCGGACGTGGCCCGTCTGAAGGAACTCCGGGAGACCTGCTGAAAGGACTCCGGGAGACCTGTTGAATGAGCTCCGGGAGATCTGCCGGAGTCAGAGTTCGGGGCCGTCCCCGGGCTCTTCCTGGTAGGAGTAGCGCTGCTCGCTCCAGGGGTCGCCGATGTTGTGGTAGCCCCGCTCCTCCCAGAATCCGCGCCGGTCCGCCGTCATGTACTCGATGCCCCGGACCCACTTCGGGCCCTTCCAGGCGTACAGGTGCGGGACGACGAGGCGGAGCGGGAAGCCGTGCTCGGCGGTGAGGAGTTCGCCGTCCTTGTGGGTGGCGAAGAGGGTGCGCTCGGAGGCGAAGTCGTCGAGGCGCAGGTTCGAGGAGAAGCCGTACTCGGCCCAGACCATCACATGGGTGGCGTCGGGGGCGGGCGGTGCCAGTTCGAGGACCGTACGGGCGAGGACTCCGCCCCATTCGGCGCCGACCATGCTGAACTTCGTCACGCAGTGCAGATCGGCGACCACGGAGGAGAACGGCAGCGCCGAGAAGTCCTGGTGGTTCCAGCAGTGCTTGTCGCCGTCGGCGGTGGCCCCGAAGACCCGGAACTCCCAGCGGTCGGGCTTGAACTTGGGAACGGGCCCGTAGTGGGTGACCGGCCATCCGCGCTGCAGTCGCTGTCCCGGCGGAAGCTCGGTCTGCTCTGTTTCGCGGTTTTCCCGGCTTTCCGGCTGACCCATGCCTCCATGGTGACAGACAGGCAGGGGTGGTCATGACCAGGGGCGGACCACATTCGGGCAACTCGTAGTAAGCGTGCACTTACTGGACGGCCGCTGGGCACGGTGCGAAGATCTGGCCAACTTGCCAGATCGATCACCGGTTGGAAGGAGCCTTTGCCATGCAGGGCGACCCCGAGGTCCTTGAGTTTCTCAATGAGCAGCTGACCGCCGAATTGACTGCCATCAACCAGTACTTCCTGCACGCCAAGATGCAGGACAACTTCGGGTGGACCAAGCTCGCCAAGTACACCCGGGCCGAGTCCTTCGACGAGATGAAGCACGCCGAGATCCTCACCGACCGGATCCTGTTCCTCGACGGGCTGCCGAACTACCAGCGGCTCTTCCATGTCCGGGTGGGACAGACGGTCACCGAGATGTTCCAGGCGGACCGCCAGGTCGAGGTGGAGGCGATCGACCGCCTCAAGCGCGGCATCGAGGTGATGCGCGGCAAGGGCGACATCACGTCCGCGAACATCTTCGAGTCGATCCTGGAGGACGAGGAGCACCACATCGACTATCTCGACACCCAGCTGGAGCTGGTCGAGAAGCTCGGTGAGCCGCTCTACATCGCCCAGCTGATCGAGCAGCCGGAGAGCTGACCTGGGCTGTTCCCGGGCGGACGGGCCGGTGCCGTTCCCGGGCGGGCGGGTCAGGCCGCGTCGGAGAGCCGTACGTCCCTGATCGTGTCCACGAGGGCCGCTGCGGCGCCCTGGTGCGCGAGAGAGTCGGCCGCCGGCTCCTGCCGCTGGTCGAGGAGCTCGCGGCGGGGGCAGTCACCCCGTCCCAGCAGGGCCTGGATGCGGCGTACACAGCCACCGCAGTCCGTCCCGGCCTTGCAGGCCGACGCGATCTGCCGGGGTGTGCAGGCTCCGGCGTCCGCATGCTTCTTGACCTGCGCTTCTGTGATGCCGAAGCAGGAGCAGACGTACATGCGGTTCACCTCCCTGCGGGTCGGTCACGAGTGCCGTCCGGTTTTCACGGTGAGGCTAACCTAACCTTACCCGTCGCTCAACCGGCGTAAAAGTCCGGATGCGGCTGTGGGGCACGGATCACATGGATCCGTGCCCCACAGGTGCGACGGCCGGGAATTTCCCGGCCCACAGGACTACTGGTCGCGGTACATCTCGGCGACGAGGAAGGCCAGGTCGAGGGACTGGCTGCGGTTGAGCCGGGGGTCGCAGGCCGTCTCGTAGCGCTGGTGCAGGTCGTCCACGAAGATCTCGTGGCCGCCGCCCACGCACTCGGTGACGTCGTCGCCGGTCAGCTCCACGTGGATGCCGCCCGGGTGGGTGCCGAGGCCCTTGTGGACCTCGAAGAAGCCCTTGACCTCGTCCAGGACGTCGTCGAAGCGGCGCGTCTTGTGGCCGGAGGCGGCCTCGAAGGTGTTGCCGTGCATCGGGTCGGTCACCCAGGCGACGGTCGCGCCCGAGGCGGTGACCTTCTCGACCAGCTCGGGGAGCTTGTCGCGGACCTTGTCGGCGCCCATCCGGACGACGAAGGTCAGCCGGCCCGGCTCGCGCTCGGGGTCGAGGCGGTCGATGTAGCCGAGCGCCTCGTCGACGGTGGTCGTCGGGCCGAGCTTGATGCCGATCGGGTTGCGGATCCTGGCGGCGAACTCGATGTGCGCGCCGTCCATCTGGCGGGTGCGCTCCCCGATCCAGACCATGTGGGCGGAGGTGTCGTACAGCTCGCCGGTGCGCGAGTCCGTACGGGTCAGCGCCGACTCGTAGTCCAGCAGCAGGGCCTCGTGCGAGGCGTAGAACTCGACTGCCTTGAACTCGGCCGGGTCGGTGCCGCACGCCTTCATGAAGTTCAGCGCGTTGTCGATCTCGCGGGCCAGGGCCTCGTAGCGCTGGCCGGAGGGGGACGACTTCACGAAGTCCTGGTTCCAGGCGTGGACCTGGCGCAGGTCCGCGTAACCGCCGGTGGTGAAGGCGCGCACCAGGTTCAGCGTGGAGGAGGACGCGTGGTACATCTGCTTCAGCCGCGCGGGGTCCGGGATCCGGGCCTCCTCGGTGAAGGCGAAGCCGTTCACCGAGTCGCCGCGGTAGGTCGGCAGGGTCACGCCGTCCCGGGTCTCGGTCGACTTGGAGCGCGGCTTGGAGTACTGGCCCGCGATCCGGCCGACCTTCACCACGGGCACGGAGGCCGCGTAGGTCAGGACGGCGCTCATCTGGAGCAGCGTCTTCAGCTTGGCCCTGATGTGCTCGGCGGACACGGCGTCGAAGGCCTCGGCACAGTCGCCGCCCTGCAGCAGGAACGCCTCGCCCTTGGCGACGGCTCCCATGCGGGCGCGCAGCTGGTCGCACTCGCCGGCGAAGACGAGCGGCGGATACGACGTGAGGTCCGCGAGTACATCGCGCAGGGCCTCGGAGTCGGGGTACTCGGGCTGCTGCGCCGCGGGAAGGTCTCGCCAGGTGTTGCCACCGGCGACGGAGGTATTGGCGTTCACGGTCACGTACCCAACATTACGGGGTCGCGGGGAGCATCCATTCGAGCGCTCAATAGTTGAGACACCCGCTCCGGTGGCCAGAAGGTCCGCTAGGGTCGCAGCATGTCGACGCGACTGATCCGGATCTCGATCCAGAACTGGTGGTGGACCGCTCATCCGGCGGCCCGCTGATTCATCGCGCTGACACTTCGCGAAGGCCGCCCGAGGGGCGGCCTTTTCTGCGTTGCGGAGCCGTTCCTCCCCCTGTGAATCCCGTACGGAACCCCGTACGGGCCCGTCCGGAAGGAACCTGCTCCCATGTCCCAGACCCCGCCCCGCTCCGCCTCCGGTCTCGTCCGCCGGCTGCTGGCCGACGACGCCCCGCCGTTCGCTCTGCTGCGCCGGCGCCCGCCCGGCCGTGACCACGATCACGTCGAACTGCTGATCGGCGAGGTGCTGGAGGCGGACCGGCTGGCCGATCTGCCGGTGGGCGCGTCGCCGGCGCTCGCCCTGGTGCCGTTCCGGCAGATCGCCGAGCGCGGCTTCGACGTGCGCGACGACGGCACCCCGCTGAGCGTGCTGGTCGCCGACGAGACGCACGAGCTGGAGCTCACGGAGCTGCTGGCGGCGCTGCCCGACCATGACGTGACGGTTCAGGACCGCGGGTTCGACGTGCCGGACGACGCGTACGCCGACATCGTGCGGCGGGTGATCCGGGACGAGATCGGGCAGGGCGAGGGCGCGAACTTCGTGATCCGGCGGACGTTCCGGGGCGAGATCCCCGGGTTCGGGCGGGCGGACGCGCTAGCGCTGTTCCGGCGGCTGCTGGCGGGCGAGCGGGGCGCCTACTGGACGTTCGTCGTCCACACGGGAGGCATCGGTACCGAAGGGACATCCGATTCGGGGCGGCGGCGGGCGACGGGCGGGCGGACGCTGGTGGGGGCGAGCCCGGAGGTGCACGTACGGATGTCCGGCGGGACGGTCGTGATGAACCCGATCAGCGGGACGTACCGCTACCCGGCCGGGGGGCCGACCGCCGAGAGCCTGCTGGCGTTCCTCGGGGACCGCAAGGAGAGCGAGGAGCTGTCCATGGTGGTCGACGAGGAGCTGAAGATGATGTGCACGGTCGGCGACATGGGCGGGGTGGTGGTCGGGCCCCGGCTCAAGGAGATGGCGCACCTCGCGCACACCGAGTACGAGCTGCGCGGCCGGTCCTCGCTGGATGTGCGCGACGTGCTGCGCGAGACGATGTTCGCGGCGACCGTGACGGGTTCACCGGTGCAGAACGCCTGCCGGGTCATCGAGCGGTACGAGTCCGGGGGCCGCGGCTACTACGCGGGCGCGCTGGCCCTGCTGGGCCAGGACGCGAACGGGGCGCAGACGCTGGACTCGCCGATCCTGATCCGTACGGCCGACATCGCCCCGGACGGCTCGCTGGAGGTGCCTGTCGGGGCCACCCTCGTACGCCATTCGGACCCGGACAGCGAGGTCGCCGAGACCCACGCCAAGGCGGCCGGGGTGCTGGCCGCGCTGGGGGTGCGGCCGGGGCGGCCCGGGGCGGAGGCGGACCGCCCGCGGCTGGCCTCCGACCCCCGGGTGCAGGCGGCGCTGGACGACCGGCGCGGCGGCCTCGCGCCGTTCTGGCTGCGGATGCAGGAGCGCACCCGGGACCTGGCGGGTCATGCGCTGGTGGTGGACGGCGAGGACACGTTCACCGCGATGCTGGCCCATCTGCTGCGGGCGTCCGGGCTGGACGTCTCGGTGCGCCGCTACGACGAGCCGGGGCTGCGCGAGGTGGTCCGGGCGCACGAGGGGCCCGTGGTGCTGGGTCCGGGTCCGGGTGATCCGGGCGATCTCACCGACCCGAAGATGCGGCTGCTGCGTGAGATCACCGCCGAGCTGGTGCGGGACCACCGGCACGGGCTGCTGGGGGTCTGCCTCGGGCACGAGCTGATCGCGGCGGAGCTGGGTCTGGAGATCGTGCGCAAGGCCGTGCCGTACCAGGGGGCGCAGACCCGGATCGAGCTGTTCGGGCGGCCGGAGACGGTGGGCTTCTACAACAGCTTCACCGGGCGGTGCGACGGTCCGGCCGCCGCCGAGCTGGCCGCGCACGGGATCGAGGTGAGCCGGGACGAGGACAGCGGTGAGCTGCACGCGCTGCGGGGGCCCGGCTTCGCCTCGGTGCAGTTCCACCCGGAGTCGGTGCTGACCGTGCGGGGCTCGGTGATCGTGACGGAGCTGCTGGCGGGGCTGCAGGTGGTGCCCGGCTGAGGAAACGGTGGCGCCCGGCTGAGGTACGGCTTCACTTCCTCGGCACGAGGACGTTCTCGCTGTGGCGGCGGGCCAGGTAGTCGGTGACGTTCGTGACGGTCGCGTCGATGATCTGGCCCACCGCGTCCTCGGTGTAGTACGCCTGGTGGGAGGTGACGACGACGTTGGGGAAGGTCACCAGACGGGCGAGGGTGTCGTCGTCGATGCCCTCCAGGGACTTGTCGAGGAAGAACAGCCCGGCCTCCGCCTCGTACACGTCGAGTCCGACGCCGAGGAAGCGGCCCGCGCGCAACTCGGTGACCAGGGCGGCGCTGTCGATGAGGCCGCCGCGGCTGGAGTTGACGAGGATCGCGTCGTCCTTCATCGCCGTGAGGGCGGCCTCGTCGATGAGGTGCCGGGTGCTGGGCAGCAGGGGCACGTGCAGGCTGATCAGGTCGGCCTCGGCGAACAGCCGCTCCTTGTCGACGTACTCCATGCCCAGCTCGACGCAGGCCGGGTTCCGGGCCACGTCCCAGCCGAGCAGTTTCATGCCGAAGCCGTGGGCGATCCGGGTGAACGCCTCGCCGATCTTCCCGGTGCCGAGCACCCCGACGGTCCGGCCGTGCATGTCCCGGCCGAGCAGCCCGTCCAGGCGGAAGTCGAAGTCCCGGGTGCGGCTCGCGGCGCGGATGATGCGCCGGTTCACGGCCATGGCGAGCGTCCAGGCGAATTCGGCGACCGCGTACGGGGAGTAGTGCGAGACCCGGGCGACGCGCAGGGCGAGCCGCTCGGCGACCTCCAGGTCGATGTTGTTGAAGCCGGTGGAGCGCTGGGCGATCATCTGTGTGCCGCCCGCGGCGAGCGTCTGGAGCACCTGGGCGCCGAGGTCGGCGTTGACGCTGGTGGAGACGATCTCGTAGCCGGCCGCGATGGGGGCGGTGTCCCGGTTCAGGAAGACGTCCAGGCAGCGGACCTCGTGCAGGGCCTCGAAGGCCTTCTCGATCAGGGGCTTCTCGTCGGACTGCACACCGAAGGCCAGGATTTCCACGGGTACTCCCGAGCTGTGTCTGGGGCGGGACCGGGCAGGGCCGGTGAGCGCGAATATACGGCCCCGGTCCCGTCCCCGCCGGGTCAGACGTCGTCGAGGCCGCGCTCGATGGCGTACCGGACGAGCTCCACCCGGTTGTGCAGCTGGAGCTTGCCGAGGGTGTTCTGCACATGGTTCTGGACCGTGCGGTGCGAGATGACCAGGCGTTCGGCGATCTGCTTGTACGAGAGCCCCTTGGCGACCAGCCGCAGTACCTCGGTCTCCCGGTCGGTGAGCTGCGGGGCCTTGGGCTCGTTGGACGCCGCGGGTGCGGGGTCGGAGGCGAGCCTGCGGTACTCGCCGAGGACGAGGCCGGCGAGGCCCGGTGTGAAGACGGGGTCGCCGCCCGCGGTGGAGCGGACGGCGTCGGTCAGCTCCTGGGTGGAGGCGGACTTCAGCAGATAGCCGGTGGCCCCGGACTTCACCGCCTCCAGGACGTCGGCGTGCTCGCCGCTCGCGGAAAGGACCAGGACCCGCAGGCCCGGGAGGGTCCCGACCAGCTCCTTGCAGACCTGGACGCCGGGCATGCCGGGGAGGTTCAGGTCGAGGACCAGGACGTCCGGGCCCACGGCCTTGGCCCGGCGGACCGCCTGCGGGCCGTCCCCGGCGGTCGCGACGACGTCGAAGCCGGACTCGGCCAGGTCGCGGGCGACCGCGTCGCGCCACATGGGGTGGTCGTCGACGACCATGACCCTGATGGGCCGGTCGGCGGCCCCCTGCTCGTCCTGTGCTGCGTTCTGCGTATTCATCGGGCCGATCCTGCCTTCCCCCGGGAAACCTTCGGTGCTCTGGGAACCTTCAACTCGACCTCGCAGCCCTGTCCGGGCACCGAGATCAGCTCTGCCGTGCCGCCCAGGTCGCGCAGCCGGCCGCGGATGGACAGGGCGACCCCGAGCCGCCCCTCCCCCTCCGCCTGGGCGAGCCGCCCCTCGGGGATGCCGGGGCCGTCGTCCCGGACGGTGACGATCACCTCGTCCGGCTCGTCCTCGACCAGGATCCACGCCCGGGCGTCCGGGCCCGCGTGCACCCGTACGTTGTCCAGGGCGGCGCTGACGGCGGCGGCCAGCTCCCGGGCCGACTCGGCGGGGAGCAGCACCGGGGCGCCCGGCTCCGCGAAGCTCGTACGGGATCCGGCGTGCGGGGCGAGCAGGGCCCGCAGGTCGCAGGCGGCCCCGCCGCCGGGGCTCTCCTCGTCGACCTCGACCGTGCGGACCACGGCCCCTTCGGCGGCGTCCTCGGAGACCCGGGTCGGTGGGACCAGGCCGCTGGAGACCAGGGTGCGCAGGGCGATCTCCTGCTCGCCGGCCATCCGGCCCAGCTCTGCCGCCTCGCCGCCGATCTCGGTGCCCCGGCGCTGCACCATGGCGAGGACCTGGAGCACGCTGTCGTGGATGTCGCGGGCGAGCCGTTCGCGTTCGCGGGTGGCGGCCTCGATCTCCAGGGCGCGGGCGAGGGTGCGCTCACTGGCGCGGGCGACCTCGACGACGTACCCGATGGCGATGGAGGCGACCCAGACCAGCAGGACGTTGTGGTAGGTGTCCCGGCCGGGCTCGCCGCGCTGGATGATGTTGGCGGCCGCGACGAAGGTGGAGGCGAAGGCCGCCCACCGCCAGCCGCCCTTGATCGCGAAGGCGAGGACCGCGCCGGCCGTCCAGATCGACGGGAGCGTCGGGCCGCCGAGTGCCCGCGAGTCGACGTCGGCGAGCGGGGTGAGCAGGATGCCGGTCAGCGCGACGACCAGGTCCGCGCCGAGGAAGCGTTTGGTGCAGCTCGCCGCCGAGCGGACCTTGGGCAGGGTGGCGAGCGTCCAGACGAAGAGGAAGGCCAGGTACGCGACGGCCACCCAGGGCCGCTCGAACCTCTGCCGGCCGAAGTCGTCCCTCCCGAAGATCGCGAGCAGTACCGCGTAGATCATGGTCAGGACGCGGTAGCCCGTCAGCGCACGCCACAGCGGCAGCTCGACCGACATCCGTACGACCCGCTCACGCTTGGCCATGGCCCACCCCCCGGACGGTGAACGACGCGGTTACGCGCCGGACCGTTCCGTTCCGTCCTCGTTGCCCGCGGCGGCCTGCTTCTGAGCGCGCTTGGCCTCCTCCGCCCTGGCCTTCGCCTCGTCGGCGATCCGGCGCTTCGCGGCGGTGGCGTAGATGTCCACGTACTCCTGGCCGGAGAGCTTCATGATCTCGTACATGACCTCGTCGGTCACCGAACGCAGGATGAAGCGGTCGCCGTCCATGCCCTGGTAGCGGCTGAAGTCCAGCGGCTTGCCGATCCGGATGCCGGGGCGCATCAGCTTGGGCATCACCTGGCCGGGCGGCTGGATCTTCTCGGTGTCGATCATGGCGACCGGAATGACCGGCGCCCCGGTGGCCAGCGCGACCCGGGCCAGTCCGCCGGGCTTGCCCCGGTAGAGGCGGCCGTCGGGCGAGCGGGTGCCTTCGGGGTAGATACCGAAGAGGCCGCCGCTCTCGATGACCTGGATGCCCGCCCTGATCGCCGCCTCGCCCGCGCCGCGGGCTCCGGAGCGGTCGACGGGGAGCTGGCCGACGCCCTTGAAGAAGGCGGCGGTGAGCCTGCCCTTGACCCCGGGGGCGGTGAAGTACTCGGCCTTGGCGATGAAGGTGACCTTGCGGTCCAGCACGGTCGGGAGGAAGAACGAGTCGGAGAACGACAGGTGGTTGCTCGCGAGGATCGCCGGACCGCGCTCGGGGATGTTCTCCAGGCCCTCCACCCACGGCCGGAAGGCGAGCTTCAGGGACCCGCCGATGGAGAACTTCATTGCGCCGTAGATCAACTCTGGTGCCTCCTGTGTGCTGTCGGTCAGACCTTAACCTGTGAGGTCGTCGCGGCCTCTGCCCGGCCTGGGACGACGACCTCCCCGGACGGGCCGTGCCGGGAGGGCCCCGGGGGACGTGACGGCCCTGGTCGGTGTCGGTCCGGTCGCGTACGGTGAAGTCATCCGTCAAGCACTCCCCCAGGTGCCCGCCCGCCCCCGACCCGTCCCACGAACAGGAGACCCTGGTGCCGGTCCTCCCTGGAGCCGAGCCGTTCCGCCACGAGGGCGGAGAGGTCGGCGTCCTCCTCTGTCATGGCTTCACCGGATCACCGCAGTCGCTGCGCCCCTGGGCGGAGTATCTCGCCGAGCGCGGGCTGACGGTCTCGCTGCCGTTGCTGCCGGGCCACGGCACCCGCTGGGAGGACATGGCGATCACCGGCTGGCAGGACTGGTACGCCGAGGTCGACCGGGAGCTGCGGGTCCTGCGGGAGAAGTGCGAGCAGGTCTTCGTCTTCGGCCTGTCCATGGGCGGTGCCCTGAGCCTGCGTCTCGCGGCCAAGCACGGGGACGCGATCAGCGGTCTGGTTCTGGTCAACCCGGCCAACAAGGTGCACGGCCTCTCCGCGTACGCGCTGCCGCTCGCCCGTCATCTGGTGCGGACGACCAAGGGCCTGGCCGACGACATCGCGCTCCCGGACGCGCACGAGGTGGGCTACGACAAGGTGCCGCTGCACGCCGCGCACTCGGTGCGGAAGTTCTTCCGGCTGGTCGACGGGGAGCTGCCCCAGGTGACCCAGCCGGTGGTGCTGCTGCACAGCCCGCAGGACCATGTCGTGCCGCCCGCGGACAGCGCGCGGATCCTGAGCCGGATCTCCTCCACGGACGTCTCGGAGATCCTGTTGGAACAGAGCTACCACGTGGCGACGTTGGACCACGATGCGGAGCGGATCTTCGATGAGAGCTACCGGTTCATCGGCCGTCTCGCACCGAGCGTCGGGAAGAAGGGGAGCACGTCCGGTGGCTGAGCACGACGCGGAACGCACAGGCGGCGACGAGGGGCGTGAACCGCGCCCCACGGAGCCCGCGGCCGTCCCCGAGGGGACGAGGCCGGCCGGGGACGGGAAAGCGGAGCAGGAGCGGGCGGTCGACGAGGACGCGGCGTGGGCCGCGATCGTCGCGGGGTACGGGGAGGAGCCGCCGGATCCGCCGGGCGCCAAGCCGTTCAAGTCCGTCGAGGACCTGGCCCTGCTGGAGGACGACCAGCGCAATGTGGTGGGGCCGAAGGACGGCACCACAGGGGACCCGGCGGACAAGGGGTCCGGCAAGACGCCCCCGAAGCCCCCGGAGACGAAGCCGCTGGGCAGTTCGGTGGTCTTCGCGCCCGGCGTCGCCGGTCCGCGGGACTACAAGCTGCCCGCGTCCAAGGACGACGGCATCGATGTGCCGGACGACGGCGAGGAGGGCCACTTCGTGCCTCCGGAGCCGCCGCCGCTGCCGGAGGCCGACGTCACGGCGAAGTTCGCCTGGCTCGCGGTGATCGGCGGGCCGGTCCTGATGCTCGTCGCGGTGCTGCTCCGGTGGGAGATGACGTGGTGGCTCACCACGCTCTGCATCGGCGGCTTCCTCGGCGGCTTCGCCACCCTGGTGGCCCGGATGCCGCACGACGACGATGACGACACCTACGGCGACCCGGGGCGCGGCGCGGTCGTGTAGGGGGAGTCCCCGGCCGTGCGTCCGGCGGGGACTCCGAGGGCGGCCAGGACCGGCAGATGGTCCGTGGCCGCCCTCAGGTCTTCCCCGCTCACGCCGTCCAGCCCGGTCGGCACGCCGCAGCCGAGCACCTCGATGCCCGGGGTCGCGAACAGCGCGTCGATGCGCTTGCGCGGCTCCTCCGGGGGGAACGTCAGCTCGCCGCCCCACGGGGCGACGGCCCGGCAGTCCTGGAGCTTCCCGGACAGGTGCCGGAACGCCTTCCCGGTCGGTACGTCGTTGAGGTCGCCGCCCGCCACCGCGTGCTCCACGCCCATCGCCGCCAGCCGTTCCAGCAGCAGATCCGCCTGGGCGAGGCGCTCGTCGCGCTGGAGGCTCAGATGACAGCTCAGCACCCCGAGCCGGGTCCCGGCGATCCGCACCACGGCGGTGGCGAAGCCCCTGCGGTGCAGACCGGGGGTGAGCGGCAGCAGGACGTCCTCGGTACGCTCGACGGCCACCCGCAGCGAGCACAGCAGCAGCGGCCCGGCGGCGGTGGCCCCGCCGCTCAGCACCACCAGACCGCTGGTCCTCGCGAGCCTGGCCGCGGCCTTGCGCCAGCGGAAGAAGCGCGGGGCCTCCTGGACGAGGACCAGATCGGGCGCGCAGGCGCGGATGACCCGGGCCAGCGCGGCGGTGTCGTCGTGCATCGACCGGACGTTGTAGCTCAGCACCCGGATCACGGCTGAACCGTCCGGCTCAGTACGGGAGTCGGGCAGTGGCGTCAGGACCATGCGGGTCACGATACGACGGACGCCCGCCGCTGCCCCGGAGGGCGGCGACGGGCGTGCGGTACGCCGTACGAAGGTGCTGGGGGTGTCCGGCGGATCAGGGCCGGGCACCCCCCCAGGGTGTGTCCGGCGGATCAGGGCCGGATAGGCCGCGGCGTCTGGTGCGGTGCATCGCAAGGCGCTGGAGCGTCCTCATCGCGGAGCGATTCGGACGTTTCGGCAACGCCGCGAGGTGCCGTGCCAGGCGTCGTGGACCCGGTCAAGATCCGCCGGGCACACCCTAGCCCTGGCGGGCCAGGTCCGCCGCGCCCACGAGCCCTGCCTTGCCGCCGAGTTGGGCGGCCAGCACCTGGGCGTGCGGGCGCCACTGGCCGCCGATCAGCCAGCGCCGGAACGACTTGCGGATCGGGTCGAGGACGAGCTCGCCCTCGTCCGAGACGCCGCCGCCGACGATGAACGCGGACGGGTCGAACAGCGAGGCGAGGTCGGCCAGTCCGGCGCCGGCCCAGCGGGCCAGCTCGCGGAACGAGTCGATGGCCACCGCGTCGCCCTGGCGGGCGGCCTCGCTGATGTGCTTGCCCTCGATGCCCTCCACCGTGCCGTCGCCGAGGCCGAGCAGCACGGCGGCGTTCTCGGGGGTGGCGTTGGCGCGCTGCTTCGCGTACCGGACGAGGGCGCGGCCGGAGGCGTACTGCTCCCAGCAGCCCTGGCTGCCGCAGCCGCACAGCAGACCGTCCGGGACGACCCGGATGTGGCCGAACTCGGCGGCCACGCCGAAGCGTCCGCGGCGCAGCTTGTTGCCGATGATGATGCCGCCGCCGAGCCCGGTGCCGAGCGTGATGCAGATGACGTCGTCGTGCCCCTGGCCGGCCCCGAAGCGATACTCGCCCCAGGCCGCCGCGTTGGCGTCGTTCTCGACGACGACGGGCAGGCCGATACGCTTCTCGACCTTGTCCTTGAGCGGTTCGTGACGCCAGTCGATGTTCGGTGCGAACAGCACGGTGGCGCGCTTGTCGTCGACGTAACCGGCGGCGCCGATGCCGACGGCCTCCACCTCGTGTCCCTCGCTCGCCCCGGCCACCGCCGCGCAGATCGCGTCGACGATGCCTTCGGCCGTCGGCGGGGTCGCCACCTTGAACGTCGAGAGGATCCGGCCCTCTTCGTCGACCACTCCAGCCGCGATCTTCGTGCCGCCGATATCGACGCCGATGGTGAGTCCCATGAATCCCTCAGTTTCGGTCGAGCCCCGCTAGGGGCAACCGTACCCGAGGCGTGGCCCGGCCCGGCCGGGGCCGGTCGGTCCCGGCCGTCGTGTCCTCCCGGTCCCGGCCGATGCGTCCGGTCAGTCCAGGTCGATGCGTTCGGTGCCGGAGGGGCCCTCGTCCCGGGGGTCGGACGGGTCGTCGGCGGCCTTCTTCGAGGAGGCGCCGGCGGCGCTGCTCGCGCCCGACGCGCCCTCGGTGGTGCGGGTCCAGCGGCTCTCCTGGCCCTCGACCGCGGAGCGGTAGGCGGCCAGCAGCTCGTTGCCCGCGGCGGCGAGGTGGTCGAAGAATTCCGGGTTGCGTTCGATGACCGGTTCGACGGCGGACTTCGCCTGCCGGACGGCCTGCTGGACCGCGCCCTGGGCGGCGGCGCCCAGCAGCGGGGTCTGGAGCGAGGACACCTTGTCGGCGACCGCGTCGACCAGCTTGCGCAGTTCCTCGGCGGCGGATCCGGGCCGGTCGCCGTACGCGGCCCGGCGGCGGGCCTTCTCGGCCGCGAGGTCCTCGGCGCAGGCGTCGGCCCACGCGTCGCCGTCGACGGGACGATCGGTGGCTTCACTCATGGCGGACTCCTGCGAAGCGGGGCGGCCGACGGTCGGCCTGCGATGCACGTACTTCGTCCTGCGATGGACGTACTACCGACGTTACCCGAACGGCCCCGCATCGCTGCCGGAGGTGCGCGGCCACAGAGCCGGATCCGGTGTGAACCTCACCCGCAGTACCCCGTCGGCCAGCGCAGCGCCGGAGACGGTGCAGCGGCGCAGCGCGGAGGCGATCCGCACGATCCGGTGGAAGGGGCCGACGGTCAGGAGCAGTTCGTCGCCCCGGCGGACCAGGCGCAGGTCCTCCTTGGCGGCCCCGGGCAGCGGCAGACACCAGGTGAGGGTGGTGCCCCCGCCCTCGGCGTCCTGCTCCTCCTCGGTCCACCAGGGGTCCGGTGCCCGGCCGGGCGTCCGGTCGTCGGGGGCGGGGACCTCCAGCGCGGCCAGGTCGTCCGGCCCCTGCGGGTCGCGGCCCAGGTGGGCGGCCTCGTGCACGGGGACGTCCGGGGCCACGTCCTGATGCCAGTGGTCCAGGCACTTCTCCTGCTGGGCGGCGAGTGCGGCGAACCAGGGGTCGGACGAGTGCCGGGGCAGCACGCGGGAGGCGATGAGCAGGTCGGCGCGCAGTCCGTGCAGGGCGAGGCCGGTACGGGCGGTGCGCAGGGCGTCCTCGGCGGCGGGGCCCGGCTCCGCGACCAGCCGGAGCGTGGTGGATCCGTCCTCGATCAGGGCCTGGACGGCGGCCAGCTCGGCGTCCTTGCGGGCGGCGGCCTCGTACAGCCACTGCGCGGGCATCGGAACCCCGGCGAGCTGGGCGAGGACCGGGCGCAGGGCGCGGGCGGCCTGGCGTTCGGCGGGGAGCAGCCGGCGCAGGTAGCGGCGCAGCTGTTCCGGCAGGGCGAGGAGGGCGAGGGCTTCGGTGAGCGGCGGGAGGTCGACGACGAGGGTGTCGTAGCCGGACCAGTCGCCCTCGGCGGCCCGGCGCAGCGTGTGCAGCAGGGCGAGCTGCGGGGAGCCGGGGAGTTCGGTGAGCTCCTCGCCGTCGAGCCGGCCGGCGCCGAGCAGGTCCAGGACGCCGGAGGCGCGCTTCTGGAGCTCGGTGAGTTCGGCGCGGAAGTGCTCGCCGGAGTCGATGCGTGCGTGGTCGAGAAGGCCGGTGACCCGGGTGGGTTCCGTGGCGGCCGGGAAGCCGGGTATGGCCTCGGCGGAGATCAGGAGGGTGCGGCCGCCGTTCGCCGCGGCGGCCAGGGCGGTGGCCGCGGCGACGGTGCTGCGGCCCGCGCCGCCGGGGCCGGTGACCAGGACCGTACGCACGGCTGTCAGGTCCCCGGTGCGGACTCGACGCGCTTCTTCAGACCGGCGAGGGCGCGGTCGATGATGACCTTCTCGGCCTTGCGCTTGATCATGCCGAGCAGCGGGATCTTGACGTCGACGGCGAGCCGGTAGGTGACCTCGGTGCGCTCGCCGCCGCCGAGCGGGGTGAGGGCGTAGGTGCCGTCCAGGGAGCGCAGCATCTGCGACTTGACGAGGCTCCAGCTGACTTCGTTCTCGCCGGTCCAGGTGTAGGTGAGGACGTGGTCGTCCTTGATCGCTCCGGCGTCCAGGACGAGGCGGACCTGCTCGGCGCGGCCCTGGTCGTCGGTGGAGAGGACCTCGGCCTCCTTGACCTCGCCGGTCCACTCCGGGTAGCGGGTGAAGTCGGCGATCACGCCCATGACGTCGGCCGGCGTCGCCTCGATCGTGATGCTCGAGCTGGTGTGTTCAGCCATCGCCGTGGCCCTCCAGTGCGGTGTTACCGGTCGCGTTCGGCAGGAGCCTGCCGCTGTGCAGGCTATCGCGTGCCCGGAGCGCTCCGGTCCACGGCCCGGCTGTCCCCGGTCACCAGCTCAGCGCCCAGGGTGTTCCGGTCGAGGCGAAGTGGCCGACGTTGACGCACTCGGTGGTCCCGATCCGCATCCGGCGGACCAACGGCTGGTGAACATGGCCGAAAAGCGCGTACCGGGGGCGGGTGGTGCGGATCGCCTCCAGCAGGGCGCGGCTGCCGCGTTCGAAGCGGCGGGCGACGGTGTCGTACGTCAGCTCGGGGACCTCGGGCGGGATGTGCGAGCACAGGACGTCGACCGGGCCGAGCGCCTCGACCTTGGCGGCGTACTCCTCGTCGCTGATCTCGTACGGGGTGTTCATCGGGGTCTTGAGGCCGCCGCCGACGAAGCCGAAGACCCGGCCGCCGATCTCGACGCGTTCGCCGTCCAGCACGGTGGTGCCGGGGCGGGCGTACTCGGGCCAGAGGTCGGGGACGTCGACATTGCCGTAGGTGGCGTACGTCGGGGTGGGGAAGGCCGCGAAGAGTTCGGCGTACTGCTTGCGCACCGCGCCGAGGATCTCGGTGTTGCGGTCGCGGCCCGCCCACAGCTCGCGGCCGAAGGCGCGGGCCTCGTCGTAGCGGCGGTCGGTGCGCAGGGCGACGATGCGGTCGGCGTTCTTCTTGCCGAACAGGTCGGGGAAGATGCCGCGCGAGTGGTCGGCGTAGTCGAGGAAGAGCACCAGGTCGCCGAGGCAGATCAGCGCGTCGGCGCCGTCTCCGGCGCGGGCCAGGGCCTCGGTGTTGCCGTGCACGTCGCTGACCACGTGAATCCGGGTCGGCCTTGCGGCCGGATCCCGGCCGTCCGGTTCGCTGCCTCGCATGGGATCACCCTAGAGTGCCCGTTCCGTCGCTGGGTAGACCGTCCGGACCTGCGGATACCTCCACGTCGTGACGGCAGTGGACTACTGTGCGTGAAGGGCCATTTGGACCCACCGGCGATTGGGGGGTGGGAGAAGGAGCGGGGCTGGGTGCGTGCAGCTGCAAGGCGGAGGATTGAGGCATGGCGGAGCCATGGTGATTGACGACAACGCCGCAGATGCGCGTGCCCAGCCCCGCGACGCCGCCCCCCAATCGCCGGTGGGTCCTATATGTGTGATGCATAAGACATCTGGCCGGAACCCCCTATCCGGAACCGAGTACCGGTGGGTAACGTCCGGGCAGTCCAGTCGTGCTCACCCCACTGAGCACCCGCCATTCTTGGACCGCAGCCGGTGCGTCACACAGAGCCGTGGCACCGGAGCCCGATGAGGAGCAGCAGTCTTGCGCGAGTTCAGCCTTCCGGCCCTGTACGAGGTCCCGACGGACGGTAACCTGACGGATCTCATCCGCCGCAATGCCGCTCAGCATCCCGATGTCGCGGTGATGAGCCGCAAGGTGGCCGGCGTCTGGACGGACGTCAGTGCCACCCGGTTCCTGGCCGAGGTGAGAGCCGCCGCCAAAGGGCTGATCGCCTCGGGCGTGCAGCCCGGTGACCGGGTCGCCCTGATGTCGCGCACCCGTTTCGAGTGGGTGCTGCTGGACTTCGCGATCTGGAGCGCGGGCGCGGTGACCGTGCCGGTGTACGAGACCAGCTCCGCCGAGCAGGTGCAGTGGATCCTCGGTGACTCCGGGGCGGTGGCGGTGCTCGTGGAGAGCGACGCGCACGCCGCTTCCGTGGCCTCCGTACGGGACGCGCTGCCGGATCTCGCGCACGTCTGGCAGATCGACGCGGGCGCCGTGGAGGCGCTGGGCGAGGCGGGGGCCGAGGTCTCGGAGGAGACCATGGACCTGCGGACGCGCAGTGCCAAGGCGGACGACCCGGCGACGATCGTCTACACCTCGGGCACCACGGGCCGCCCCAAGGGCTGTGTGCTCACCCACCGCAGCTTCTTCGCGGAGTGCGGCAACGTGGTGGAGCGGCTGAAGCCCCTCTTCCGTACGGGCGAGTGCTCGGTGCTGCTGTTCCTGCCCGCCGCGCACGTCTTCGGCCGGCTGGTCGAGGTGGCCTCGGTGATGGCCCCGATCAAGCTCGGCTGCGTCCCCGACATCAAGAACCTCACCGACGAGCTGGCCTCGTTCCGGCCGACGCTGATCCTGGGCGTGCCCCGGGTCTTCGAGAAGGTCTACAACGCGGCCCGCGCGAAGGCGCAGGCGGACGGCAAGGGCAAGATCTTCGACCGGGCCGCCGACACGGCGATCGCCTACAGCCGGGCGCTGAGCACCCCGGGTGGCCCCTCGCTGGGGCTGAAGCTCAAGCACAAGCTCTTCGACAAGCTGGTCTTCGGGAAGCTGCGCGCGGTGCTCGGCGGCCGGGGCGAGTTCGCGATCTCCGGCGGCGCTCCGCTCGGTGAGCGGCTCGGCCACTTCTTCCGGGGCATCGGCTTCACGGTCCTGGAGGGCTACGGCCTGACCGAGTCGTGCGCGGCGACCGCCTTCAACCCGTGGGACCGGCAGAAGATCGGCACGGTCGGCCAGCCGCTGCCCGGATCCGTGGTGCGGATCGCCGACGACGGCGAGGTGCTGGTGCACGGCGATCACCTGTTCACCGGTTACTGGCAGAACGAGTCGGCCTCGGCCGATGCGCTCGCCGACGGCTGGTTCCACACCGGGGACATCGGCACGCTCGACGAGGACGGCTACCTCTCGATCACCGGCCGCAAGAAGGAGATCATCGTGACGGCGGGCGGCAAGAACGTCGCGCCGGCCGTCATCGAGGACCGCATCCGCGCGCACGCCCTGGTCGCCGAGTGCATGGTGGTCGGCGACGGCCGCCCGTTCGTCGGCGCGCTGGTCACCCTGGACGAGGAGTTCCTGGGCCGCTGGGCCGAGGAGCACGGCAAACCGGCCGGCTCGACGGTCCTGTCGCTGCGCGAGGACGCGGAGCTGCTGGCCGAGGTGCAGCGGGCGGTGGACGACGGCAACGCGGCGGTGTCCAAGGCCGAGTCGGTCCGCAAGTTCCGTATCCTGCCCGCCCAGTTCACCGAGGAGGCGGGCCACATCACGCCGTCGCTGAAGCTGAAGCGGAACGTGGTGGCGAAGGACTTCGCGGACGAGGTGGAGTCGATCTACCGCACCTGAGCGGTGTCACGTGTACGGAGGGGCCCGCGCCTGGTGATCAGGCGCGGGCCCCTTCGTCGCACGGCCGTCTCACAGCAGGGTCTTGAGCTTCTCCGCCAGCAGGTCCCAGCGCCACTTCTCCTCGACCCAGGCCCGGCCCCGCTCCCCCATCCGCTGCCGCAGCTCCGGGTCGCCGAGCAGCGTCACGATCCGGTCCGCCGACTCCTCGGCGCTGCCGCCGCGCACCACCCACCCGGTCTCGCCGTCGAGCACCGCGTCCGGGGCGCCGCCCGAGTCGCCGGCCACCACGGGCAGCCCGGTCGCCGACGCCTCCAGGTAGACGATCCCGAGGCCCTCCACGTCGAGGCCGCCGCGCCGGGTGCGGCACGGCATCGCGAAGACGTCCCCGGCGCCGTAGTGCGCGGGCAGCTCGGCCCAGGGCACGGGTCCGGTGAAGCGCACCGAGTCCTGGACCCCGGTCTGAGCCGCGAGGCGCTTCAGGTCCTCGGCGTACGGGCCGCCGCCGACGATCAGGAGTACCGCGTCCGGGATCCGGGCGAGGATCGCGGGCATGGCCAGGATCAGCGTGTCCTGGCCCTTGCGCGGCACCAGGCGCGATACGCAGACGACCACCGGGCGGTCGGAGAGCCCGAGGCGGGCCCGGACCCGGTCCCCGCCGGAGAACGGGGCGAAGGTCTTCTCGTCCACGCCGGGCGGCAGTTGGACCATCCGCCCGGCGGCCTCGGGGGTGAGGGCCCCGGCGATCCGGGAGCGGGTGTACTCACCGAGATAGGTGATCGTGTCCGTGCCCTCCCCGATCCGGCGCAACAGCTGCCGGGAGGCGGGCAGTTGAGCCCAGCCGGCCTCGTGCCCGTGGGTGGTGGCGACGAGCCGTCGGGCGCCGGCCCGGCGCAGCGCCGGGGCCATCAGGCCGAGCGGGGCGGCCGCGCCGAACCAGACGGAGGTGCAGCCGTGTTCGCGCAGCAGGGCGGTGGCCCGGCGGGTGACGCGCGGGGTCGGCAGCAGCATCGTCGTCCGGTCGCGGACCACGGTGAACGGCTGCTCGGCGTCGAAGGCGGCGGTGGCCGCCGCGCCCTCCTCGCCGCGCTTCCAGGTGGAGGCGTAGACGACGACCCGGTCGGGATCCAGGCGCAGCGCCATGTTGTGCAGGAACGCCTGGATGCCACCGGGGCGGGGCGGGAAGTCGTTGGTCACGATCAAGGTCTTGTCCATCGCCGCCGACAGTACCGAACGGCCGCGCTTCACCGCTGACGCCGTCTGCCGGCGGCATCATGGGCCGCCGGGAATCCGGCAGGACAGGACGCCCCCTGGGGCGGCGGGCGACGACGGGACGGCGATGACGGGACGAGGACCCACCGGCACCGGCCCGTGGCCGTACGCGGTGTGGGCGCTGACCCGGGCCTGGCTGCTGGCCTGCGTGTTCAAGGTGTTCACGGTGCCCGGCCCGGACGTCACGGTGGACGTGTCGGTGATCTACCGGAGCTGGTACGAGGTCCTGCTGACCGGCACGTATCCGCTGGACGACGTCACCTGGCAGTACCCGCCCGGGGCGGCCCTGGCGATCCTCTCCCCGGCCCTGCTGCCGTTCCTGGAGTACGCGGCGGCGTTCTTCGTCCTCGTACTGCTCTGTGACGCGCTGGTGCTGGGGCTGCTGCTGTACGCGGGCCGACGGCCGGGGATACGTGCGGCGGGTGCGTGGGTATGGATCGTGGGGGTGCCGTCGCTGGGGCCGACGGTCTACGCCCGGTACGACCTGATGGTGACGGCCGTCGCGGTGGCGGCGCTGCTGGCGGGGGTGCGCCGCCCCCGTGCGCTGGGGGCGCTGGCCGCGTTCGGGGCGCTGCTGAAGGGGTGGCCGGTGCTGCTGCTGGTGGGGGTGCGGAAGGGGCGTCCGACGCGGGCGGCCTGGGCGTCGGCGGCGCTGACGTCGGTGGGTCTCGCGGCGGCGTTCGCGCTGTGGATGCCGGGGGCGTTCGCGTTCCTGGCCTTCCAGCGGGACCGGGGCACCGAGGTCGAGTCGCTGGGGGCGCTGGTCTTCCATGTGGCGCGGCGGTTCGGCTGGGAGGGCCGGGTGGAGCTGCGCTACGGCTCGCTGGAGTTCCTCGGTCCGCAGGTCGAGCTGGTGTCGACGCTGGCGCTGGGGCTCGGGGCCCTGGCGCTGGGCTGGCTGGTGCTGTGGCGGCTGCGGGCGCGGTCGTTCGCGGCGCAGACCCCGGCCGAGGCGGCGTTCACGGCGGTGCTGCTGTTCACGGTCACCAGCCGGGTGATCAGCCCGCAGTACGTGGTGTGGCTGGTCGGGCTCGCGGCGGTATGCCTGACGTTCCGGGGGGCCAGGATGACGCTCCCGGCGGTCCTGGTGCTGGTGGCGGCGGGGGTGACGCTGCTGGAGTTCCCGATCGGCTTCGGCCATGTGGTGGCGAGCGACGCGTGGGGGGTGACGCTCCTGCTCGTACGGAACGGGCTGCTGGTGGCGGCCTCGCTGATCGCGGCGCGGCGGCTGTGGCGGTCGACGGTGCCGGGGGCGCGGGGCGGGGTGGCGAGGGTCCTGGAGGCGGACGGGGGTCAGCCGAGCCGGGTGGCGAGGTAGTCGCGCCAGTCGGCGGTGAACTGGTCGGGGGTGGTGTCGAGTACCGCGGTCAGCGCCTGCTCCACCGCCCCGTCCCGCCCGTCGTGCGCTCCGACGGTCTCGTAGAAGGCGATCAGCTTCTCCTTGCCCCACCGCTCCGCGATCAGCTCGCAGGCCAGCCAGCCGCCTTCGTAGGCCCTGGCGAGCTTCACGGGGTCGCCGTCGAAGCCGAAGTCCGGGTCGGTGGGGAGGCCGGCGGGGGTCTCGCCGCCGCGGACGGCGTCGGCCAGTTCGGGGGCGATCGTGTCGGCGGCGCGGTCCTCGCCCCGGTAGGCGGCCCAGTCGGCGAAGCCCTCGGAGAGCCAGACCGGGGTGGCCGTGGAGGTGCTGGTCCGGGTGGCGACATGGGTCGTCTCGTGGGTCAGGACGATCCGCTGCCCGAAACTGCCCAGAGTGGCGTACGCCTGCGGGTTGACGATCACCCGGTCGGCGATGGCCGGGCGCTTGCCGGTGCCGCCGACCTCGCCGGTGGTGACGGCGGCGATGCCCCGGTAGTCGGCCTCCTTCGAGCCCAGCAGCCCCGCCATGTCCTCGACGGAGTCCGGGACGAGGACCACCACCCGGCGGCTCCAGGGCCTCGGCCAGGCGTCCGAGACGGCCGGTACGGCGAGGTCCACGGTGTCGGCGACCTGGCGCAGCTCGCTCTCGGGCCGCCCGACGCCCAGGACGATGCTGTGCGCGCCCTCGACGACCACCACGTCCCCCTGCTGCCACAGCTGCCGTGCGGCGCCCTTGGCGGGCCGGTCGGCGGTGATGTACCAGCGCTCGCCGTCCCGCATCAGCTCCAGGACGCGGCGGGTGGCGACCGGGGCGGTGTCGTACCGGGCGATCCGGTAGCGCAGCTCCACCTCGGCGGTGGCCCACTGCCCGTCCTGCTCGGTGATGCCCTTGACGTCGTAGGTCCAGGACTTCAGGGGCACGTCGGCGAGCCGGTCCAGCTCGGTGCGCTGGGCGGCCCGCAGCTTCGCGGCGTCCGGGGCGAGGGCGTCGAGGTAGCCCGCCGGGTCGCGGGCGAGGACGGCCGCCGCGCGGCTCTCCAGGGTGGCGTCGAGGGCGCCGGCGGTGAGGAAGGTGTCCGGGGCGGCGGGGGCCGTGCAGGCGGACGCGGTCAGGAGCGCGGCGAGCAGCGGGCCCGCCGCACACCGCCGCCACCTGGGGCCTCCCCCGCGCGCGTCACGTCCTGGTACGGCCACCCTGCCGATCGTACGGTCAGATCCGGGTGACCGAGGAGACGGGCATCATGCCGACCGGATCGTAGCGGACCGGGGCGCCCGGGTAGGGGGCGTGGATGACCTGGCCGTTGCCGACGTACATGCCGATGTGGCTGGCGTCCGCGCGGTAGGCGACCAGGTCACCGGGGAGCGCCTGGGAGAGCGGCACCATGCGGCCCGCGTGGCGCTGGGCCTGGGAGGTGCGGGGCAGGCTCACCCCGGCCTTGGCGTAGGCCCACTGCATCAGGCCGGAGCAGTCGAATCCGGAGGGCCCGTTGGCGCCCCAGACGTAGGGTCTGCCGAGCGCCTGGTGGGCGGCGGCCACGGCGGACATCGCGCGGCCGGAGCCCGGGGCGACGCCGGAGAGGTCGGGCAGCCCTTCGCGGCCGCTGCGGGAGACCCGGTCGAAGGAGGCGCGTTCCTCGGGCGGCAGCGAGTCGAGCAGCCGGCGGGCCTCGCGGAGCTTGCCCTCGACGGCGCGCTTGTGGCGGGTGACGGCGGCCCGGTTGCGCTCCAGTTCGGTCAGGGCGCGGGTGGCCTCGGCACGGGTCTGGGCGATCTTGCGCTGGGCGTGCCGCAGCTTGTCCAGGGTCATCGCCTGGCGGGCGCCGGCCCGGTCGAGGGCGGCGGCCCGCTCCAGGTAGGTGTCCGGGTCGGCGGAGAGCAGCAGCGCGAGCGCCGGGTCGATGGAGCCGGTGCGGTACTGGGCGCCCGCCATCGCGCCGAGCGCGTCGCGCATCCGGTTGACGCGCTCCTGGCCCCTGGCCGTGGCGTCCTGGGCGCGGTGCGCCTCGCCGCGCAGCCGGTCCACGCGCTCCCCGGCCTCGTTGAACCGCTCGGTGGCCTGCTCGGCCTCCCCGTAGAGGCGGTCGACGGCGGCCTTGGCGGTCTCCCGGGTGTCCTTCGGGTCGGCGCTCGCCGGGGCCCCGGTCAGCGTGGCCGCCGCGGTGGCGGCAGCCGCCGAGATGACCGTGACCCGGACGCCTCTGTTGAAGCCGGACTGTGTGGAACGGCGATGGGACACCACAGGTAGCCGCACTCCCTTCCGCTGACGCGGTAGTGCGCAGCCCCTGCCGCCCCGGGCGGGCGGACGGAGACCGGGGAGCTGCACAGCAGCCAGACAGTAATCGGACGACTACGCACCGACCAAGGACCGCGCCGGTCGCGGATGGGGGTCCCAACGCCGCCGCCCCGCCGGTGACCTCGGTCTCCGGCGGGGCGGGGCGTCAGCGTGATGCGCGGCGATTCCCTCGTTCGGGCGTGCCGCGCCGTGGCGTGCTGTGGGCGCGCCGTGGCGTCAGATGCGGACGCCGAACTGGAAGGTGCCCATGTAGTCCATCGACTCGTAGCGGACGAAGGCGCCCGGCTTCGGGGCGTGCAGGATCTGGTTGTTGCCGGCGTAGAAGCCGACGTGCGACAGGCCGTTGAAGAAGACCAGGTCGCCCGGCTTGAGCTGGCTGCGGCCGATCCGCTGGCCGTCGTTCTGCTGGGTGTACGTGGTCCGGGTGATGGAGACGCCGGCCTGGGCGAAGGCCCACTGGGTCAGCCCGGAGCAGTCGTAGGAGTTGGGGCCCGAGCCGCCGGAGACGTACGGCTTGCCGATCTGCGTGGCGGCGGCGCTCAGCGCGGCGGCTCCGCGGCCGGACGCGGGGGCCTCGTTGCCGAGTGAGACCCGGTCTCCGGCGGCGCGGCTGGCGCGCTGCTCGTCCTTCTGCATCTTGGCGCGCTCGGCCTGGGTCAGCGTGTTGAGCAGCCGCTGGGCGTCGGCCAGCTTGCCCTGGTACTTCTTCTTGTTCTCGGCGAGCGCCTTGCGGACCTCGGCGAGGTCGCCGAGCTTGTCCTGGGCTTCCTTGCGCTGCTGGGCGAGGGTGCGCTGCTTGGCCTGGATCTTCTGCAGCGACTCCGCCTGCTTGGCCGTCAGCTGGTCGAGCGCGGAGGCCTGGTCGAGGAAGCTGTCCGGGTCCGAGGCGAGGAAGAGGGCCACCGAGGGGTCGATGCCGCCGGAGCGGTACTGGGCGGTGGCGATCGAACCGAGTTCGCCGCGCAGGGTGTTGAGGTCGTCCTGACCGCGGGCGACCTTGTCCTGGATCGCGTCGACCTGCTTCTTGAGCTGGTCCTGCTGCTCCTTGGCCCCGTTGTACTTCTCGGTGGCCGCCTCGGCCTCGTGGTAGAGCTTGTCGACCTTCGCCTTGACTTCGCTCTTCTTCGGCTGGGGGTCGGCCTGGGCGGCCTGGGAGGTCAGGGCCACTGCTGCGGCGGCGGTCGCGGTGATCACGGTCACGCGGGCGCGGCTCGGCTGCTTGGGACGACGGTGGGACGCCACGGAGACGAGCTCCTTCTTCCTCAGAGCCGCCTACCGGGCTGTGGGGAAAGATTCCCCGGCTCCGCGCACATGACGGACTCGGCGGTTCCTTCGCCGTCACCCCCAATGGGTGATCAACCGTGCGAAGGTTCGAGGCCTGACCCTAGTGACCATCTTGTGATCAGTTCAAATCCTCACAGGAATTTTCTCGTCACACCAGGCACTTCTTTACTCTCACCCCACCGCGTGTAGTGGCGACTTGACGGTACGTTCCCAGAAATCCGGCATGCCACACATGCCGCGCATATCCCTCTAGACGCGCGAAAGGCGCTTGAGGAGCAAGACGGACGCGACCGGTCTCGCCCCGGCCTTCGCCACGCCGTCCGCCACCTCACGGTCGGTGGAGACGACCACCACGGGCCGCCCCGGCGGTTCCGCGCGGGCCAGTTGACGGATCAGCTCGTCCGCCGTGACCCCGGCCTTGCTGAACAGCACCCGCACGCCCCGCGGCGGGGCCAGTAGCACCGGGGCGGCCAGTTCGGCCCCGTCGAACACACAGGTCATCTCCGCGCCGGTCTGCGCCGCGAGCACGGAGAGACCGCCCAGCAGCCGCAACCGCTGCTTCTCCAGCGGCATCTGCGGATAGCCGGTCTTGGTGACGTTGTAGCCGTCCACGATGAGATGGGCCTGCGGCAGCGCCAGCAGCTGGTCGAGAAGCGCCGGATCGGTCTCCGAAAGGGCCCTGGCGGCAATGTCCTTGGGTGACATCCGGCCCGGCTCCACCGCGTCCACGGTGTCGGCGGGATGCGTCGTCGCCGGGGGAAGAGCCAGCTCCCGCCGCAGCCCCGAGGCCGCTTCCAGCACGGTGTCCAGGAGCAGCCGCAGCCGCATGTCCTCCACCGAGCGGCCCTCGCGGGCGGCCCGGCGGCTCGCCTCCAGGGCCGCCTCGGCCTCCCCCAGCCGCCCCTTGAGCCGGCGCGACTCGCCCTCCACCGCGGAGAGCTGGGCGGCCGACTCGGCGCGTACGGTGTCGGCCTCGGCGGCGCTGCGGCGCAGGGCGGCCTCGCCGCGCTTCACCTCGCTGAGCGCGCTGCGCAGCTTGCGGTGCAGCGACTCGGCCTCCTTGCGGGCCGCCTCCAGCTCGGTGCGCAGCCGCTCGGTCTCGGTACGGGTGTGGGCGCGGGCCCGCGCCAGCTCCTCGCGCAGGTGCTCCAGTTCGCGCCGGGTCTGCTCGTCCGCCCGTTCCGCGTCGGCGCGCTGGACCTCCTCGCCGGCCGACTCGACCAGCTTGACCCAGCCGGTCGGGCGCAGCACGTAGGCGGCCGCGGCGACGTCGAGGGGATCGGCGGCGGCGGGCGGCGAACCCGCCTCCAGGGCGCCGGTCAGCTCGGGCTGGGACTGGGCCAGCCGCTCACCGATCCGCCGCCGGAAGAGGGCGTCGCTCTCCAGCGCGGCGGCCATCGCGTTCCCCGCGAACTTGGCCCGCCTGGTCGGGGTGAACCGGGCGTACTGCCGTAGCTGGGCGGGCAGTTCGGCGACGGTCAGTCCGCCGAAGGCGTCCGAGACCAGCGCGACGACCCGCCGTCGCACACCCTCGGGCAGCGGACGGCCGAGCGCCTCTGCACCGCCGTCGGCCGCGTCGGCCGGTCCGGCGCCGCTGGTCGGCTGATCCACCGTCCGTCACCTCATAGATGTGTGATGGATGCGCTCCCTCAGGAGGCGGCACCCGGCCTGTCCACCAGTTCGATCTGGTCCACCGCGTTGCACCAACGACAGCGGACCGACTCGATGGTCTCACTGACGACCTCCCGCTCCTCGACACTCGACTCACCGGCCAGGTCTAGGTGCACGTACTCCACGACCTTGGAGGAGCGGGTCACGTCGAAGCGCGTGAGATTGCCGCACAGCGTGCAGCGCCAGCGGGTCCCGTCGGTCGGCAGGGGAACCGTCGTCATCGTTGCGTCCTCTTTCGTCGTCTCCGGGAGCCCGCGCCGGGCGCGCCGCCGCGACTCCACCTGTCTACGTCAAGGATCTCGCGGTGCACCGTCGAACTGCGGAAGTCCTGGCGTAACCCTACGGCCTCGCGTATGGGCCCCGGCACGGCGAGGCGCTCCATCCCGTTCTCCACCGGTACGTCATGCTCTGTACATGATCGAGTGGCGGCAGGCCGACCGGCGGACCACGGCCGGGAGAATCCGGGACGCGGCGGCGCCGGGCGGTGCCCCGGTCACGTACGGACTGATCGGCGTCTGCGGGGTGATCTTCCTGATCAGCCCGCTCTCCGGGTTCGGTGGCGCCGCCCACCGGAGCGAGGACGCGCTGCTCGCCGCGCAGGCCGCTTACTTCGAGCGGTGGGGGGTGATCCCCGCCGAGCTGTGGGAGGGCTCCGCACCTGCGCTGATCACCCCGTTCACCGCGCTGTTCGTGCACGGCAGCTGGCTGCACCTGCTGGGGAACCTGCTGTTCCTGTACGTGTTCGGCGCGATGGCCGAGGAACGCATGGGCCGGGTGCGGTTCGCCCTGTTCTATGTGGGCTGCGGCTATGTGGCGCTGGCCTGCTACGCGGCGGCGCACGCGGACTCCGGGCAGACGCTGGTCGGGGCGTCGGGGGCGATCTCCGCGGTGCTCGGCGCGTTCCTCCACCTCTTCCCCAGGGCCCGGGTGACCAGCCTGTTCCCGTTCCTCTTCTTCCTGCCGCTGCGCTTCCCCGCCTGGATCGTGCTGGTCTTCTGGTTCGCCCTCCAGTGGGCGGCGGCGCAGGGGGCGGGCAGCGGGCCCGGGGTGGCGTATCTGGCGCATGTGGCCGGGTTCGCCGTCGGATTCCTCTACGCCTGGGGGCGTTACCGGGGTGGGACTAGAGTGAAGGTTCCAGCCACCGAGGGAGACAGCCAGCCGTGATCACCGCGATCGTGCTCATCAAGACCAGCGTGGACCGGATTCCGGAGATCGCCGAGGCCATCGCCGCGCTGGACAGCGTCAGCGAGGTCTTCTCCGTCACCGGCACCTACGACCTGATCGCCATGGTCCGGGTCGCCAGGCACGACGACCTCGCCGATGTCATCCCCGGCCGGATCAGCAAGATCCCGGGCGTCGAGGGCACCGACACCCACGTGGCGTTCCGTACATACTCCCAGCACGACCTGGAAGCGGCCTTCGCCATCGGCCTCGACGCGTAGGCGCACCGGCGACGCACCCCGGCCGGGGACAGGCAGCGCGCCTGTCCCCGGCCGGGGTGTTTCATCAGAACGTGTCTCGGACCCGGGCCGCTTCGCCGCGGTCCGGGACGCAGCGGCCGTCCTCGGTGCGGTAGTTCCACCGGGCGCCCTCCCGGACCAGCTCGGTGACCGCGCGCAGGAACCGTTCGATGTGCTCGTCGGGCGTACCGGCGCCGAAGCTGACGCGGATCGCGTTGAGGGACTCCTCGCCCGGCCCGGCCTCCGGCGCGCCGCACTCGCCCGGGTCCTGCGGGTCGCTGCCGAGCAGGGTGCGCACCAGCGGGTGAGCGCAGAAGAGGCCGTCGCGCACGCCGATGCCGTATTCGGCGGAGAGGGCGGCGGCGAAGTGCGAGCTGTTCCAGCCGCGCACCACGAAGGAGATGACCCCGACCCGGGGCGCGTCGTCGCCGAACAGCGAGAGCACCCGCACCTCGGGCACCTGGGCGAGCCCTTCGCGGACCCGGCCCACGAGCTCCTGCTCCCGGGCGACCAGGCCCTCGAAGCCCGCCTCGGTCAGGGCCTTGCAGGCGGAGGCGATGGAGTAGACGCCGATGACGTTGGGCGAACCGGCCTCGTGCCGGGCGGCCGTGGTGTGCCAGTCGACGTCCACGCCGCCGTCGGGACGCCGGGCGACCTTGCGGGAAGCGCCGCCGCCGGCGAGGTACGGCTCGGCCGCCCGGAGCCAGTCGGCGCGGCCGGCCAGGACCCCGGAGCCGAAGGGCGCGTACAGCTTGTGGCCGGAGAACGCGACCCAGTCGACGTCCAGTCCGGCGATGTCCACGGGGTGGTGCGGGGCGAGCTGGGCGGCGTCCAGGACGATGCGGGCGCCGTGCGCGTGGGCGGCGGCGGCCAGTTCCTTCACCGGCCACAGCTCTCCGGTCACGTTGGAGGCGCCGGTGACACAGACGAGGGCGGGGCCGTAGGGGTCGCGGTCGGCCAGCGCCCGTTCCAGGGTCTCGACGGCCTGGCCCGGGGTGCGGGGCGCGTCGAGGTAGGTGACCTGGGCGTCGCGCCAGGGCAGCAGGGAGGCGTGGTGCTCGGTCTCGTACACGAAGACCTGACAGCCGGCGGGGATCGCGGCGGCCAGCAGGTTGAGGGAGTCGGTCGTGGAGCGGGTGAAGACCACCTGGTCCTCGGCGCGGCAGCCGAGGAACTCCGCGACCGTACGACGGCTGTTCTCGAAGAGGTCGGTGGAGAGCTGCGAGAGGTAGCCGGCGCCGCGGTGGACGCTGCCGTAGTACGGGGCGTACGCGGCGACGTCGTCCCAGACCCGCTGGAGGGCCGGTGCGCTGGCGGCGTAGTCGAGCGCGGCGTAGGCGACCTCACCGCCGGTGACGAGCGGGACGGTGACGTTCTGCCCCAGAACGGGCAGCGGGGTACAAACCGACGGGTCGAGGACAGCGGTGGGGACAGACATGGCGAACTCCCGTAACAGCCAGGCGAAGGGGGGCCCGGGGGGCACCCCCGGATAAGCACAGTCGGCGCCGGCGGGTACGCGGCAGCGCGGACGAGGAAGGAAAAGAGTGTGCTGAAGGGGGGCGTTTCGCCCTAACGCATTCGCTTGCTCACAAGAGGCTCCCTGGAGACCAGGACCCCGGGGGCCGGCATCCGCCGGATGCCGAGGGGTCCGCGCTTGCCGCAGACCTCGCTGCCTACGGCCTGGTCCTCACCCGGGGCACCCCGCCACGGACGGAGGGTTGCCGGACAGCGGGCCGGGGCCGTAGTCGCTGTCACTCATGACCTGCGCAGCATCCTGCCATACGTACGCACACGCGCAAGGGCGCGGTCCGGCATCCGGACCGCGCCCTGCCGCACACCGTGCGCCCCGAAGGTGCCGCTGGGCCGTGCTCAGGCGTTGCTGGCCGCGATCCAGCGCTCCAGCGCGCGCTTGGCCGCACCGGAGTCGACGGCCTCGGCCGCGACCACGATCTTCGCCGCGAGCTGCTCGGTCAGCGTGCCGGGCCCCGGGTCCAGGGCGACCAGGGCCGCCGCCGAGTTGAGCAGCACCGCCTCGCGCACCGCGCCGCCCTCGCCGTCCAGCAGGCGGCGGGCCACATCGGCGTTGTACGAGGCGTCGGCGCCGCGCAGCGCCTCGACGGGGACGATGGCCAGCCCGACGTCGCGCGGGTCGAAGGGCTCCTCGCGGACCGCGCCGTCGCGGACCACCCAGACCCGGGAGGTGGCGGTGGTGGTCAGCTCGTCGAGGCCGTCGTCGCCGCGGAAGACCAGCGCGGAGTTGCCCCGGTCGGCGAGCACGCCCGCGACGATGGGAGCCATCCGGGCGTCGGCGACGCCGACCGCCTGCGCGCGGACCTGGGCCGGGTTGGTGAGGGGGCCCAGGATGTTGAACGTGGTCTGTGCGCCGAGTTCCTTGCGGGCCTTGGCGGCGTACCGCAGGGCGGGGTGGAACTTCACGGCGAAGCAGAAGGTGATGCCCGCCTGTTCGGCGACCTCGACGACCCGCTGCGGGGTCAGCTCCAGGTTGACGCCCAGCTTCTCCAGTACGTCGGATGAGCCGCTCGCGGAGGAGGCGGCCCGGTTGCCGTGCTTGACGACCTTCGCGCCGGTGCCCGCGATGACGATCGCGGACATGGTGGAGATGTTGACCGTCTTGGCGAGGTCGCCACCGGTGCCGACGATGTCGACGGTGCGGCCGGGCACCTCGATGGTGTTGGCGTGGGCGTACATCGCGCGGACCAGTCCGGTGACCTCGTCGACGGTCTCGCCCTTGGCCCGCAGCGCGACGGCGAACCCGGCGATCTGCGCGTCGGTGGCCTCGCCGCTCATGATGCGGTCCATGGCCCAGGCGGTCTCCTCGGAGCTGAGGTTCTCGCCGCGCAGCAGGGGGTTCAGGATGCCGGGCCAGGAACGGTCCGCCACGCTGTCGCCGCCGTTCGGGGTCACAACGTTCATGGTCCGCTCCAGGGTCCACAGCCGGTCAGGAAGATGGCTCCACCCTATCCAGCCGGGAGGACCGCGAAGAGCCCCGTCCATCGAATGGACGGGGCTCTCACGGTGGCGATCAGGTCAGGCGATCAGTGGTGACTGTGGCTCTCGCTGATCTCCTTGTACTCCTCGGGGGTGGCCTTGGGGATCTGGTTCCCCTCGGCGAAGTACCCCTTGCTGAGCTTGGCGCGCAGCTTCTGCACCGGGGAGATCTTGCGCTTGACGCCGTTCTCGTCGACCGCCGGGCCGAGTTCGAGCGGCTGGTACTGCTCGTGCGCGGTGAGCGTGTGCAGCTGCTCGGGGCTGAGCGGCTCGTGGATCTCGACGAACTCACCGTGCGGCAGGCGCTTGATGATGCCGGTCTCGCGACCGTGCAGCACCTTCTCCCGGTCACGGCGCTGGAGGCCGAGGCAGATCCGCTTGGTGACGATGAACGCGATGACCGGTCCGGCGAAGAAGAAGATCCGGACGAACCAGGTGATCGAGTTGATCGACAGGTGGAAGTGCGTGGCCCACAGGTCGTTTCCACCGCCGACGAGACCGATGAAGTACGCCGTGATCCAGGCGACGCCGAAGCCCGTACGGGTCGGGGCGTTGCGCGGGCGGTCCAGGATGTGGTGCTCGCGCTTGTCGCCGGTGATCCAGGACTCGATGAACGGGTACACCGCGATCGCG
This sequence comes from Streptomyces sp. NPDC048142, assembly GCF_043202835.1. Taxonomy (NCBI): domain Bacteria; kingdom Bacillati; phylum Actinomycetota; class Actinomycetes; order Kitasatosporales; family Streptomycetaceae; genus Streptomyces; species Streptomyces sp. NPDC048142. The sequence continues at coordinate 93,529 of NZ_JBIDBC010000027.1, forward strand.
GTGAGGACCACACCGAAGCCGACCAGCGGGATGAACACGCCCAGGGCGAGCGTGTGGCCCCACAGGTTGATCTCCCAGCCCGGCATCACACGGACCAGCCCCTCGGCGAAGCCCATGTACCAGTCGGGCTGGGCGCCGGTGGACACCTGGTCGACGCGGTACGGACCGAGCGCCCAGATCGGGTTGATCGTGGCGATGGCCGAGATGGCCGCGATGATGCCGAAGACGAGGAAGAAGAACCCTCCGGCCTTCGCCATGTACACGGGCAGCAGCGGCATGCCGACGACGTTCTTGTTGGTCCGGCCGGGACCCGCGAACTGCGTGTGCTTGTGGTAGAAGACCAGGATCAGGTGCGCCACCAGCAGGCCGAGCATGATGCCCGGCAGCAGCAGGATGTGGATCGAGTAGAACCGGGCCACGAAGTCGTGGCCGGGGAACTCGCCGCCGAACAGGAACATCGAGATGTACGTGCCGACGATCGGCACGGACAGGATCGCGCCCTGGGTGAAGCGGACACCCGTACCGGAGAGCAGGTCGTCCGGGAGGGAGTAGCCGGTGAACCCGGTGAACATGCCGAGCACGAACAGCAGGAAGCCGAAGAGCCAGTTGATCTCGCGCGGCTTGCGGAAGGCGCCCGTGAAGAAGACGCGCATCATGTGCACGAACATGGCGGCCAGGAAGATCAGCGCGGCCCAGTGGTGGATCTGCCGCACGAGCAGACCACCGCGGACCTCGAAGCTGATCTTCAGGGTCGAGGCGTAGGCCTCGGACATCCGGATGCCCTGCATGGGCTCGTACGGACCGTGGTAGACGATCTCGCCCATGCTCGGCTGGAAGAACAGCGTCAGATACACACCCGTGAGGATGATGATGATGAAGCTGTAGAGCGCGACCTCACCGAGCATGAAGGACCAGTGGTCCGGGAAGATCTTGCGCATGTTGGCCTTGGCCAGGCCGTAGATGCCCAGTCGGCCGTCCGCCCAGTCGGCCACCCGCTCGCCGGCCGGAGCCTTGCGTCCGCCCGCCGGTTCGCCGGCCGAGGGGTTCCTTGGTGCAGTACTCATCCGCGCTCCCAGAAGGCAGCACCGACGGGCTCGTCGAAGTCGCCGAGCGCCTCGAGGTTGCCCTCGCTGTTGACACCGATCCGCAGCTGCGGAAGGGGGTGGCCGGCCGGACCGAAGATGACGCGAGCGCCGTCGGAGAGGTCGAAGGTGGACTGGTGGCACGGGCAGAGCACGTGGTGCGTCTGCTGCTCGTACAGGCTGATCGGGCAGCCGACGTGGGTGCAGATCTTGGAGAACGCGACGATGCCCTCGTGGGCCCAGTCCCGCTGGCGCTTGTCCTTGATGTCGTCCGGCTCGATGCGGACGATCATCAGGGCCGCCTTGCCCATCTGCGTCTGGAAGTCGTGCGACTCCGGGTCCAGACCCTCGGGCATGGCGAAGGCCAGCGACCCGACGGTGATGTGCTCGGGGCGCAGGGGCTTCATCGTGTTCATGTTGATGAGCTGCTTGCCCTCGGCCCACAGGGTGGTCCGGAGCTTCTTCTCCGGCAGCGGACCGAGGTCGCGCAGCAGGACCACACCGGAGAGCGGCACCAGGGCCAGCGCGCCGAACATGGTGTTACGGATCAGCTTGCGACGGCCGATCGCGGACTCCTCGGCGCCGGCCGCGAAGTCGGCCAGGACCTGGGCCTTGACCTCGGGCGGGGCCTCGATCGGGTGCCGGTCGGCGGCGACCTCGACGTCGGACATCAGCGTGCGCGCCCAGTGGACGGCTCCCGCGCCGATGAAGAAGAGCGCCGCACCCAGGGTGAGACCCAGGGAGAAGTTGAGCGCGCTCACATGGCCGAAGGGCCAGATGTAGACGATCTTGTCCACCGGGAAGATGACGTAGGAGGCGATGAAGCCCACCGTCGCCAGCATCGAGAGGGTGAACATGAACGCGACGGCGCGCTCCGAGCGGTTCGCGGCGCGTTCGTCGAGGTCCTGGATGCGCGGCTGGTGGGCCGGCAGCCCCGGATCGGCGAACGGGTCGTCGTTTCGCTCCACCGCGCCGTGCGCGGTCTCCTGCACCACGGGCAGGTTGTCTTCTGGAATCTGTTGGCTACTCATGACTTCTTGGCCTTAGCGGTGTGGGCCGCGACCCAAACGGCGACTGCGACGAGCGCGCCGAGTCCGAAGATCCAGGCGAACAGACCTTCGCTGACCGGACCGAGACCGCCCAGGGCCAGGCCGCCGGGGCTCTCCGTCTCGTCACTGTTCACGGACTCGATGTACGCGATGATGTCCTTCTTCTCCTGCTCCGGCATCGTCGTGTCGGGGAAGGAGGGCATGCTCTGCGGGCCGGTCTGCATGGCCTCGTAGATGTGCTTCGGGCTCACGCCTTCGAGGTCGGGGGCGTACTTGCCCTCCGTCAGGGCTCCGCCCTTACCGGTGAAGTTGTGGCACTGGGCGCAGTTGGTGCGGAACAGTTCGCCGCCGTTGGCGACGTTCGCGCCCGCCGGGTCGACCTGCTTGTCGGTCGGCGTGATCGGACCGGCGCCGAGCGACGCGATGTACGCCGCGAGCTGGTCGATCTCCGCCTGGTTGTAGATGACCTTCTTCTTCGGTACCTGGGCGCCCCGCTGCTGCGCGGGCATACGGCCCGTACCGACCTGGAAGTCGACGGCGGCGGAGCCCACGCCCACGAGGGACGGCCCGTCGGTGGTGCCCTGACCGCCGGTTCCGTGGCAGCTGGCGCAGCCTACGGAGTAGAGCTTCTTGCCCTCTTCGATGGCGAGGGACTGGGCGGTTTCATCGGCCTGCGCCTTGCCCGCAGGCGCAAACGCGGCGTACAGCCCCCCGGTGGCCGCCAGCGCGAGGAGTAGTACGACGACCGCCGCCAGCGGATGGCGTCGTCGTGCGGAGAGCTTTTTCACGGATTACCCCGGTGTCAGGATCTTCTGCGTCGATGGTGGGCGGGTGCGAGTCCCGGTTACTTGATCATGTAGATCGTTGCGAACAGGCCGATCCATACGACATCGACGAAGTGCCAGTAGTAGGACACGACGATGGCGGCGGTGGCCTGATCATGGGTGAACCTCTTGGCCGCGTACGTTCTGCCGAGGACCAGCAGGAAGGCGATGAGACCGCCTGTCACGTGCAGACCATGGAAGCCGGTGGTCAGGTAGAACACCGAGCCGTACGGGTCGGACGAGAGGGAGAGCCCCGCCTCCTTGACCAGTTCCACATACTCCAGGACCTGGCCGCCGATGAAGATCGCGCCCATCACGAACGTCACGATGAACCAGGTGCGGAGCTTCTTCACATCGCCCCGCTCGGCGGCGAAGACGCCGAGCTGGCAGGTGAGTGAGGAAAGCACCAGGATCGTGGTGTTCGTGGCCGCGAACGGGAAGTTCAGATGACTGGCCATCTCCTTCCAGTAATCGGGTCCCATCACCGATCGCAGGGTGAAGTACATCGCGAAGAGGGCCGCGAAGAACATCAGCTCGGATGCCAACCAGATGATGGTTCCGACGCTGGTGAGGTTCGGTCGATTGACCGACGGGTGCGCGTGCCCGGTTTCTACTGTCGTTGCTGTCGCCACGACCGACATTATGTCGGTCGCTTATCCCGCCCTCACCCCGGGGGGTGCCGTTCGGTGTGTCCGTACCGTCCGCAGGGGTCGCGCCCTGCGCCGAACGGCCCATCGAATCGTGGTCATTACCGGTGCTGACGGCCGGTCGGGCGGAGTACGATCCGCGCATCGGTTCATGCCCCGAGAGCCCCGACGACGTCGATGTCACGGAGGAACAATGCAGGCGACCGCCACGGTCCTGGTCTACAGCGACGACGCCAACATCCGCGAGCAGGTGAGGCTGGCAGCCGGTCGCAGGCCTGCCGCGGACGTTCCACCGGTGGAGTTCCTGGAGTGCGCGACGCTTCCGGCCGTCCTCGCGGCGCTGGACAACGGCGGCATCGACGTCTGTGTCCTGGACGGGGAGACGGCTCCCGTCGGCGGCATGGGCGTCTGCCGCCAGATCAAGGACGAGATCTTCCACTGCCCGCCGGTGCTCCTGCTGATCGGCCGCCCGCAGGACGCCTGGCTGGCCACCTGGAGCCGCGCGGAGGCCGCTGTGACGCTCCCGGTGGACCCGGTGGAGTTCCCCGACACCCTGGCGGCGCTGCTGCGCCGCCGGCTCTCCGTGGAGGCCTGAGGGGCCGCTGAGGCCCTCTGAGGGACGTTCCGCGCCGCGGGGCACTCCAGGCCCGGGTCAGACCTGGGGGCGCAGCCGGGCGGCCTGCAGTGTCTGCGGGCTGTCCGGCGCCCCTTCGTTCAGGGCGCTGCCCTTCTGCCACTTCTCCCAGGACAGGTTCCAGTCGCCGAACCCGTTGCCGAACGGGGTCATGTCCTCGCCGGCGCTGCCGACGACCTTGACGATGTCGCCCTGGCGCACGGTCTCGAAGAACCATGCGGCGTTGCCGGTGCTCATGCCGGTGCAGCCGTGGCTGACGTTGGCATAGCCGTGGGAGCCGGTCGACCAGGGGGCGGCGTGGACGTACTCGCCGCTCCAGGTCACCCGGGTGGCGTAGTAGACCGGCAGGTCGTACGACTCGGAGGAGCCGGCCGCGATGCCGATGCTCTCCCCGCGCATCCGTACGTAGTACTCCTTGGCCAGCACCACCTTGACGCCGTTGCGGGTGGAGAAGCCGGGCTTCCCGGTGGTGACCGGAATGGTATTGATCGCCTCTCCGTTGCGGAACACCGTCAGGGAGTGGTCCGAGGCGTCGGTGACGGCCTCGATCCGGTCGCCCGTGGTGAGCTCGAGGGGCTTGGCCTCGGCTCCGTAGAGGGCGTCGGTCACCTTGATGCCGGTCAGGCTGGAGCGCACCTCGATGGTGGCGTTCGCGGGCCAGTACTCCTTCGGGCGGTAGTGCAGCTTCTTGTCGTCGACCCAGTACCAGGAGCCGGTGACCGCCGGGGTGGAGCGGACCTTCAGGGCACGCTCGACGGTGGCTCGGGCCGCCTTGTCGGTGACCGGAGCGCTGAGTTCCGCCGTGATGGGCTGTCCGACGCCGTAGGTGCCCGCCTGCGGGCCGAAGGCGACCTTCAGCAGCTTCTTGGCCGAGGAGGTGTCGAAGGAGAGCGTACGGACGCCTGGGGCGCCGTCGCTGTTCTCCGTGGCGACCCTGACGGTGTATCCGGTTCCGGCCGCGAGCGGGGCGGTGGAGCGCCAGCGCCTCCCGTCGGCGGAGAGCTCTCCCGCGAGGTGCCGGCCGTCGGTGTCCACGGCGCTGACGTCGGTGATCCGCCCGTCGTCACCCTTGACGGTGACTTCCAGGGGCTTGTCGGGATCGGCCTTCTCCTTCTTGGAGGGGCCGTTGAAGGAGACCTGGTCACCCGCGTCGTAGGGCTTCGTCGAGAGCGGGTGGCCGTCGGGCGAGCCACATGCGGTCGCACCCGCTGCGAGGGTCACGACCAGCAGGGTGCAGCTCACTACGGTGCGGATGCGCGGCGTGTGGTTCATGCGTTCCACGCTAGGAAGGTTCGTCCGTTCCAGCGCGTTCAGTGACTGCAAACGAGCGAAAGGCCCGCGTCGCTTTCGGCGATGCGGGCCTTTCGTGGTGTAGCGCGTGTCACCTGTGGTGCGGTGTCACGGGGTGCGGTGTCACTGGGTGCGGTTCTCGCCCCGGTAGTACTCGAAGACCCAGCCGAAGAGGCCGATCAGGAGCAGGGGTGCGGAGAAGTACAGGAGCCACCAGCCGAAGACGACGCCCATGAAGGCGAAGGCTCCGCCGACCGCCAGCGAGAGCGGCTGCCAGCTGTGCGGGGAGAAGAACCCCAGCTCGCCCGCCTCGTCGGCGACGTCGGCTTCCTTGTTGTCCTGGGCCATCGCGTCGACCCGGTTGGCCGTGAAGGCCAGGTAGAAGCCGATCATGATGGAGAGCCCGAAGGCCAGGAAGAGTGCCGTGGTGCCGACCGGCTCCTTCGACCACAGGCCGTAGACGGCGGCCATGCCGAGGATGAAGACGCTCAGCCAGATGAACATCTGTCCCTGGATCTTCACTTGCCTGCCTCCTTGCCGCCGGCGAGGGCCTTGTCCGACTCGGAGAGGTGATCGAGCTGTTCGAGCGCCGTGATCTCCGGGTGGTGCAGATCGAACGCCGGGGATTCGGAACGGATCCGCGGCAGCGTGAGGAAGTTGTGCCGCGGCGGCGGGCAGGAGGTCGCCCACTCCAGCGAACGGCCGTAACCCCACGGGTCGTCGACCTCGATCTTCTTGCCGTACTTGGCGGTCTTCCAGACGTTGTAGAAGAACGGCAGCATCGACAGTCCGAGCAGGAACGAGGAGATCGTCGAGATCGTGTTCAGCGCGGTGAAGCCGTCGGCGTCGAGATAGTCCGCGTAGCGACGCGGCATGCCCTCGGCACCGAGCCAGTGCTGCACCAGGAACGTGCCGTGGAAGCCCACGAACAGCGTCCAGAACGTGATCTTGCCGAGCCGCTCGTCCAGCATCTTGCCGGTGAACTTCGGCCACCAGAAGTGGAATCCGGAGAACATCGCGAAGACCACGGTGCCGAAGATGACGTAGTGGAAGTGCGCGACGACGAAGTACGAGTCCGAGACGTGGAAGTCCATCGGGGGCGAGGCGAGGATGACGCCGGTCAGACCACCGAAGGTGAAGGTGATCAGGAAGCCGACGGCCCAGAGCATCGGTGTCTCGAAGGACAACGACCCCTTCCACATCGTGCCGATCCAGTTGAAGAACTTCACACCCGTTGGCACGGCGATGAGGAACGTCATGAACGAGAAGAACGGCAACAGCACACCGCCCGTGACGTACATGTGGTGCGCCCACACCGTCACGGAAAGGCCGGCGATGGCGATCGTCGCGGAGATCAGACCGATGTAGCCGAACATCGGCTTGCGGCTGAACACCGGGATGACCTCGGAAATGATTCCGAAGAATGGCAACGCGATGATGTACACCTCTGGATGGCCGAAGAACCAGAAGAGGTGTTGCCAGAGCAATGCGCCGCCGTTGGCGGAGTCGAAGATATGCGCACCGAATTTACGGTCCGCCTCCAGCGCGAAGAGCGCGGCGGCCAGCACCGGGAAGGCCAGCAGGACCAGGACACCGGTCAGCAGGACGTTCCAGGTGAAGATCGGCATGCGGAACATCGTCATGCCGGGGGCGCGCATGCAGATGATCGTGGTGATGAAGTTGACCGAGCCGAGGATCGTGCCGAAGCCGGAGAAGGCCAGACCCATGATCCACATGTCGGCGCCGACGCCCGGCGAACGGACCGCGTCCGAGAGCGGGGAGTAGGCGAACCAGCCGAAGTCGGCCGCACCCTGCGGGGTGAGGAAGCCGGCCACCGCGATGAGCGAGCCGAAGAGGTACAGCCAGTACGCGAACATGTTCAGCCGCGGGAACGCCACGTCGGGCGCGCCGATCTGGAGCGGCATGATCCAGTTCGCGAATCCGGCGAACAGCGGCGTCGCGAACATCAGCAGCATGATCGTGCCATGCATGGTGAACGCCTGGTTGAACTGCTCGTTCGACATGATCTGCGTGCCGGGACGGGCCAGCTCGGCGCGCATGAAGAGCGCCATGAGTCCGCCGATGCAGAAGAACGCGAACGACGTGACCAGGTAGAGCGTACCGATCGTCTTGTGGTCGGTGGTGGTCAGCCACTTCACGACGATGTTTCCCGGCTGCTTGCGCCGCACGGGCAGCTCGTCCTCGTACGAGTCGTCTGCCGGAGCGGCACCCTGGGGTTCGTTGAGGATGCTCACAGTTGGTTCTTCTCCGCATTCCTGGCCGGGTCGGTCTGCGCGATGCCTGCCGGCACGTAGCCCGTCTGACCCTTCTCAGCCAGCTCCTTGAGGTGCTGCTGGTAACGCTCCGGGGAGACGACCTTGACGTTGAAGAGCATCCGGGAGTGGTCGGCGCCACAGAGCTCGGCGCACTTGCCCATGAAGGTGCCCTCCCGGTTGGGAGTGACCTCGAACGCGTTGGTGTGGCCCGGGATGACGTCCTGCTTCATGAGGAACGGCACCACCCAGAAGGAGTGGATGACGTCACGCGAAGTGAGGACGAAGCGGACCTTCTCACCCTTCGGCAGCCACAGGGTCGGACCCGGGTTGCCGTTCTGCGGATTGCGGGTCCCGGGGATGCCCACGTCGTAGACGCCGCCGGCGCCCTCGGGGAAGTCCTCGCGGAACCGGTCGGGGATGGCGTCGAGTTCCTTGGGGATCTCGGGGCCCGCCGCGGGCTGGCCATCCACCTTCTCGATGTAGTTGAAGCCCCAGCTCCACTGGAAGCCGACCACGTTGATGGTGTGGGCGGGCTTTTCGGAGAGCTCGAGGAGCTTCGACTCATCTCGCGCGGTGAAGTAGAAGAGCACCGAGACGATGATGAGGGGAACCACTGTGTACAACGCCTCGATGGGCATGTTGTACCTGGTCTGCGGAGGTACCTCCACCTTGGTCCGGCTACGCCGGTGGAAGAAGACGCTCCAGAGGATCAGCCCCCAGACAAGGACACCCGTGACGAGCGCTGCCGCCCACGAGCCTTGCCAGAGGGAGAGGATCCGAGGGGCCTCTTCCGTTACCGGGGTGGGCATACCGAGGCGGGGGAAATCCTCCCAGTTGTATGAACAACCGGAGGCCGTCGCCAGGACCAGGCCCGCAGTCAGCACCTGCGGCAGCTTCCGCCGCATCGGGCGCCGCGACGAGCGGTCGGAGCCGTTGGGACTCACGTAGCGCCTTCCCGAGAGTCTCGCCCGCACGGTCGGCGCGCCCGTATGTCTCTGGTCGGTCGCCGGCCCTGACGCGGGCAGGGGTTTGGATGTTTATGCGGACCAAACCCTACTGGACGCTATTTGGGGTCGCGCGGGGAGGGTGCCCAACGCGCCGCCCGACACCCCCATGGGGTGGAATCCGGGCCTCCGGCCCCCAACTGACGGCCACTCGCCCGTCCGGGAGGCGCGGCCCCCGGCGAGGCGGGGCCGGGTGCGGGCTAGCGTGGCCCGGTGCCCTACTTCGATGCCGCCTCCGCCGCCCCCCTGCACCCCGTCGCACGCCAGGCGCTGCTTGCCGCGCTCGACGAGGGCTGGGCCGATCCCGCCCGCCTGTACCGGGAGGGACGGCGGGCCCGGCTGCTCCTGGACGCGGCCCGGGAGGCCGCCGCGGAGGCTGTCGGATGCCGCCCCGACGAGCTGGTCTTCACCTCGTCCGGGACGACGGCGGTGCACACGGGAATTGCCGGGGCTCTTTCGGGGCGTCGGCGTGTCGGCCGCCATCTGGCCCTCTCGGCGGTCGAACATTCGTCGGTGCTCCATTCGGCGGCGGCCCACGAGGCGGCGGGCGGCTCGATCACCGAGGTCCCGGTGGACCGCTTCGGGGCGGTGGATCCGACGGCGTACGCCGGAGCGCTGCGGGCGGACACCGCGCTGGCCTGCCTCCAGTCGGCCAACCACGAGGTGGGCACCGAGCAGCCGGTGGCCGAGGTCGCCGCGCTCTGCGCGGACGCCGGGGTGCCGCTGCTGGTGGACGCGGCCCAGTCGCTCGGCTGGGGCCCGGTCCCGGCCGGCTGGTCGCTGCTGACGGCGAGCGCGCACAAGTGGGGCGGTCCGGCCGGAGTCGGGCTGCTCGCGGTCCGCAAGGGGGTGCGGTTCGCACCCCAAGGCCCGGCCGGGGAGCGGGAGTCGGGGCGGGCGGCGGGGTTCGAGAACCTGCCGGCGATCGTGGCGGCGGCTGCCTCGCTGCGCGCGGTACGGGACGGGGCTGCGGCGGAGTCGGTGCGGCTGCGGGCCCTGGTGGACCGGATCCGGGCGGTCGTGGCCGAGCGGGTGCCCGATGTCGAGGTGGTGGGCGATCCGGAGCGGCGGCTGCCGCATCTGGTCACCTTCTCCTGTCTCTATGTCGACGGAGAGACCCTGTTGCATGAGCTGGACCGGAGGGAATTCTCCGTATCGTCCGGTTCGTCCTGCACGAGCAGCACCCTGATTCCGAGCCATGTGCTCAAGGCGATGGGGGTGCTCTCGGAGGGGAACGTCCGGGTGTCGCTGCCGCCGGGCACGGCCGGGGCGGACGTGGACCGCTTCCTGGAGATCCTCCCGGGCCTGGTCGCCGACGTACGGAGGCGGCTCGGCGCCCCGGTGTCCGCAGCCCCCTCCCCCGCCCCCACCGCGTCCCTGGTGGTCGACGCGCTGGGCCGTCGCTGCCCGATCCCGGTGATCGAACTCGCAAAGGTGATCGGGGAGGTAGCGGTGGGCGCCACGGTGACGGTGCTCGCCGACGACGAGGCGGCGCGCCTGGACATCCCGGCCTGGTGCGAGATGCGGGGCCAGGAGTACGTGGGCGAGGAGCCGGCGGACCGCGGTTCGGCCTATGTGGTCCGCCGGCTGAGCTGATCAGGCCAGATGCTGTTGGACGTCGGCGGCGGCCTCGTGGCCGTACGCCTTGGTGAAGCGGTCCATGAAGTGGGTGCGGCGCAGGGTGTACTCCTGGGTGCCGACCGTCTCGATGACCAGGGTGGCCAGCATGCAGCCGACCTGGGCGGCGCGCTCCAGGCCGACGCCCCAGGCGAGGCCGGAGAGGAAACCGGCCCGGAAGGCGTCGCCGACGCCGGTGGGGTCGGCCTTGGTCTCCTCCTCGGGGCAGCCGACCTCGATGACCGGCTCGCCGACCCGCTCGATCCGGACACCGCGGGCGCCGAGGGTGGTGACACGGTGGCCGACCTTGGCGAGGATCTCCTCGTCGCTCCAGCCGGTCTTGGACTCGATGAGCCCCTTCTCGTACTCGTTGGAGAAGAGGTAGGTGGCGCCGTCGAGGAGGATGCGGATCTCTTCGCCGTCCATCCGCGCGATCTGCTGCGAGAAGTCCGCGGCGAAGGGGATGTTCCGGGAGCGGCACTCCTCGGTGTGGCGGAGCATCGCCTCGGGGTCGTCGGCGCCGATGGAGACGAGGTCGAGGCCGCCCACGCGGTCGGCGACGCTCTTCAGCTCGATGAGGCGGGCCTCGCTCATCGCGCCCGTGTAGAAGGAGCCGATCTGGTTGTGGTCGGCGTCGGTGGTGCAGACGAAACGGGCGGTGTGCAGTACCTCGGAGATACGGACCGAACCGGTCTCCACGCCGTGCCGGTCGAGCCAGGCGCGGTACGCGTCGAAGTCCGACCCGGCGGCGCCGACCAGGATCGGGCGGGTGCCGAGCAGGCCCATCCCGAAGCAGATGTTGGCGGCGACACCGCCCCGGCGCACATCGAGGTTGTCGACCAGGAAGGAGAGGGAGACCGTGTGCAGCTGATCCGCGACCAGCTGGTCGGCGAAGCGGCCGGGGAAGGTCATGAGGTGGTCGGTGGCGATCGAGCCGGTGACTGCAATACGCACGGGGAGGCTACTCCTGCGGAAGGCGAAGGGCAGTGAGTGCGCCCTCCGGGACGACGTGACAGTTCACGCTACCGGGTGAGCCGACGGGCAGGAAAGGGGAAAACTACCCGATAGTAGGTCTTTCTACCTGAGCTGGACCGTGGTTACGGTGCGGATATGTCGAAGCACACCGCATTGCCCGAGTCGGAATTGAGCCTGGCCGCACTGCGCGGTGACTGCGCGCGGATGGCGCCGCACTGGTCGGCGCCCGCGAAGAGCGCACCGGTCCCGGTGGAGCCGTCCCTGATCAACGGGGTGACGGTCCCGCCCTCGTCGGCGCGGCTGATCGACGCGATGTCCGAGTACGGCGACTGAGGACCGGCCCGGCCGGGCCGGACGACACCGTGTTTCGGCCCTTTCCTTGCAGGTTCCGGCGGGAACCGTACGGTTCCCGCGTCCGGACCGCCGCCGGATGCGGGAACCGTACGCTCCTGCGTTCCGTCCCACCGGTGTCCCCGTCCGGGGACACGCGGTAGGCGCCGCGACGGCGACACAGTCGAAGGAGCGATCCGGTGAGCACCGAGCGACCCGACAACGACGTGACCGGCCCCCGGCGGCGGCGTCCGCCGCTCGCGGTGGCCTCGGTGGCCGCGGCCGTGCTGCTGGCCGGGGGTGGCGGGGCGTACTGGGCCTCGACCGCTTCGGGCGGCGACGGCGCGGCGGACAGCGGTACGGCGGCGAAGGAGTCGGCCCCCCTGCTGGCCCTGGACAGCGCGGCGGACGGCCCGGCCGGCACGTCCCGGGACTCCACGTCCCCGGACGCCCCTCCCCCGGGCATCGCACCCGGCGAGCCGGATCCGGGCGGCCCGCCCGTGATCTACCGGGCGGCGGGCGAACTCCCGGACGGCCCGGACGAGGCGGCGGTCCACCACGCGAGGGGCACGGTGGCGTCGGCCGACGTCGCCCGGCTGGCGGGTGCGCTGGGCATCCCGGGCACGCCGCGCACCGAGGGCACCTCCTGGGTGGTCGGCGACGACGACGGTCCCGGCGCGCTCCTGAAGGTGACGAAGCAGGCCCCCGGCACCTGGACGTTCGCCCGCACCACCCCGTCCGAGCCGTGCGAGCCGGGGCAGATGTGCGCGAACAGGTCCTCGGAGCCGGGCGGCTCCCCGGTGAGCGAGAAGGCGGCGAAGGCGGCCGCGGTCCCGGTGCTGAAGGCGGCCGGCCAGGACGACGCGGCGCTCGACGCGGGCCAGCTGATGGGCGACGTCCGCGTGGTGAACGCCGATCCGAAGATCGACGGGCTCCCGACGTACGGCTGGTCGACCGGTGTCCAGGTGGGCCCGGACGGCGAGGTGACCGGCGGCAGCGGGCACCTGAAGGCGCTGGAGAAGGGCGCCACCTACCCGGCGGTCGGCGCGGACGAGGCGCTGAAGCAGCTGAACGCGGCGAGCAGGGGCAAGGGGGACGGGGGCCGGGACATCGGCGGCTGCGCCACTCCCGTACCGCTGGAGGGTGAGCCGAAGCCGTCGGATCTCCAGTGCGTGCCGTCGAACGGCAAGCGGGCCCCGGTGACGAAGACGGTCCAGGACGCGGTGTTCGGTCTCGCGCTGAACTACGTGGACGGCCGGCAGACGCTGGTGCCGTCCTGGCTGTTCACGGTCCGCCAGGCCCCGGGCGGCCCGGAGCACATCGTCACGCAGGTCGCCGTGGCCCCGGAGTACATCGAGAAGCCGGATGCGCCGACGACGCCCTCCGGGGACCGGAAGGTGACCTCGTACAGCGCGGACGGGCAGACTCTTGAGGTGACGTTCTGGGGCGGCGTGTGCAGTACGTACACGGCGAGCGCGGAGGAGAGCGCGGGCCAGGTGCGGATCTCCATCACGGAGAAGCCGCAGGAGAGCAAGAAGGTCTGCATCATGATCGCCAAGGAGCTGACCCGGACGGTGACGCTGGAGAAGCCGCTGGGCGACCGCACGGTGATCGACGCGGCGTCGGGCGGGGCGGTGCCGCGCGGCTGACGGCGTGCGCGGGGACGGACCTGCACCGACGACGTGCACGGGGACGGACATACGGCGGCGGCCCCGGGAGTGGATCCCGGGGCCGCCGCCGTATGCCGTGTGTTCCCGCTCCAGCGCTCAGCTGAAGGAGTCGCCGCAGGCGCAGGAGCCGGTGGCGTTCGGGTTGTCGATCGTGAAGCCCTGCTTCTCGATGGTGTCGACGAAGTCGATGGAGGCGCCGCCCAGGTACGGGGCGCTCATCCGGTCGGTGACGACCTTCACACCGTCGAAGTCCTTCACGACGTCACCGTCGAGCGAACGCTCGTCGAAGAAGAGCTGGTAGCGCAGGCCCGAGCAACCGCCGGGCTGAACGGCGACGCGCAGCGCCAGATCCTCGCGGCCCTCCTGCTCCAGCAGGCCCTTGACCTTGGCGGCGGCGGCGTCGGACAGGAGGATGCCGTCGCTCACGGTGGTGGTCTCGTCCGATACGGACATCTGCTTCTCTCCCGGGTTGTACGGACTGCTTGCCGACGGTTCAACCGTCTCAGCCGCGGATTCATTCCGGGCCAAGCGCTTGTCTGTTCCTTTTCATGCTCGCACACCGGGCTTCCGGGATCCGCCTGCCCGTGAACAGCAGGTACTACGGAAGCGCGGTAGTCCGGGCTTCGCGAGCAGCGCTGCTCGCGCGGCCCGGTGAGCAGTCCCGACGCACCCGACCGGACATCACGACTCTCTGCAACCGGGCGCGGACAGTGTGGTCAGCGTACAGTCGCTGCCGGCCTCCACCCACTGCTCGTGAATCCGGCGGCGAGAGGGCGGGAGGATGACGACGCGGGCGTTCTCCGCGTGACCGACGCTCACCTCGGCGAATGAGGCGTTCCTGCGGAAGTTCCCGCGTCCCCGGACGGCTTTCGGTGCTGCGGTGCAGTTGCCCACACCGCTACCGCCCCTCCTCGCAGCTCGCGCCTACAGCACGGTTGGCTCTGCGCAGCCTGGCGAGGGCCGCGACAAGTTCCTCTGCCTCACGTTCGTCGAGTGCCGGGCCGAGGCGCAGCCGCAGTTCCTCGTCGAAGACCGCCAGCGCCGTCTCCAGGATCTGCCGCCCGGCCGGAGTCAGCTCAACGATCGAGGAGCGCCGGTCGTCCGGGTTGGCACGGCGGGTGCAGTATCCCGACTTCTCGACGCGGTCGACGACCTTGCTGGCGCCGCCGACGGTGATGGCGAACTCCCCGGCCATGTCCTGCACCCTGCACCCTCCGCTGCGGTCGAGCAGCCGGAGGATGTCGAACCAGGTCATCGGGAGATCGCAAGCGGCGCGCAGGGCCGCATCGACCCCGTTCCACAGCTCGGTCTCCAGACGGATCACGCCGTCGAACACCATCTTCAGGTCAGCCACGATCTGTCCCCCGCCGCATGTCAGTTGCCCCAGAAGGCGTCCTCGGCGGCCGGGTCGCCGGAGAACAGCCACACCTCGACGATGCTGCCGTCCTTGATGCGCAGCAGGTCGACACCGTCCATCGCCATCGACCCCTGGTCGTGGCGGCCGGCGAAGTGGATGGTGGCGGCGACCAGGTCGCCGTTGCCCATCAGCGTACGGACCTCGTCGATGGCGAACGAACCCTGGCTGGCCTCCATCATCCCGCCGAGCATCTGGAACACGGCGTCACGCCCCTCACGGACGCCGGAGAACTGGTTGGCACCCGGCTGGTGCCAGACGACGTCGTCGTGGAGGAGCTTGCCCACCGTCTCCAGGTCGCCGCTCCGGATGGCCCGGAAGTACGAGCGGGCGATGTCGAGGTTCGTCTCGGTCATGGTGATGCTCCTCTGTAGGGCGCGTGCCACCCGAACGGTCATAACGGGCGGACCTTGACTGGCGCACCCTCAGAGAACCATATACATTCCATGGAAGCAACTTCCGTGTACGTGCACTTTCGGCAGGGACACGCAGCCGGAAGGAGGCTGGACCCGTCGGCGCTCCCGCCCCGGACGGATCAAGACGGTTCGGGAGTCGCCGCTGCCGGCTCAGGCGTTCAGGAATGCCTCAAGGCTGGCGGTCAGGGCCACAGGTGTCTCGTACATGGGGTAGTGGCCGCTGTTGGCGATCTCCTCCAGTTCGGCGTTCGGATAGTGGCTGAGCCACGTGGCGCGCATCGCGTCGGCCGTCAGGGCGAGATCGTGCTCGCCGACGATGACCTTGACCGGGATGGGGTTGCCGGTGATCCGTTCCGTGAGGTCGGCGGTGACCCAGTCCTTCACGTAGCCGCCGAACGCCTCTCGGGTCGACGACTCCAGCGAGCGGTCCACCATCAGGTCGACCCACACCCGGGGGGCGCGTCGGCCGGTGACCAGGTCCACGATGGACCGTCTCTTGTCGCGGTCCTGCGCGGCACCGTAGAACAGCGCTTCTCCCCCGGCGTCCAGCGGATAGGCACCGGCGGGAACGGGCGCCAGGCCGACCAGCTTGCGTACTCGGTGCGGGGCCTGGGCCAGCACCTGCTGGGCCGCCTTGCCACCCATCGAGTGGCCGATGAGAGAGAAGCTCTCCCAGCCGAGCTCGTCGGCCAGGGCGAGGGCGTCCTCGGCGATCTCGGCGAGCGTGTACGCACCGCGCACGGCTTTGCGATCGCCGTAGCCGCGGTAGTCGAGGAAGGCGTAGGTGAAGGTGCCACCGTCCAGGTAGTCCAGGAAGGGCCCCCAGCCGGCGCTGGTGCCGAACCAGTCGTGGAGCACCAGAACTCTGTGGTCGCCGGAACCGATCAGGCGGCTCTACCTTCTTGAGCGGGTTGATCGAGCCATTCGTAGGGTTGGGTCGCCCAGGGGTGCTGGGTGTGGCTATCAGGCGGCTGCCGTC
>NZ_JBIDBC010000028.1:0-104804 GCF_043202835.1 Streptomyces sp. NPDC048142
TCCAGCGTCAGGTCATCGGCGAAACGCCGGTCACCGGTCGCGTCGGGCACGTACTTCACACAGACAACGATCCTCAAGCTCACGCCGGCTCTCCTACTGCATCGTCTTTTCCGGGCTGCCTTGTTGCACGCAGCATAGGCGCCTTGTCGGGTCGAATCCGGTCAGGACGACCGAGGCTCCGAGCCCGATATTACTCACCAGTACACCCAGTCTCTTACCCCTGGGCAAGCGCCGCACATGTGACCTTGCCAACGCGGCGGGCCTGTGCGTGCGTGGCCTCAGTCTCGCAGAGCCGTGAACCGTCCCTGGTGGTAGACCAGCGGGCGGCCGGCTCCGGAGGGCGCTCCCGCCACGGCCTCGGCGATGACGATGCGGTGGTCCCCCGCCGGGATACGGGTCACGACGCGGCAGACCAGCCAGGCGGACACGTCGGCGAGGAGCGGAACGCCTTCGGGGCCGCTGCTCCAGTCGGTCGACGGGCCGAAGCGGTCGGCTCCGCTGCGGGCGAAGGTCGCGGCCAGTTCGCGCTGGTGCTCGCCGAGTATGTGGACGCCGACGTACTCGGCCCCGGACAGCACGGGCCAGCTGGAGGACGACGTACCGATACCGAAGGAGATCAGCGGGGGTTCGGCGGCGACGGAGGTCAGCGAGGTGGCGGTGAAGCCGACCGGGCGCTCCCCCGTGGCCGTGATCACGGCCACGCCCGCGGCGTGGCGGCGGAAGACCGAGCGGAAGAGTTCGGGCGTGGCGGCCCTCGGGTCGGGGGCGAGGTCGGGCGTTGCCGTCATGGACGTGTCCTTCTGCGAAAGCGGCGTACGGGTCCGTGGGGGCTCAGACACCCGGACAGCGCGCATTCGCATGGCGTGCGAGGTCCACATGGGCCCGGCCGTGAAGAAGGAGTTCTGGCGGCATAACGTCAGACTGACGATGCTTGGTGGGTGCAGTCAAGAGCGTGCCGGAATGTGGGAGATGCGTCACGGTCCGTCATATGGCGTGCCCGAGCGCCGCGACGACGTCGACCGTGCGGGGCTGGCCCGATGCCCGGCGGACCACCTCGCCCTCGGCGTCGAGCACCAGGACGGTCGGCGTCTTCGTGATGTCCAGCTGCCGCACCAGTGCGAGGTGGGCCTCGGCGTCGACCTCGATGTGGACGACCCCGTCGACCATCCCGGCCACCTCGTGGAGCGTGCGACGGGTGGCCCGGCACGGCTGGCAGAAGGCACTGGAGAACTGGACGAGCGTCGCTCGCTCCCCGAGTTCCGCGCCGAGTCGGGATGCGTCGAGCCGCTGTCCGTGCGTCCCTCGGTCCACCTGGTGCCTCCTGATCAGAGCTCTTCGTAAGGGCTCAGCACCGACCGCCGCCCGAACATTCCCGCAGCTCCCGGGGGATGTACACGTGACGAGAATCTCGCGCCCTACGTCCGCCGGGACTGGCCAGCGGCTCGCGCATGGGGCACCATCGCCACAATGCCGAAAACCTACGGCTGCGTAACTTCCGCCGGGAGAACCCTCCCCAGGCGCTGAAGAAGGGTCTTCTCCAGATGGCAGAACTCGTCTATCGACCGGTCGTCGGCGCCGCTCGCACCCTGTTCAAGGCGCTCGACCTGAAGATCGACACACAGGGTTCGGAGCACATCCCGAAGACCGGTGGTGCGGTGCTGGTCAGCAACCACATCAGCTATCTCGACTTCATCTTCACCGGCCTGGGCGCGCTGCCGCAGAAGCGGCTGGTCCGGTTCATGGCGAAGGAGTCCGTCTTCCGGCACAGGATCTCCGGTCCGCTGATGCGGGGAATGAAGCACATCCCGGTCGACCGCGACCAGGGCGAGGACGCGTACGCCCACGCGCTCCGGTCGCTGCGTTCCGGGGAGATCGTCGGCGTGTTCCCCGAGGCGACCATCTCGCAGTCCTTCACGCTGAAGAGCTTCAAGTCGGGTGCCGCGCGGCTCGCCCAGGAGGCCGGGGTCCCGCTGATCCCGATGGCGCTCTGGGGTACGCAGCGGATCTGGACGAAGGGGCGGCCGCGCAATTTCCGGCGCAGCCACATCCCGATCACCATCCGCGTCGGCGAGCCCGTGGAGGCGCCCTCCGACCAGTACGCCGGTGCCATCACCCGGCGGCTGCGGGAGCGGGTCCAGGAGCTGCTGGAGGCGGCGCAGCGGGCCTACCCGGTGCGCCCGAAGGACGCGGGCGACACCTGGTGGGTGCCGGCCCATCTCGGCGGTACGGCCCCGACCCCCGCCGAGGTGCGCGAGCTCGGCTGACGGCCGCCCCGCGACGGGGCGGCCGTCATGTCGCCGCGGTGCGTGGACGGTGATCCGCGCCCCGGGACTCAGCTGCTCCAGGGTCGCGGCGAGTTCGGCGCCCGCGGCGTCGAGCTCGCCGTTCGTCATGGGTGCGAGGCCCTCCAGGCGTTCGGCGAGCCTGCGGGCGGCGTCGTCCAGCAGGGCGGCGCTGCGGGTGTCGCTGGGGCCGTTGACCAGGCCGTGCGCCTCGACGGCGAGGTGGGTGAAGCCCGGTGCGATCGTGCGCACCTCGTCGGACACGGTGAGGGTGATCGTCTGCCTTACTGCCTGGCCGGGTGCGGTGGCTCGGCGCGGTGGTGCGGGGTACTGGGTGGGTTCAGAGGTCTCCGGGGAGGTTCCGCCAGAGCTCCGAGCGGTCCCGGGCACCTCTCAGCGCGCGAAGAATCACCTCGGGCGGTGCAGCATAGACTACCGGATAGTCGATTTCATTGAACTCTTTGCGTGCCACCCAGGCCAGTCGCTCCCGCTCCGGCGAGAACTGCGCGTCGATACCCGGCTTGTTGCCCCGGGGATCCACCCGCGCCCAGCGCCCGGCCCCGGGAAGCCGCAGCGCGACCAGGCCGTGGACCACCGGGTTCGCTCCGTCGCCGTCGGCGAGGCGCTGGTAGCAGAGACCGGCCGGGATGCCGCGGGCCCGCAGCAGGGCCGTGAGCGCGATCGATTTCGCGTGGCAGATGCCGTTACGGGTGGCGAGCACCTCGGATGCGCGCCAGGCGACCCGCGGGTCCCCCGAGTCGGCGGAGTGCGCAAGGGCGTCGCGGACATACTCGAAGGCGGCCCGCGCGTATGCGTATGCGGTGTCGGCGTCGAGCGCGAGGCGGGTCACCACCTCGCGGACCTGGGGATGCTCATGGTCGATGGCTTCGTCGGCGGCCAGATACGCGCCGATGTCCGGGGACTGCTGCGTCAGCTCCATGCTCGGAGAGCGTACGAAGCGGCCGACCGGAAGTCCATCGATTTCCGATCGGCCGCATAACTATGCGCGAGATGCGCTAGCGCGCCATTTCTTCCTTGAGCGCCTGGAGGAAGGCGTCGACATCGTCCTCGCCGGTGTCGAACGCGCACATCCAGCGGACGTCCCCGGCCGCCTCGTCCCAGAAGTAGAAGCGGAAGCGCTGCTGGAGCCGCTCGCTGACCGCGTGCGGCAGCCGGGCGAACACGGCGTTGGCCTGGACCGGGTAAAGGATCTCCACCCCGTCGATCGCCCGGACGCCCTCGGCGAGCCGCTGGGCCATGGCGTTGGCGTGCCGGGCGTTGCGCAGCCACAGGTCCTTGGCGAGCAGCGCCTCCAGCTGGACGGAGACGAAGCGCATCTTGGAGGCGAGCTGCATGGAGAGCTTGCGCAGATGCTTCATCGCCCGGACCGCGTCCGGGTTCAGCACGACGACGGCCTCGCCGAAGAGCGCGCCGTTCTTGGTGCCGCCGAAGGACAGCACGTCGACGCCGACCGCGTTGGTGAACGTGCGCATCGGCACGTCCAGGGAGGCGGCGGCGTTGGCTATCCGCGCCCCGTCGAGGTGCACCTTCATGCCGCGCTCGTGGGCGTGGTCGCAGATGGCGCGGATCTCGTCGGGGGTGTAGACGGTGCCCAGCTCGGTGTTCTGGGTGATCGAGACGACCTGCGGCATGGCCCGGTGCTCGTCGTCCCAGCCGTACGCCTGCCGGTCGATGAGCTCGGGGGTGAGCTTGCCGTCCGGGGTGGGCACGGTGAGGAGCTTCAGCCCGCCCATCCGCTCGGGCGCGCCGCCCTCGTCCACGTTGATGTGCGCGGACTCGGCGCAGATGACGGCGCCCCAGCGGTCGGTGAGCGCCTGGAGTGCCACCACGTTGGCTCCGGTGCCGTTGAAGACCGGGAAGGCCTCGGCCGTGGGGCCGAAGTGGCTGTGCATGACCCGCTGGAGGTGACCGGTGTAGTCGTCCTCGCCGTAGGCGACCTGGTGGCCGCCGTTGGCGAGGGCGATGGCCGCGAGTACTTCCGGGTGCGCGCCGGCGTAGTTGTCACTGGCGAAGCCGCGTACCTGCGGATCGTGGTGACGTCGTGCGTCGGTCCTCACGGTTGCGGAGTCAGCCACAGGCGCTTTCCGTTCACTTCGGGGGCGGGCTTGTCCCAGACGCCGGCGATGGCCTCGGCCAGCTCCGTGACGTCGGTGAAGCCCGCGAACTTCGCATGCGGGCGCTCGGCGCGCATCGCGTCGTGCACCAGTGCCTTGACCACCAGGATCGCAGCAGCGGTACGCGGCCCCTCCTCGCCCCCCGCCTTGCGGAAGGCGTCGCCGAGCGCGAGGGTCCACGCCTCGGCGGCGGCCTTGGCGGAGGAGTAGGCGGCGTTGCCCGCGGTGGGCTTGCTGGCCCCGGCGGCGCTGATCAGGAGATAGCGGCCCCGGTCGCTGCGCTGGAGGGCTTCCTGGAAGGCCAGCGAGGTCGACTGGACGGTGCGGATGAGCAGCTTCTCCAGGGCGTCCCAGTCGGACAGCACGGTCTCCTGGAACGACTTGCTGCCGCGCCAGCCGCCGACGAGGTGGACCAGTCCGTCGATGCGGCCGAACTCCGCCTCGGTGCGCTTGGCCCAGTCGCGGGTGGCGTCGAGGTCCAGCAGGTCGACGGTCTCGCCGGTGACGGTCGCGCCCCCGTGGGCGTACCGGGCGGCGTCCACCGCCTCGGCGAGCCGTTCGGGGTTCGCGTCGCATCCGACGACCGTCGCGCCCGCCTCGGCGAGCCGCAGCAGCGTCGCGCGGCCCGCGGGGCCGGCCGCTCCGGCGACCGCGACCACGGCTCCTTCGAGCACACCCGTCCCCTCGCCCGTACCGTTCGCGTTCATGGCCACCGCCTCCTCGGGAAAATGGTTCACGCGGCTGCCCGCTCGTCGTTCGCCGCGGTGATTCCCTTGGTGGAGGCAATCACGTGTTTCAGCTTCTTGGCGAGCGCCTCATAGAACATGCTCAGGGGAAACTCGTCCGGAAGCACGTCGTCAACGAGCTTGCGAGGAGGAAGTGTGAGGTCCAGGGCGTCGGGGCCCTTGGCC
The DNA here is from genome assembly GCF_043202835.1 of Streptomyces sp. NPDC048142. Taxonomy (NCBI): domain Bacteria; kingdom Bacillati; phylum Actinomycetota; class Actinomycetes; order Kitasatosporales; family Streptomycetaceae; genus Streptomyces; species Streptomyces sp. NPDC048142. Next base: position 5,329 of record NZ_JBIDBC010000028.1, read on the forward strand.
CAGCGCGATCCCGGGTGCGGGGCGAGGTAGGTGGAGACCAGGTCGTACGCGGCGAACCAGTGGACCAGCTTGGGCCGGTCGATGCCGTCGCGGTAGAGCTTCTCGATCTCCGCGCAGAGCTGGTTGGTGACCTGCGGGGCACGGTCCCAGTCGATCTTCAGGGTGTTGTCGGTCCAGCGGACCACGTCGTGCTTGTGGAGGTACGCGAAGAGCAGCTGGCCGCCGAGACCGTCGTAGTTGCGGACGCGCTCGCCGGAGACGGGGAAGCGGAACATCCGGTCGAAGAGCACCGCGTACTGCACGTCACGGCCGTGGGCGTTGCCCTCGGACTCCAGCTTCACGGCCTCCTTGAAGGCGGTGAGGTCGCAGCGCAGCTCCTCCAGTCCGTACATCCAGAACGGCTGGCGCTGCTTGATCATGAACGGGTCGAACGGCAGGTCACCGTGGCTGTGGGTGCGGTCGTGGACCATGTCCCACAGGACGAACGCCTGCTCGCAGCGCTGCTGGTCGCCGATCATCTCGCGGATGTCGTCGGGCAGCTCCAGGCCGAGCAGGTCGACGGAGGCCTCGGTGACGCGGCGGAAGCGGGCGGCCTCGCGGTCGCAGAAGATGCCGCCCCAACTGAAGCGCTCGGGGGCCTCGCGCACGGCGATGGTCTCCGGGAAGAGCACCGCGGAGTTGGTGTCGTACCCGGCGGTGAAGTCCTCGAAGGTGATGCCGCAGAAGAGCGGGTTGTCGTAGCGGTTCGCCTCCAGGTCGGCGAGCCACTCGGGCCAGACCATCTTGAGCACGACCGCTTCGAGGTTGCGGTCGGGGTTGCCGTTCTGCGTGTACATCGCGAAGACGACGAGGTGCTGGAGGCCGTCGGTCCGGTCCTTCGCGGGCTGGAAGGCGAGCAGCGAGTCCAGGAAGTCGGGGACACGGAAGCCGTCGGCGGCCCAGCGGCGCAGGTCGGTGACGAGCGCACGGTGGTAGGCGACGTCGTGCGGGAGGAGCGGGGAGAGCTCCTCGACCGCCGCGATCACCCGGTCGAGGACCTGCTCGACGGTGGCCGGGGACGGGGCGCCCTCGGCCTCGAAGTCGATGGATCCGTCCTTGGACTGCCAGGGGCGGATTTCCTCGACGGCATCCTTGAGCACGGGCCAGGCCGGGTGCTCGACCACCCGCTGGGCCGTAGCTATCGCGCCGTCGGTGGCGTTGTGCACAAGAATTTCCGTCATAACACTTCCTCCACGGGAGAACCTCGCGTGGATTCACCGTAGCCGTGCAGGGTTCCTCCCGACAAGGGGGCACTGAAAATTATCCTGCGTACCCCCCATGGTCACCGCTGTTTTTCCTGTCGTATTCCGGGAAGGCGCACAGTTCCCGCCGCCGCTCCTGGGCCCCGGCAACCGGGCCCGCACGGCAAGGGACATCGCGGGCCGTGGCCGCTACCCTCACCGGTGCCGTAGTGCCGTAGTTCCGCGCGGGCAGGAGCGGTCGACGGACAGCCGCCGACGGAAGCGAGGTCGCCTTGTCATTTCTCACCCTGGGTCATCGCGGAGTGATGGGCGTCGAGCCCGAGAACACCCTGCGTTCCTTCGTCCGCGCCGAGGCCTCCGGAATGGACGCCATCGAGCTGGATCTCCACCTCAGCAAGGACGGCGCGCTCGCCGTGATGCACGACGCGGAGGTGGACCGCACCACGGACGGGACCGGCCCGATCGCGGCCAAGACCCTGGCGGAGCTGCGCGAGCTCGACGCGGGGCAGGGCGAGCGGATCCCGGTCTTCGAAGAAGTCCTGGAGGCCGTGTCCTCCCCGCTCCAGGCGGAGATCAAGGACGTGGCGGCGGCCCGCGCGCTGGCGGACGTGATCCGGGAGCGCCGGCTCGTCGGCCGGGTCGAGGTGTCCTCGTTCCACGACGAGGCCGTCACCGAGATCGCCCGGCTGGTGCCCGGCGTACGCACGGTCCTGATCGCCAGTCGCTGGGGTGCGGACGTGGTGGACCGGGCGAGGACGGCGGGCGCGGCGACGCTCGCGCTGAACATCCGCCGCCTCACCCTGGAGGTGGTGGAACAGGCGCACTCCGAGGGCGTGAAGGTGATCGGCTGGGTGGTGAACACCCAGGACCAGCTGCGCCTCGCGCGGGCGCTCGGTCTGGACGGCGCGACGACCGACTTCCCCGAGATCCGCCGCACCGGGCGCTTCACGGCCTGAGAGCGGGCGCTCTCACGCGCTTTCCCCGGCGTTCTCGACGAGCGGGCCTTCCCCGATGTTCTTGACGAGCAGCTCGAAGGCCAGGTCGTCGCGCTGCGGAATGCCGAAGCGCTCGTCGCCGTACGGGAACGGGGTGAGCTGTCCCGTACGGCGGTAGCCCCGGCGCTCGTACCAGGCGATCAGGTCCTCGCGCACCGAGATCACCGTCATATGCATCTCGCCGACGCCCCAGGTCTCCCCGGCGATGCGCTCCGCCTCGGCGATGATCAGCTTGCCGAGTCCGCCGCCCTGGTGTCCGGGACGGACCGCGAACATGCCGAAGTAGGCGGCTTCGCCCCGGTGTTCGAGCTGGAAGCAGGCGACGAGCTCGCCGCCGCGCTCGACCGTGAGGAGCCTGCCCGCCGGGGCGTCGAGGACTTCGCGCACCCCCTGCTCGTCGGTCCGCTGCCCCTGGAGGATGTCGGCCTCGGTGGTCCAGCCGGTGCGGCTGGAGTCGCCGCGGTAGGCGGACTCGATGAGGGTCACCAGCGCCGGGATGTCGTCCTCGGTCGCGTCGCGGAAGGTCAGCCGGGCCGAGTCGGGGGTCGTCGCGGTGTCCATGGTGGGGCGCTCCGTTTCTCTGCTGCCGTACGCGCTCTCTGCTGCCATACGTATTTCTCCGCTGCCGTACGCACTCTCTACTGCCGTACGTAAGGCTCCGCTGCCGCGCGCACGGTCTCGCGGTCTCCGCCGTCGCGCGTGCGGTCGAGAGTAACGCGACCCCGTGCGCCCTGGGCGGGCCCCGGGCGCACCTCCTTCACACCCCCGTGCGCCGGGTTCGACGGCGGCCGCCCGGGCATCGATGGGGCGACCCTTAACAGTGGGTACGTCCGATCGGGGGGAGGCGCGCCGTGCACGGAGGGGCCCTGACCGGCTGGCTGCTGATGGCGTTGTGCGCGGTGAGCGGCGTCTACTGCCTGCTGTGCACGCGCGCGGGAACGCCGCAGGAGCGCCGCACCGCCCGCTCGGAGGCGCTCATGGGCTTCGGCATGGCGGCGATGGCCGTTCCGGCGGCGGCGCTGTCGCCCCCGGACTGGGCCTGGGCGGTGTACGCCGTGCTGTTCGGCGCGGCGGCGCTGCGGGCGCTGCGGCCCGCCCTGCGCGGCGGCCACCACCGGCACCATCTGGTCGGCTCGCTGGCCATGGTCTACATGGCCGTGGCGATGGCCCCGGCGGCAGCAGCAGGGAGCGGCGGGGGCGGGCATACCGGGCACGGGGCGGGCGGCGGAGCCGGAGGCATACCCCTGCTGACCGGGGTGCTGCTCGTCTACTACGCGTTCTACGTGCTGGGCTCGGCCGGCCGTCTGGTGCCCGGGACCGCCGTGGCCCCGGCCGGCGGCCCGGGAGTCGCCGGGCGGGGCCCGGGAGGCTTCGGGGGCGGGACGGACGGACGGCCCGAGCTCACGACGGCCTGCCGACTGACGATGGGCATCGGCATGTTCGCCATGCTGCTCACCCTGTGAGACAGGAAGTGGGACAGAACCCCCGCCGGACCGTGGTCTGCGTCACTTGCCGGTCGGGGCCGTACTCCGGCCGACCCGCCCCTCCTAAGCTGGAGCCATGCTGGTCTCCCTCGCGCTGCTGCTGCTCGGTGCACTGACCGCCCTGGTGACCCCGCGCCTGATGGCACGCGCCCGGTGGCCGGAGCGCGAGCCGGTCGTGGCCCTGTGGGTCTGGCAGTGCGTGGTGGCCGGGGTGCTCCTGTCGTTCGCCCTGTCCATGACGTTGAGCGCGGCCGCCGCCTGGCAGGCGGTGCGCGGCCATGTCTTCGCCCCCGCCCCGCACGCCGTCGTCGAGGCGTATGCCCTGGCGGCGTACGGACCGTGGTCGGCGGTCATCGCGGTGCTGCTGGCACTGGGCGGGCTGTGGACCGGGGCGATGCTCCTGCGGGAGATCCGGCGGGCGCGGCGTCGCCGCGCGCAGCGCCGGGCGGAACTGCTGGTGCGGGCCCCGCTGATGCCCGGCGAGGAGCCCGGCGCCGACCGTCTCGTGGTGCTGGAGGGCGAACGCCCCGACGCCTGGTGGCTGCCCGGCACGGCTCCGCGACTCGTCATCACCACCGCCGCGCTGGGCCGTCTGAAGGGACGCCAGCTCGATGCCGTGCTCGCCCATGAACAGGGGCACGCCCAGGCCCGGCACGACTGGCTGCTGCACTGCTCGTCGGCGCTGGCGATCGGTTTCCCGCAGATCCCGGTGTTCGCCGCGTTCCGCGACGAGATGCACCGGCTGGTCGAACTGGCCGCCGACGACGTGGCGTCCCGCCGCTTCGGCCGGCTGACGACCGCGCTCGCCCTCGTCGGACTCAACGAGGACCGGGGGGTGTTCGGCCCCTGCCCCACCCCGCACGCCCAAGTGCCCCTCCGGGTCAACCGGTTGCTGTCACCGGTCGATCGGCTGACGGCGGGCCGCAGGATCCGGCTGACGGCCGCCGCCGCACTGGTGCCGGTCGTCCCGCTGGTCGTGGCCTTCGTGCCGGGGCTCCGCGCGCTGGGATAGCCCCCGGGGCGCGGGGAAGCCGACTCCGCCGCCTTCCCCGCCGGGCCCGCCTGACGGCCGTCGTGAGCTGCGGGCCGCTCGTCCGGCTGCGCCGGGCGTACTGGATGCATCTGGGGGTGCTCCGGCTGACCTACGTCGTGGGCGGTGCGCTGCGGGGAGCGACCGTGGTGACGGCGAGCACCGCCGGGTACTCCCGATACGCGGCGCGCCCCGGGCTCCGGCCGGAGGGGAAGCGGCCCCTGCGGGCCCGAGAGGGGCGCTCTTGTCCGCACGGGGACGGAGCGGGAAGGATCGGCCCCATGGTGATCAAAGGCGTGCTGTTCGACTTCTCCGGAACCCTGTTCCGTATCGAGCCGGTCCGGGACTGGCTCGCCGCTGTGCTGCGCGAGGAGGACATCGACGTAACCCCGGAGGATTTCGAGCGGTACGTGAGAGAGCTCACGGCGGCCGGCGCCCTGCCGGGCGGCCCGCCCCCGGTCCGGGTCCCGCAGCAGCTGGCCGGCGCGATGGCACGCCGGGACCTGAGCGCCGCTCTGCACCGCGAGGCGTACACCGGTCTGGCCCGGGGCGTCACCCTGCCCGATCCGGGGCTGTACGACGCGCTGTACGACCGTCATATGCGGCCGGAGGCCTGGCAGCCCTACCCGGACACCGCGGAGGTGCTGGCGGCGCTGCGACGGGCGGGGACCCCGGTCGGCGTGGTCAGCAACATCGGCTGGGACCTGCGCCCGGTCTTCCGCGCCCACGGGCTCGACGCCCTGGTCGACGCCTATGTCCTGTCCTTCGAGCACGGACTCCAGAAGCCCGCCGCGGAACTGTTCCGCACCGCCTGCTCACTGATCGGCCGGGACCCGGCGGACGTGGTCATGGTCGGTGACGACCGGAACGCGGACGGGGGCGCGGCGGCGCTGGGCTGCGAGGTCCGGTTCGTGGACCATCTGCCGGCGCCGGAACGGCCCGACGGCCTGCGTTCACTGGGGCTGGTCCCGCGCTGAAGCCCGCAGCGAACAAGGGAAATCGGGCCGAAGTGTGAGGCATATCCCGCTGCGGATGGGGTAATGGCAGTCGCTTGTGGCCGTAGCCTGGTGGACATGTCCCCGATGCCGTCGTCCGTATCCGCGCATTCCGCCGTATCCGTGCGTCCCGCAACCGAGGTCAACGCGGAGATCCGCGAGCTGTGGCAGCGCTCGGGCGGCTGCCTGACGCCGCAGGACGAGGCGGAGTATCAGCGGCTGCTGGTGGAGTGGTCCGCCGCCACCGGCGGGAGCGTCCGCGCCGCCGCCTGACCTCCCTGGCGCCGCGGCCGAAGGCGGGGTGGGGAGATCGCGCCCGATCCGGCGATCCCCCGCGTCGCCGGATCCAGGCGCACCCTCGGCGTGCCACGTGGGACACGGCCGGGGGCCGCGCCGGGGACCGGAGTTGCGCAGTCCGCCGTCGCAGGGATCCAGCATGTCCCCACCCGGCTCATCGGTCAATGAATTTCCGGCGGCACACGCACCGGGGCCGGTGCCGCACGGGCGGATGACCGCCCGGGAGACACCGCCCCCGGAATGCGTGACGAGTCGGCTACCGGAACCGCTGACGGATCAGCGCTCGAAGTAGTCCGGCTGCGTCTGCACGTTGAGCTCGTCCAGCTTGACCCGCTTGGCCGGGTTGGTGCGCCGGTCGTTCAGCTTCAGCACGTCGAAGCCCTTGGCGATGTCGCTGGAGTAGATGTGGCCGTTGTAGTAGTACGCCGACCAGGGGCCGGCCGTGGTGACCCGGTCGAGCGTGACCGGGCCGCGCTCGAAGAAGGCGATCTCCTTGGGCTTGGACGAGTCGGTGAAGTCCCATACGGAGATGCCGCCCTGGTACCAGGCCTGGACCATCAGGTCGCGGCCCTTCACCGGGATGATCGAGCCGTTGTGGGCGACGCAGACCTCGACGTCGGCCTGGTGACGGTCGATCTTGAAGTAGCTGCGGAAGACCAGCTTGCGCTTGTCGCCCTTGCCGACGATGTCGTAGATGCCGTCGGCGCCCCGCTCGGGACCGACCTCCTCGTTGCAGGTGGCCGCGCCGCCGCCACCGAGCTCATCGGTGAACACGACCTTGTTCGCCCCCTGGTTGAAGGTCGCCGAGTGCCAGAACGCGAAGTTCACGTTGTCCTGGACCCGGTCGATGATCTTCGGGCGCTCCGGGTCCTTGATGGAGAACAGCAGACCGTCACCCATGCAGGCTCCGGCGGCCAGGTCCTTGGACGGCAGCACCGTGATGTCGTGGCAGCCGGTCGTGCTGGAGACGCCCGGGTTCTCGGGCGCACCGGGATTGCCGCCGTCCGGGAAGAGCACCGGGAAGTTGACGATCCGGGCCCTCTGGGGCGCCTTGAGCGGCACCTTGATGATGGAGATCCCGTCGTGCGGCGGCCGGCAGTCCGGGAACGCCTCGCTGGGCGAGTACGAGGAGACGTACACGTACACGTTCTTCTTGCCGTCCGGCACCAGCGTGTGCGTGTGGGAACCGCAGGCGGTCTCCACGGCGGCGATGTACTCCGGCCGCCGCTTGTTGCTGATGTCGAAGATCTTCATGCCCTCCCAGGAGGACTTCTCCGTGGCGGGCTGGGTGGTGCTGGAGCAGGAGTCGTCGCTGCGTGAGGAGTCCGTCGACAGGAACAGCAGGTTCCCGGAGACGGAGATGTCGTTCTGCGAGCCGGGGCAGAGGACCTGGGCGACCGTCCTGGGCTTCTTCGGCTTGCTGATGTCGTAGATGACGAAGCCGTCGTAGTTGCCGACGTAGGCGTACTTGCCCTGGAACGCGAGGTCCGTGTTGGTGCCCTTCAGGGCGCCCTTCGGCACGTTCGTCAGGTGCTTGATGTTGGAGCTGTGGACGATCTCGTCCACGCCGGGTATGTCACCGCCGGCTATCGCGGCCCTGGCCTCGGCCTGCTCGCTCCTGGTGACGGAACCGCGGTCGGCCGGGGCGTCACCCGGGTCGGGGGTCGCGGCCGCTGTGGTGGCCGTCAGCAGCGTGGCGAGGAGTCCGGCTGCGGCTGCCACCGCGCCCAGACGTCTGCGCCGCACGCGGGTGGTGTGCAACGAGGTCACTGCGTCCTCCCTTGTATCCGTTCGGGGTCGAACGGTTCATGGACCCCCGGCAGTATCGTCCCTCCCATGTACACATCAACAGATGGCAACACAGACGTAGGAAGAGTTTTTGATCTTTGGCCGGTGGAAGCGTGTTAGGACGGTCCGCAACAAACCATGTGGCACAGGAGGTCTCCGTGTTGATCCATCGCCGGTCCGCGACTCTGCGCTCAACCGCTCTCGCGGCGGCGGCGGTTGCCGTCGTACTCGCCCTGGGAGCCTGTGACGCGGACAGCAGTGACGGGGCGTCGAACCAGGCCAAGGACGCAGGTCCGGGCGTGGTCGCGCCCGGCAGACCGGGTGAACCCGCCCGGACGCTCTCCGCCGAGGAGGCCGTGAAGGAAGCCGGTCAGGACACGGCCAACTCCGCGGACTTCCGCTATACGCAGATGATGATCGAACATCACAGGCAGGCGCTCGTGATGACCGACCTCGTCCCGGAACGGGCCTCCTCCACCACCGTCGAGCGGCTCGCCGAACGTATATCGGCCGGTCAGAAGCCGGAGATCGGCGCGATGGAAGGATGGCTGAAAAAGAACGGCGGCGACCGGCGCCAGCAGCAGCACGACCACTCCGGGATGCACGGCATGGCGACCGACGCCCAGTTGAAGAAGCTGCGCGCCGCCGAGGGCAAGGCCTTCGACGTGCTCTTCCTGAAGCTGATGATCACCCACCACCAGGGAGCGATCACCATGGCCACGGAGGCGCTCACCGAGGGGAACGACGTCATCGTCGAGGAGATGGCGAGCGACGTGATCGCCCAGCAGACCGTGGAGATCAACCGGATGCGCGGGCTGATGGACTGAGCCGCTCGCGCACCCGGCCGCCTGCCCCGTGCATGCGGCGGTGCGGATCGGCCCGGTGGTGCGATGCTGGAAGCAACCTCCGGGAAGAGGTGCGCCGTGCTCTCAGTCGCCGTCGTCGGTTCCGGTCCCAGCGGGGTCTACACCGCCCAGGCCCTGCTCCAGCAGTCGCTCGTGCCCGATGTGCGCGTGCACGTCCTGGACCGGCTGCCCACCCCGTACGGACTCGTGCGGTACGGGGTGGCGCCCGACCACGAGAAGATCAAGTCGCTGCAGAACAGTCTGCGGGCGGTGCTGGAGGACGAGCGGGTCACCTTCGTCGGCAACGTCGGCGTCGGCGGGGCGGACGGGGTCTCCCCTGCCCGGCTCGCTGAGCTGTACCACGCGGTCGTCTACTGCGTCGGGGCGTCGGCGGACCGCCCGCTGGCGGTGCCGGGCGAGAGTCTGCCGGGCAGCTACTCCGCCACCCGCTTCGTCTCCTGGTACAGCGCCCACCCGGACATCGGCTCCGATCCGTTCGAGCTGGACGCCCGCTCGGCCGTCGTGATCGGCGTGGGGAACGTGGCGGTCGACGTGGCCCGGATCCTGGCGCGCGGCGCCGACGAACTGCGGACCACCGACGTACCCCCCGCCGCGCTCAGCGCGCTGGCGGCCAGCCGGGTGCGCGACGTGCACATCGTGGGCCGACGGGGCCCCTCCCAGGCCCGGTTCACCACCAAGGAGCTGCGTGAGCTCGGGGCGCTGCCCGGGGCGCGGGTCGTCGTCGACCCGGCGGAGCTCGCGCTCGACCCGGCGTACGCGGCTCCGGACGGCCCGCCCGGATCGCTGCCGCTGCCCGCCGTGGTGCGGCGGAACCTGGAGGTTCTGCGCGGCTGGTCGGCGGGCGCGGCCGAGGATGTGCCGGGCGGGGCTCCGGGCGCGGCCGGTGCCGCGCGCCGTATCCGGCTGCGGTTCTTCCTGCGGCCGGTGGAGGTGCTGGAGCGTGCCGGGCGGGTCGCCGGCGTACGGTTCGCCCGGACGGCGCCGGACGGCGCGGGCGGGGTCCGGGACACCGGGGCGTACGAGGACGTCGAGGCCCAACTGGTCCTGCGGGCGGTCGGCTATCGCGGGGTGGAGCTGCCGGGGCTGCCCTTCGACCCGGCGCGCGGCACGGTGCCGCACGCGGCGGGCCGGGTGCTGAGGGACGGGTCGCCGTCGCCGGGTGAGTACGTGGCGGGATGGATCAAGCGGGGGCCGACCGGGGTGATCGGCTCGAACCGCTCCTGCGCCAAGGAGACGGTGGCCTCGCTCCTCAAGGACGCGGCCGGACTGACGCGGCGTGCGGCGGCGGACGATCCGCTGGCCATGCTGCGGGCGTGGGGGCTGCGGCCGGTGGAGTGGGCCGGCTGGCTGTCGATCGAGCGCGCGGAGGCGGAGCTGGGCCGTTCGCTGGGGCGCGGCCCGGTGAAGATCCCCGACTGGCCGGGGCTGCTGGCCGCGGCCCGGGACGAAACCCGCTGAGCTGCGCCCCGCCCGCGCTATCGCTCCCGGGTCGCCACCACCAGCCGGGCCCGGGGACTGCCGTCGGGGCGCGGTCCCAGATCGGTCAACGGCAGCAGCCGCACGGAGAATCCCGCCTGCGTCAGGTCCTCCAGCACATCGCCGAGCCGGAACGTGCGGTAGTACATGATGAACCGCGGCCGCCACAGGGCGTTGCGCACCCGCATCGCGGCGTCGAAGCCGAGCAGCGACCAGTAGGCGCGTGACCCGACCGGGGGCGGTGCGCCGAGCGGGAAGACGAACTGTCCGCCCGGCCGGAGGGATCCGTGCACCTCGGCGAAGAGGCCGAAGCGTTCGGCGGGCAGGAAGTGGCCGAACGCGCCGAAGCTCAGGGCCAGATCGAAGACGGGCGCGAAGGGCAGGGAGCGGGCGTCGGCCCGTACCCAGTCCACCGCCGGCCCCGCGCTCCCGGGCGGGAAGGCGCCCCGGGCCTCGGCGAGCATGCCCGCGCTGAAGTCGACCCCGACGGCCCGTTCCCGGCACAGCTGCCGGAGCACGCCCACTCCCGCGCCGGTGCCGCAGCAGACGTCGAGCCCGGTGTCGAAGGGGCCGAGCTCGCGCACCGCCCGGGTGACGGCGTCGAGCACGCGGTCAGGGGTGCGGTAGGGCGTCCGGTCGAACTTCGGGGCGAGGAGGTCGTATCCGCGCTCGGTCGATGAGAGCGCCTGGACGGCCAGTTCGCGCACGGTGGGGCCCTGTTCGGTGAACATCAGTGGCCACCTTACCGACATCGCGCACGCAGCGCTGACGGTCGCGGCGCAGTGCGGGGACCCGGACGCGCCGGGTGCGTCAACGGCCTTCGGGGAGCCGCCGCTTGAGGGTGATCGCGGTGTCGGCGGCGTACGCCTGGGTCCAGCTGCGGCCTGCTCCGGACTTCCAGGTGACGTGGACCGTGGAGCCGTCGGTCCGGGCGCTCTCCACGGTCATGGCCCGGTCGCCGTCGCGCACGTCGCCGCGCCGCAGTTCGCCCGCCTCGACCGTGACGGGTCGCTCCCCCGGCGCGTTCTCGGTCTCCTCGGCCGCCCGGAGGAGTGCGGCGGCCAGCTCGCGGGCCGCCTCGGGAGTGCAGGACCAGAGGAGCTCACCGGCCTGGGGCGAGAGCCGGATGCCGACGCGGGGAGCCGGGCCGGCCTCGCCCTCGACGACCGTGACCGGAGCGGGCTCGTCTGCGGTGACCTTGACCGGGGCGGGCTCCCCCGCGGTGACCGTGACCGGCACGGGGTGGCCGTCGGCGTCCGTGATCCCGCTGCCCATCATCGTCTCCTCGGTGTCTCCTGCGCCGTTCCCGGACTGCTGTCCGGGCCGCCCCCGGGTTGCTGTCCGGCCGCTGTCCCTCCTTCGCCAGCATGTCAGCTGCCGACGGCGGGGCGCGCGGGCGGGGCGCGCGCCGGCCTGGTCCGCCGGGGGCTTGGGACCGCCCGGGGGCTCGGGCGGTCCGGCGGGCGGGCTCCGGGCAGGGGAACACGCCACCGGCGGGCCGCGGGCGTGTGCGCGGGCCACTGTCAGTGGCCGGGTGCAAACTGACACTGTTCCGGCACAACAGCGTTTCGGGAGGTCCAGGACCATGACCGACGTACTGCTCACCGCAGGCACCCGCAAGGGTCTCTTCATCGGCCGCAGACGCGGCGGGACCTGGGAGATCACGGGCCCGCACTTCAACGCGCAGGCGATCTACTCGGTCGCCGTGGACACCCGGGGGGACACTCCGAGGATCCTGGTCGGCGGGGACAGCGCGCACTGGGGACCGTCCGTCTTCCACTCGGACGATCTGGGTGAGACCTGGGTCGAGCCGCGACAGCCCGCGGTGAGATTCCCCAAGTCCACCGGGGCGTCGCTGGAGCGCGTCTGGCAGCTGCACCCGGCCGGCCCCGAGGCGCCGGACGTGGTCTACGCGGGCACGGAGCCGGCCGCGCTGTTCCGTTCCGAGGACCGGGGCGAGTCGTTCGAGCTGATCCGCCCGCTCTGGGAGCACCCGACCCGCTCGCGGTGGGAGCCGGGCGGTGGCGGTGAGGGGCTGCACACCGTCCTGACCGACCCCCGGGACGCCCGGGCGGTGACCGTCGCCGTGTCGACGGCGGGCGTGTTCCGGACGAAGGACGGCGGTGCGAGCTGGGCTCCCTCGAACAAGGGCGTTTCGGCGGTCTTCCTTCCCGATCCGGACCCGGAGTTCGGCCAGTGCGTCCACAAGGTCACCCGGGACGCGGCCGACCCGGACCGGCTCTATCTGCAGAACCACTGGGGCGTGTTCCGCAGCGACGACTCCGGCGACCACTGGAGCGACATCGGTGCGGGCCTGCCCTCCGACTTCGGGTTCGCCGCCGTCGCGCACCCGCACCGCGGCGACACGGCGTACGTCTTCCCGATCAACGCCGACGCCGACCGGGTCCCGGCGGAACACCGCTGCCGGGTGTTCCGTACGAGCGACGCGGGGCGCACCTGGGAGCCGCTCACGCAGGGCCTGCCGGACGGGGCGCACTACGGCACGGTGCTGCGGGACGCGTTGTGCACCGACGACGCCGATCCCGCCGGGGTCTACTTCGGCAACCGCAACGGCGAGCTGTACGCCAGCGCGGACGACGGGGACAGCTGGCGGCAGCTCGCCTCGCATCTGCCGGACGTCCTGTGCGTGCGGGCGGTGACGCTCGGCTGACGGCAGTTGATCGGAGTGGTCGTATCAGCAGTAGAGTGCGGGCCGTGGCAGCACGACCGTTGAAAGAGATCATCGAGCCGGGGTGGGCCGACGCCCTCGAACCCGTCGCCGAACGCATCGCCGCTATGGGCGACTTCCTCCGCGCGGAGATCGCCGGGGGGCGCACCTACCTGCCCTCCGGGGCTCACGTACTGCGGGCGTTCCAGCAGCCGTTCGAGGAGGTGAGAGTGCTCGTCGTCGGCCAGGATCCGTATCCCACCCCGGGACACGCGATCGGGCTGAGCTTCGCGGTGGCCCCCGACGTCCGGCCGCTTCCGGGCAGTCTGGAGAACATCTTCCGGGAGCTGCACGCGGATCTGGGGCTGCCCAGGCCGTCCAACGGCGATCTCACGCCGTGGACGCGGCAGGGGGTGCTCCTGCTCAACAGGGCGCTGACCACCGCGCCCCGGCGGCCCGCCGCCCATCGGGGCAAGGGCTGGGAAGAGGTCACCGAGCAGGCCATCAAGGCGCTGGTGGCCCGGGGCACTCCGCTGGTGTCGGTGCTGTGGGGGCGCGACGCCCGCAATCTGCGCCCGCAGCTGGGCGACTTTCCCGCGATCGAGTCCTCGCACCCCTCCCCCATGTCCGCGGACCGGGGTTTCTTCGGTTCGCGGCCGTTCAGCCGCGTCAACGAACTATTGGAGCGCCAAGGGGCTCAACCGGTGGACTGGCGGCTTCCGTGAGCCACCCCCCGGCGTCGCCCGGTCCGGCCGGAACGGGTCCGCCCGGAGCCGGCGCACCTGTCCTCGGGGTCGACTCCGGGGGCTCCGGGCTGCGGGTGGCGCTCGGCCGGGTGGGGCTGCCCGGGGCTCTCTCGACGACGGTCTGTGCCGAGCCGGTACGGACGGGGCCCGGCGGCATCGACGCCGGACATCTGCTGGACCAGCTGCTGCCCGCCGCCCGGGAGTTGCTGGCGCGGGCGGCCGTGTCCGCGCCCGACGACGCCCCGACGGGCGAGATCGCGGCGCTGGCGATCGGGGCCGCCGGGATGGCCACCCTGGGCGAGCGGCTGCGGGCGGAGCTGCCCGGCGCACTCGCGGACGCGCTGGGGGTACGCCGGCTGGCGCTGGCCGCCGACGCGGTGACGGCCTACGCGGGCGCGGTGGGACAGCGCCCCGGGGCGGTCGTCGCGGGCGGCACGGGCATGATCGCCCTCGGTACGGACCTGACGGAATGGCACAGGGCCGACGGGTGGGGTCATCTTCTGGGTGACAGTGGCGGCGGTGCGTGGATCGGCCGGGCCGGGCTGGACGCGGCGATGCGCGCCCATGACGGGCGGCGCGGCGGTTCCCCCGCGCTGCTGGACCGGCTGCGGGCCGTGTTCGGACCGGCCGAGGCACTGCCGGGGCTGCTCTACCCGCGCTCCGACCGGCCGGCCGTGCTGGCCTCGTTCGCCCCGGAGGTGGCGGCGTGCGCCGGAGCGGATCCGGTCGCCGCCGGCATTCTGCGGGCGGCCGCCGGCCATATCGCAGAGGCGGCGGCCGCCGTGTGCCCGGCGGCCGCGCGCGCGACGACCGCCGGGCAGGACGGCGAGGCCGGTGGGGTCGGCGAAGTGGCCCTGACGGGCGGCCTGTTCCGGATGGGTGACCCACTCCTCCTGCCCCTGCGTGAGGAGCTGGCGCGTCTGTTGCCAGGGGCGCGCGTGACCTCGGCGGCGGGCGATCCGCTGACAGGCGCACTCCGGATCGCGTGCGCTCTGGCGGCCGGGGATCTGCGCTTGCCGCGCCACCCGACGATGCTGTTCGTGCCCCGGGAGCACGAGACCGGACAGCCCGTCGGAACGACGGTGCGCGACGAGCCCCGTACGGAGTGACGGGCCGGGGGACGGAGAGGGAGGCGGAGCGGAAACGGACGCAGACCGGGCGGAACGACGAGCCGACAGACAGGGACACTCCGGTGGTACATGACTGATCGGACATAAGCGGATAGTTAACGCTCGACCGGACCCTCCCCGAACAGAGGGGGAGGCAAAACCAGTAGCATGCGGCGCCATGAGCACCCCCACTGGGCCCGCTTCCGGCCTGCCTGTACGAATGCCGCGACCTCGCCAGTCCGGACGGCACCGCCGCCCGGAGCCCGTGGTCGCACCCGAGGGCGCTGCCGCGCTCGTTCTCGCCGTTCCCGGTACCCCCTCCTCGGCCACGCGCAGCCTGGCCGAAGAGGTGATCAGCATCGCCCGTTCCGAGCTGCCCGGCCTCAACGCCCGGATCGGCTACCTCGACGGCGACGATGCCGAGTACCCGACCCTTGCCACCGTTCTCGCCCACACCGCCGCGGAGCGCGTCGCGCGCTTCGAGCAGGCCGTCGCCGCCGGGCGTGAGGTCGCCGAGCCCGCGGGTCCGCCCGCCGTCGTGGTCCCGCTGCTCGCGGGTCCCGACAGCGCGCTGATCCGGCGGATACGGCAGTCCGTGATGGACAGCGGTACGCAGGCCGAGCTGACCGATGTGCTCGGCCCGCACCCGCTGCTCGCCGAGGCCCTGCACGTACGGCTGTCGGAGGCCGGTCTCGCGCGCGCCGACCGCGCCAGGCTGTTCACCGTCGCCACCGCCGCCGACGGCATCGTGCTGGCCACCGTGGGCGGCGAGGAGGCCGTGCAGGCCGCCGGGATCACCGGCATGCTGCTGGCCGCCCGGCTCGCCGTGCCGGTGATGGCCGCCGCGCTGGACGTGGAGGGCTCGGTCGCCTCGATCGCGGAGCAGCTCCAGGGCTCCGGCTCCGCGCAGCTGGCGCTGGCGCCGTACCTGGTGGGTCCGGAGGTCGATCCCGGTCTGCTGGACGCCGCCGCGAAGGAGGCGGGCTGCGCGACGGCCGAGCCGCTGGGCGCCTACCCGGCGATCGGCAAGCTCGTGCTGTCCCTGTACGCCACGACGCTGGGCATCACGCCGGCGACGCCGCAGGGCGCGCAGGCTCACTGACCGGACGCCGTCGCCGTCGGGCGGCGGCTCGGGAAGCCGGACAGCGCGGCGGGCCCGGACCGGAGGAAATCTCCGGTCCGGGCCCGCTGTGCTGTCGGGGCGGCTGCGCTGTCCGGGTCGGCCGCTGTCAGACGAGGACGACGCAGGAGGCCGCGGGGACCTCGACGGAGCCCGCGTGCTGCGGGACGCCCGTCCCGGCGTCCACGGCGAACCAGCTGACGTTCCCGGAGCGCTCATTGGCCGCGTACAGCCACTGGCCGCTCGGGTCGAGAGTGAGGTCGCGCGGCCAGCGGCCGCCGCAGCCGACGGTGGCCACCAGGGCCGCCTGCTCGCCGCTCTCGTCGAGGGTGAGCACGGAGATGCTGTCGTGGCCCCGGTTGGCGGTCCACAGGAAGCGTCCGTCGTGCGCGACGACCACCTCGGACGGGTAGGTGCGCGCCGCGTCGTCGGCCGCCTCGCGCTCGGGCAGCACCGGCGTCTCCCCGAGCACGTCGAGGCGGCCCGTCGCCGCGTCCCAGCGGCACACGGTCAGGGTCGGCTCCAGCTCGCCCAGGACGTAGGCGAGGGAGCCCGAGGGGTGGAAGGCCAGATGGCGCGGTCCGGTACCCGGACGCAGGGCCGTCTCGCCGTGCGGTCGCAGGGCGCCGGTGGCGGGGTCCAGGGCACAGACGTGCACGGAGTCGGTGCCGAGGTCCACGCTGACCACCCAGTTCCCGGAGGGGTCGGCGAGCACCTGGTGGGCGTGCGGCGCCTCCTGGCGTCCGGCGTCCGGCCCGCTGCCCTCGTGCCGGAGCACCGATGACGCCGCCCCGAGCGATCCGTCGGCGAGGACCGGGAGTGCGGTGACGCTGCCGGAGCCGTAATTGGCCGTGACCAGGTGGTTCGCGGCGAGCGCGAGGTGGGTGGGCGCTTCGGCGTCGACAGCCCGGACGGGGCCCAGGAGGGCAGGTACGTCGCCGTCGAGGGCGAAGGCGGCGACGACACCCGGGGTGCTCTCGCCGACCGCGTACAGGGCCGTACCGCCCGCCTGGGGGCCGACGGCGAGGAACGAGGGGTCGGGCACGGCGTCCGTGGATCCGAGCACGGTCAGCGCACCGGTGTCCCGGTCCACGGCGGCGGCGGTGATTCCGCGCCCGCCCGCCGAGGTGAACGATCCTATGAATGCCCGCCCGGCGCTGTTGCCGATCATCGCGCTCCCCCTCTTCACCGTCGCCGCGATCCTCACGGCCGACGGTAGCAGGCAGCCCGCCGCGGTCCAGACCAATGCGGGCGGAGGGAATCGGCGGCTGCGGGACCGCGGAGGCGCGGGCCAGGGCTTCGGCAACGGTCACCTTGTGTTCAGGGGCGACGCGGGCAAACACACCGACGTCATCGATGCGGTCCGTGAGCTCCTTGTCGCTCATCCGGGTCAGCTCGGCCCCCGAGACGATGTCTCCCGTGATGCCGAGTTCAGGGGCGATGGCGGCTGCGGTGTCCGTATGCTCCCCGGTGACCGTCTTGACGGTCACACCGGCCGCCTGAGCCAGGCCAACCGCGTCACGGCCCTGGGGACGTGGCGGATCGGCGATCCCTGCGATGGCTGTGAAGGTCAGCCGCGCCACCTCTCTCGGTCAGCACATGGGTGCAGCGGTCCAGAAGGACGTCGACGGCTCCCTTGGCATGGAAGCTGACGCGGTCAGGGCCACCGCCCGAAGGGCGAGGTCGGCGAGCTCTTCGCCCCGTAGGAGGGCCACGAGGGCGTAGGCGGCCACGGCCATGCCGCTGACACGGCCAGGCTCCGGCCCAGGATGTCCATCTGTACCTGGAGCGGGCTGGAGGGTTCCGCGCCGGTGCGCAACGCCTCGGCGATCGCGCCGACCTCGGTACGCATACCGGTGGCCGTGACGATCATCTCGGCGCGACCGCGAGTCAGCGCGGTGTTCATGAAGAGCATGCCGGTGCGCTCGGCAACGGGTACGTGCTCCTCGGCGATGGCCGGGCGCCCGTCGTCCGGAACACGGTCTCCGGCTTCCAGAAGGACGGTGTCGCCGCGGACCAGAAAGCCGGCCGGGACCACCTGGGCCTCGCCGTCGCGGCGCACTCGGTCAGTGGGGACGAGCATCCGGCACAGCGCTTCGAGGCTGCGCTCGGCACGGCGTTCTGCAGGCAACCGATGGTGGCGTTGACGAGCAGGACGACGACGATGACTGCGGCGGCAAGCAGGATGCCGATCTGCCAGCTGCGGAACTGGTCCAGCAGGCGCAGCCCACCGCTGCCGGCGGACCGGTTCGGCCAGTTCGTCGGCTCCCCGGGCGTCGGCCCGCCGTTCGGCGTCCGCGGTGGTCAGGCCACGTTCCGGAACCACTTGCGAGCGAGCCCGCCACGTCGGCGGCGTCGCGTCGATGGGCATCCGGCTGCGGGCCCCCGGTACCGGCAGAGCGCTGCTCTCGGTCGTGTGGTCTGCTGAGGCACGGTCATTCCTGGCCGCGGACCACGGTGACGGGGCAGTGGGCGTGGTGCAGCAGAGCCTGACTGACCGAACCGAGCAGCAGTCCGGTGAAACCACCGTGTCCCCGGGCGCCGACGACGACCAGTTGGGCGTCGCGGCTGGCGTCGAGCAGGGCCGGGCGGATCCGGGCACGCTCCAGCCTCCGCTCCACCCTGACGTGGGGAAAGACCTTCTGCCAGGGCGCGACCGTCTCGTCCAGCAGGCGTTGCTCGGCCTCTCGGAGCCGTTCGATGTCCACCACCATGGCGTTGAGGGGGTCGCCGGGGCCTTCGTAGGCGCGCTCGCTCCAGGTGTTCCAGACGTGCAGGGCCACCAGTGGTGCCCCGCGCAGGGCGGCCTCGGCGAACGCGAACTCCACCGCCGACCCACCGGCATCGGAGCCGTCGACGGCCAGCAGCACCGCTCCGGACGGATCGGTGCGGCCTCGCACCACCATCAGCGGGCAGTGGCCATGTGCGGCCAGATGGACCGCGGTCGAGCCCAGCAGCAATCCCGAGAACCCGTTCAGTCCCCGGCTGCCGACGACGGCCAAGGACGCCGACCGCGATTCGATCTCCATCACCTCCAACGCCTCCCCCGCCACCACCGACCGAGTCACGGCCACGCCCGGTGCCGCCGCGTGGGCCCGTTCCTCGGCATCGGCCAGCATCCCCCGGGCCATCGGCTCCAGACCGTGGTCGGCCGGGCTCCACGGCGGCCCGCCGGCCGGACGGTGGCCGGGCGCGTGGCCGAAAGCGTGCACGATCCGCAGCGGGGCTCCACGCAGGCGCGCCTCACGAGCCGCCACGTCGACCGCCTCAAGACCCGAGGCGGAACCGTCCACCCCCACGATCACCGGATCAGTCATTGCATTCTCCCGTCCTGGACGCCGCCGATGCGCGGCTCATTGACCCCCATCCTCGGCGCGGCCACTCCGTTGCGCCCAGGGACCAACAGGCCGCCTTCAGGACCACTCGGCCCTGCCGAGCGGCCCTGAAGCCGTCGCGACCGAGCAGGGCTGCGCCCCCCGCCGTGCGTACGTACATGCCGCGCGGCGTCATCACCGTCTGTTCGGCAGTCCGCGTCCGCACCTCAGAACGCGTCGGCGGGCCCCGCGCCAAGGCGTGGTCAGTGCCGAGCGCCCGCCGCCCGCACCACGACGACCGGGCAGTGGGCGTGGTGCAGCACGGCCTGGCTGACCGAGCCGAGCAGCAGTCCGGCGAACCCGCCGCGTCCTCGAGCACCGACCACCATCAGCTGTGCGGAGCGGCTCGCGTCGATCAGCGCCTCACGTGTTCGGCCGTGCACCACCCGGCGCTCCACCACCACATCCGGATACCGCGCCCGGTAGCCCGCGAGCGCCTCGGACAGCAGCGTCTCCTCCTCCTCGGCGAGAGCGCCCGGCGGGTTGGCGTACGGAGCGGACGCGTCCTGCGGAGCGGGCAGCGGCGCGTTCCACGTCGTCCAGGCGTGCAGCGCCACCAGGGGGACCTTCCGCCGCTCCGCCGTGGCGAAGGCGAAGTCCACCGCCGGTTCGCCCGCGGCCGAGCCGTCGACGCCCAGCACGACCGGACCGTCCGCGAGGGGCTGCTCGCGAACCACCAGCACCGGACACCGCCCGTGTGCCACCAGGTGCACCGCCGTCGACCCGGCCAACAGCCCCACGAACCCGCCCAGCCCTCGGGACCCCACCACGACCAGCTCGGCCGCACGGGACTCCGCCTCCAGGACGCTCAGGGGTTCACCCGTCACCACGGCGTGGCTGACCTCGACTTCCGGCGATTCCGCCCGCGCACGCCCGACCGCCTCGGCCACCAGCCCCCCGGCCATCTTCCGAAGCCCGTCCTCGGACGGGTCCATCGGCGGCGGCCCCAACGGCGACGCGCCCCCCGGCGAAGGGCGCGGAAGCACATACGTCACCGGCCAGACCAGCGCGTGCACCACCCGCAGCCCCACCCCACGCGCCCGCGCCTCCCGAGCCGCCGCCTCCACTGCGGCGAAACTCGACTCCGACCCGTCCACACCCACAACCACCAGACCACTCACCATGCCTCCTACGTCCGGACCGCCTGACTCTCGTATCCCAGTCCACCCCGCACATGCTCCTCCTGCCATGGGGCATGTGGGCCACTTTCAGGGCCAACCGTCCCGACCCACTCGTCCGACACGACCGCTGCCAGCGCCCCGGTCGGAGCCGGCCCCGCATGGAGGCCCGTCCGGCCCTCCGTGCGGGGCCGGACGGGCCCTGCCGGCCCAAGCGCAACGAGAGGAAGAGTGACCAGTGGGCCTCCGCGGCCGAGGCCGGAGCTTGAGCTGCCGTCCTCGGATGCCGAGTACCCAGGGCAGGGCGGTCGGGATACCGAGCCGCACGACAACGATTTCACGGCGGACGGGATGAGTGCGGGTGGACGTCAACGAAGTGCTACTGCCGGGTGTGGGGCTGCTCTACGAGTTCGTCAATCTGGAGGGTGACAAGGTCGGCGTGGTCGCACGGCGCTCGGGCGACTTCGAACTGGCGGTCTACGGAGAAGGGGACCCGGACCAGGCACGGGCCGTGTTCCGGCTCACCGGCGAGGAGGCCGACGTCCTCGCCGAGATCCTGGGCGCGCCGCGCATCGCCGAGCGGTTCGCGGATCTGACCAGAGAGGTGCCCGGGCTCAGCGCCGGGCAGGTCGAGGTGCTCGCCGGCACCCCGTTCGTCGGCCGCCCGCTGGGAGAATCCAGGGCACGGACACGGACGGGCGCGTCGATCGTGGCGATCGTTCGTGGTGAGGAGGTCATCCCGTCCCCCGGGCCGGAGAAGGTCCTCAGTGCGGGGGACGTACTGGTGGTGATCGGGACCCGTGAGGGGATCGCCGCGGTGGATCAGCTCGTCCGGGGCTGAGCGGATGCACATCTCGGTCGCCTTGCTGCTGGAGCTGGGCATCATCCTCGCCTCCCTGAGTCTGCTCGGCACGCTGGCGCGACGCTTCGCGCTGTCCCCGGTCCCGTTGTATCTCCTGGCAGGCCTGGCGCTGGGCGAGGGAGGAATCGCCCCCGTCCCGGCAGCCGGCTCCTTCGTGGAAACCGGCGCGGGCATCGGCGTCGTCCTGCTGCTGCTGGTGCTCGGTCTCGAGTTCACCGTGCCGGAGTTCACGGTCAGTCTGCGCCGCCACCTCCCCTCGGCATGGGTCGATCTCGTACTGAACGCGACCCCCGGCGCGGTGGCGGGATGGCTGTTCGGGCTGGACGCCGGAGGGATCCTCGCGCTCGCCGGGGTGACCTACATCTCCTCCTCGGGCATTATCGCCCGGCTCCTGGGCGACCTGCGGAGGATGAGCAACCGCGAGACCCCGGCAGTACTGTCCGTGCTGGTGCTGGAGGATTTCGCGATGGCCGCGTACCTTCCGCTGCTCGCCGTCGTGGCCGCCGGAGGCACCTGGCAGCAGGCGTTGCTCGGAGTGCTGCTGGCCCTGGGCGCGGTGGCGGCCGCGCTCACCATGTCCTACTGGTGGGGGCATCACCTGGGGCGACTGCTGTCGCACCCCGACGCGGAGCAACTGCTGCTGCGCGTCCTGGGCGTGACACTGGTCGTCGCGGCCCTCGCGGAGGCCGTCCACGTCTCGGCGGCGGTCGGCGCCTTCCTGGTCGGGCTCTCCCTCACGGGCGAAGCGGCCGACCGGGCACGGAAGGTACTGAGCCCGCTGCGAGACCTGTTCGCCGCCGTGTTCTTTCTCGCCATCGGCCTGTCCATCCCACCGGACTCGCTGCTGCCGGTACTTCCGGTCGCCCTGCTCCTGGCCGTGGTCACCGCCGCGACGAAGGTGGCGTCCGGTTGGTACGCGGCACGCCGCGAAGGAGTGGGACGCCGAGGACGGCTGCGGGCGGGGACCGCGCTCATCGCTCGGGGCGAGTTCTCCATCGTCATCATCGGCCTCATGGGCAACGGCCATGACCGGCTCGGCGCCCTGGTCGCCGCCTATGTCCTCCTGCTCGCCGTGGCCGGCCCCGTCATCACCCGCTTCACCGGACCGCGCCCGTCCGATGCGAAGCGCTCACCGCGACGCGGCACGCCCGTGTCCTGATCCGGCAGACGGCAGACGGCACCGCGATCCCCGCACGGGGGTGGCGTTCAGCCTCGAAGGACCAGCGTACGAGCCTGCGACAGCGCCGGGGGCCTCATGGCCTGGTCGCCCGGCCGAGAGCCCCGGGCCCGCGGTACGGATCCGTCCACCAAGCGGAACTCCGCTGCCCTCCTCCTCATTTGGCACCTTGCCTGCCTCGACCAGGGGGGGGCAGCCTGGGTCAAGAGTCGTCGCAGTAGGCGAAAGCGTTTCCGACCAGCAGCACGCCCCGACCGGACAGCCGCTGGAGGAGGGCCGGCCCGCAGACCGGTTCTGGGTCATCCGGAGCGGCACCATCTCTCTCGACTCGCACCTCCCCGGACGCCGGGCCCCGGCCATCGAGTCGCTGGGTCACGAGGATCTCCTCAGTTGGTCCTGGCGCTACCCGCCCTATCGGTGGCAGCTGGGCGCCAAGACTTTGAGCCCAGCATCGCCCTGCGGATCGGTCGACACGCGCAAGAGCGCTAATGACCCACAGTGGCCTTCGGCCCAGTTCTCGCGCTGCCACCGTACGGAGCGGCCGACGGCCCACGGGCAGCGCCCGCCGTACCAGCCTCCGGGGCGGCCCGATCGGTCACGGCCGGGGGCAAGCGGTGTCTCGGCCGCCGGTCCTGCAGTTCGTAGCGCACCGGCCTCTCTCGGCGGTTCGCTTCCGGTACCCGGCGAAGGCGGCGTAGATCTTGTGCACGTACGCGGCGAACGGCTTCGCTCAAAGCAGTTCCCGCAGTAGGTGGCCGGCTCTGCACCAGGCACGGCGGCGGGACGTCGTCGGAGCCCGGGTGCGGTCCCGAAGACGTCCCACCTGTCCCCTCGTCCACACCGGAGCCCTCGCACTCACTTCACGTCCGGCACGACCACGACAGGGCAGCCGGAGTGGTGCAGGACCGTGTGGGCGACCCGTCCGAGACGGGGCCCCGGGCGGCCGGGACGTCGTCGGCCGATGACGAGGAGGCCAGCGTCTCGCGAGGCGGCCAGGAGGACCCTGTGGGCGGGCCCCTCCACCGTGCGCCGCCGCAGCCGCACCTCCACGGGAGCGTCGGCGAGAGTCTCCTCCAGCTCCTTGGCCGCCCGTTCCTCGTGCAGTCGGTCGGGACCGCCCGTGAGCAGAGGGTGGTCGACCGTCTCGTGCATGGGGCACCGCCACGCCCGTACCGCCTCCAACGGGACACCACGCCGCTTCGCCTCCTCGTAGGCGAAGCGCACGGCCGCTGTCGGCCCGTCGGCCACTCCGACGACGATGTGATCCCGGCCCCCGCCCACAGCGCGGTTGCTGTGGTTGCCACCGATCACGACGACTGGGCAGTCGGCTTGCGCGGCCACCGTCAGGCTGACGGAGCCCAGAAGCAGATCGGCGAGACCACTGCGTCCTCGGCTGCCCACGACCACGGCGGACGCGTCGCGGCCTTCGCGCACGAGGGCGTGCCCAGGCTCCTCCAGCACGTCGGCGGTCGTCACGGGCAGCCCGGCATGATGGCGCAGCGCCCGCAGGGCCGCGGCCGCGAGGATGTCCTCCGCGGCGACACGTCCGGACGAGCTGCCGACCTCCGGCGCGAGAGCGGGCCCCTCGTAGCGCTCCCACAGGGAGGCGTACATGATCCGCAGGGCCACCCGGCGCAGGGCTGCCTCGTCGGCCGCCCAGTCGACGGCCCGCAGGCTGTGCTCGGAGCCGTCGACGCCGACGAGCAGGGGCAGGCTCACCGCTCCCGGCCTCCCGCGCCGAGGTCGAAGACGATGCGGGCCTTGACCTGGCCGTGCAGGACCTCGTCGATCGATTCGTTGACGGCGGTGAGCGGGCGGGTCTCCTGGATGACCTTCGTCCGGCCGGCCACGTGGAGCTGGAAGACCTCCGCGAGGTCCTGGCGGGTGCCGACGATGGAGCCGATCACCGAAGTGCCGTTGAGCACGGTGTCGAAGATGGGCACCTGGATGGTGCCATGCGCGGGCAGGGCCACCATGACGAGCTTCCCACCGCGCCGCAGACCCGAGTTGACGGCCTCGAAAGCGGCCGGGCTGACGGCGAGAGCGAGGGCGGCGTGGGCGCCGCCGTGCCGCTTCAGCTCCGCCCCGACGTCCTGGGTACGGGCGTCGATGAGGATGTCGGCGCCCAGTTCCCGGGCGAGTTCGAGCTTCTCGTCGGTGACGTCGATGGCCGCGACGGTGGCGCCGGCGATCTTCGCGTACTGCACCGCCAGATGGCCGAGACCGCCCACGCCGGAGATGGCGACGAGCTGTGCGGGCCGGACGCCGGCGACCTTCAGGGCCTTGTAGGTGGTGACGCCCGCGCAGGTCAGCGGGGCGGCGTCGACGGCGCTGACGCCCTCGGGCACCAGCTGGGCGAAGTCGGCCCAGGCCAGCATCTTCTCGGCGTATCCGCCGTCGCAGCCGTAACCGGTGTTGACCTGGCTCTCGCACAGCGTCTCCCAGCCCGACAGGCAGTGCTCGCAGCGCCCGCACGCGCTGCCCAGCCACGGCACGGCGACCCGTTGACCGACGGCGAGATGGCTGACCCCCTCGCCGAGCTTCTCCACAAGGCCGACACCTTCGTGACCGGGCACGAACGGCGGGGTGGGCTTGACGGGCCAGTCGCCGTGGGCGGCGTGGATGTCGGTGTGGCACAGCCCGGACGCCTCGACGCGGACACGGACCTGTCCGGGGCCGGGCTCGGGGTCGGGGCGCTCCTCGATGACGAGGGGCTGACCGAATTCCCGTACGACCGCTGCCTTCATGATGTCCTCGTTCTCTTGTGTCCGGACGTGCGTCAGTCGTGCGCGACGACGGCGACGGGCGCGGTGGAGTGGTGGAGCACCGCGTGGGTGACGGCACCGATGTGGGTGCCGAAGGGGTTACGGCGTACACGCCGGCCAACGACGACGAGGGAGGCGTCACGGGAGGCATCGATCAGGAGAGCGGCGGCGCTGCCCGGGCGGGACACCTCGACGACCTCGACGTCCGGGTACTTCTGCCGCCACGGACGCAGGGTCTCGGCGAGTGCGTCGGCTCTCCGTCGGGAGAACTCCTCGTGGTGCTCGAAACCCGGCCCGACGGTGTAGACGGCATAGGGCCACGAGTCCCAGGCCTGGACCGCGTACAAGGCGGCCTCCCGACGCTTCGCCTCCTCGAAGGCGAAGGCGATGACGGCGCCGTCGGGGCTGCCGAGGCCGAGGACGACGGGGCGGAAAGCGGTGGCGGCGGACGGAATGCCGGCAGGGTCCATGACGTGCTCGTCGGCGGCCTGTTCCCCGGCGCGCACCAGGACCACGGGCACCTGGGTCCGGGCGATCACGGCCTGTCCGACGGAGCCCACGAGGAATCCGCCGAGCCCGCTCAGCGCTCGGGACCCGAGGACCAGCAGCTCAGCGTCGCGGGCGGCTTCCGCGAGGGCCTCGGTCGGCGTCCCGGTACGCTGCTCGGTGCTCACCTCGACCCCCGGGTGGCGCAGCCTGAGCCCTTCGGCGGCCTCGCGGGGGACCCGCTCGGTCCAGTGCTGCTGGGTCTCTGCTCCCAGCAGAGGTGCCTGAGCCATCGGCTCCGGCACCGGCATCCACACGTGGATCAGCCGTACCGGCAGGTCACGCAGCTTCGCCTCGCGCGCCGCCCATTCCGCGGCGGCTCCGCTCTCGGCCGATCCGTCGAGCCCTACGGTGATCGTGCGGGTCATGATGGTCTCCTCCGGTGTCGGATGCTCTGGTTCCAGAGTCGCGTTCGGCAGGTTCTCGGGGCAGGGGCCGCTGGTCCCCCGCGGGGGCCGACCGGCCCCATCGGTGCGGGTGCGCGGCGGTCCGAGGGCGCCGGGGGTGCTCAGCCGCAGTCATCCGTTGCCTCGGACGGCCGGAAGCGGACGGCCACAACCGCGCCAGGTCGAGCGGCACCGGACGGGTACCGCTCGGGCCGGGCGCGAGCGAGCGGTCCGGCCGGCGCGGGAGAGAAGGCATCGCACGCGCCTTCGTGCGCACGGTGAGGGGATGTGGGCGACGGCCCTACCCAGGGGGACAGTCGTGAGGCACGACCGCAACGGGGGCTGTGGCGTGGTGCAGAACGGCGTGGGTGACCGGGCCGAGACGTCGCAGGCCCGCCTCGTGGCTGCGCCGCCCGACGACCACGAGGCCGGCACCGACGCTATTGGACAGCAGGACCTCGGAGGCCGAGCCGATCTCGAAGTGCTCGACGACCTCGACCTGCGGATACGTGTCGCGCCACGGCTTGAGGGTCTCGGCCAGGACCTCCCTGTTGATCTGCTCCAGACCGTTCGCCTCGTCGACCAGATACAGCGAACCCGGACTCCAGGCGAGGGACATCGGTACGCTCCAGGCGTGTACGACACACAGGGTCGCTCCGCGTTCGGCCGCGGCTGAGAAGGCGAACTCCAGGACCGCGTCACCGATCTGCCCGGGTTCCACGCCGACCACCACTTCCTGATCCTGCTGGGGCGTGCCGGAATGCGGCTTCCCGACCATGACGACCGGCCCGGCCGCATGGCGCAGCACCTTCATCGAGATGGAACCGATCAGGTAGCCGGCCAGGGTGCCGTAACCGCGCGATCCCAGCACCAGCATGTCGGCGCGTGCGGCTTCGGCCAGGAGGGTGGGCACCGGGTCGTCGACGATCAGCTCGGTCGTGACGTCCAGGGCCGGATGCTCCCTGGCCACGCGGGACCGGGCCTCGTCGAGCATGTTGCGCACCCAGCGCTCCTCGGCCGCCCGGTCTCCGACGTACACCACGTCGGTGGGGCGCCAGACCCAGGCGTGCACCAGTCGCAGGGCCGATCCCCGGCGCTCTGCCTCCTGGGCCGCCCAGTCCGCCGCCGCCGAAGCGTGGTCGGTCCCGTCCAGTCCTACGGTGATGATGCCGGACATGTCGCCTCCTGATGCTGCCGCTGGTAGGGGAAGACCCCAGCGGACGTAATGACGTGATGGTGTGAGCCTCACACGGGGCCCGGCATCCGGTACTGGGGCCGATCGTCCCCGGTGTGGGCCTGAGCGGCCCTGGTTGTGCTGCCCGACGGGGCCTCGAACCGGTCTCGGGCCGGGTGGACGGCGCGACCGCCGGAAGGGCCGATCCGGGGAGCTGATGTGCCATGGAAGCGGAGACAGCCGGCCCCGGCGGTCTCTCTGTCCGCGTCGAGCCGACCGTACGTGTTCACAGGTGGGGGACCACTGCCACTGGGGCCGCGGCGTGGTGCAGCACCGCGTGCGTGACCGGCCCGACGTGCGTGACGAACGGTGCTCGGCGTATACGCCGCCCCACCACCAGCAGTGAGGCTTCCGCGGAGGCGTCCACGAGGTGGTGGGCGGCCCTGCCGACGACAGACTGTTCCGTGACCTCGACCTGCGGGAACGTGCCGCGCCACGGCCGCAGTACGTCCGTGAGCACGCTCGCTTCGCGCAGTCCCCGGGCGACACGATGGCCGGGGTCGGCGGCTGCGGGGTCGTGGTCGAAGACCGCCGGGGCGGTCCAGCCATGGATGACCCGCAGCCCGGCCGCGCGAGCGGTGCCGGCTTCGAAGGCTCAAGAGATCAACTCGTCACACGGCCGGGAGAGGTCGAGGCCGAGCACCACACCGAGGAACTGCCTGCCGGCCGCGCTGCCACCGGCTCTGTCGTCCTCGACCCGTTCGCCGGGCCGCACGACGACAACCGGGCGCTCGGCACGTGCGATGACGCGCGTGGACACCGATCCGGCCAGGAAACCACCGAGGACACCGAGCCCTCGCGATCCCATCACCAGGACCTCCGCCTGCTCCGTCGCGGAGAGCAGCACCTCCGCGGGGCGCCCGATGACCTGCTCGACGCTGACGTCGAGGTCGGGATGCCCCTTCGGGCAGCCCACGCCGCTGCGGCGAGCGACTCGGCCGAGCCGTCCACAGCGGCGATGACGGTACGTCGTGACATGGTTTCCTCCGAATACGGGGTGCGTCTGGTCGAGGAGCGGCGGCAGCGCGAAGGCGAGGGCAGGGCGAAGACCCGGGCGCGGTGCCTGGCGGCGGCGCGCGGGCCGTCGACCGCGAGCTGTCCGATCCCCCAAGGGGCGGCGCGGTGGTGAGTCGGTTACCCCCACAGGGCCGGGGCGATCAGGACGCTCAGCGGTCCCTCGAAGTCCCGTTGTCGGCCGGTGGTCCCGAGCGACGCCATACGCTGCCGACCGCCGACAGCGTCCCGGTGAACCACGCTGTCGTGCCCTGGGACCAGGTCGGTGAAGAGCCAGAAGTCGTGGTCCATGGCCTCCAGGTCGATCACGGCGTCCTGCGGTGTCTGCCGGGCCAGGCTGAACGACTTGTGCCGGATGCTGCGGCGCTCTTCGGCCGGAAGGTGCTGTCGGTGCGGGCGGTGCTCATGACCCGAGCCGTCCCGCCACGTCCGGCCGTCCGGGCCGCCACCGTGCGATCCGCGCGCCCTGTACCGCCGACCCGGTCAGGCTGATGCGCTTGTTCGGTACCACCTCGCACACAGCGATCCACTACGTCCGCACGGCTTACTCCGAGCGCTTCACCATCGACCCCGCCCAGGCATGAAGGGATACTTCCTGCCCTGCTCAGCTGCTGTTCAAGGCAGTGAGTGACGGCGGCCAGTTCAGATTCCCCACGTACGGCCAGTTGAAATGTCACTCTGTGTCGCGTGTCGGGGACTGCGCTTGTGTGGCTGCGTATAGCGAGAATCGGAGGCCGCTCATGTTCCAGCCGACGGCGTGCTCGGTCTTGACCCTCCTGGTTCTTGATGAAGCTCGGCATCCGGGACTGGCCGACCCCCTGCGCACTGGTCAGCACCTCCACGATGCGGCCAGGCGCTCTGACGTGCTGCGGCGCCAGTTTGGCGAAGGCCGTGGACAGCGGCGCGTGGCTGCGGCTGCGGTTCACCGGCATTCTCGGCCCCCGCGTGCCGACGGCCACGCAGCTGTTCTATCCGCCACACTAAACGATCATTATTGACCGACCGCTTTCCACATGTACGGAGGACGCTTTGTCGAGCGATGTGAGCTGGGATTCAGAGGGCAACTGGACAGCGAAGGGGGGCTGGGGGACGGCGGCTTCGGACGGAGGCGGCTTCTCTCTCGACCGCTGGCAGGCTCGGCTGGATGAGCTGCGTGATGCCCACCGCGTGCCGGGCGCGACCCTTGCCGTACTCAAGGACGGCGAAGTTCATGAGCTGGCCAGCGGGGTGCTGCACCGTGGCACCGGCGTGGAGGCGACGACCGACTCGGTGTTCCTGTCCGGGTCGGTCGCCAAGGTCTACACCGCCACGCTGGTGATGCAGCTCGTCGACTCCGGCGACCTGGACCTCGACGCACCCGTCGTGGACATCGTGCCGGAGTTCGCCACCCCGGACGCGGAAGCCACCAAGGCGATCACGGTGCGCCAACTGCTCAGCCATACCGGCGGATTGACCTGCGACTTCACCTTCGACTCCGGGCGGGGCGACGACTGCCTGGCCAAGTATGTCGAGGCTGCCCAGGGCGTCGCGCCGGACTGCCCGCCCGGGACGGCGATCTCCTACAGCAGCCTCGGCTACGTCGTGCTCGGCCGCATCGTGGAGGTGTTGACCGGCCAGACCTGGGACGAGGCCCTGCGGGACCGGCTCCTTGCCCCACTCGACCTCGAACACACCATGACGCTGCCCGAAGAGGCGCTGCGGTTCCGGGTCGCCATGAGCCACCTGGGAGAGCCCGGCACCTACCCTGACCCGGCGCCCGTGTGGGACTTCATGCCGCGCTCGGCGGGACCGTACGGCCGCGTCATCTACTCCGCGGGCGACGCCGTCCGATTCGCCCAGATGCATCTGAACGGCGGCACCGCCCCCGACGGTACCCGCGTGCTGTCGGCCGAGTCCGTCGCGGCGATGCAGACCGCCGAGGTCGACTGCCCGGACAAGTGGACCGTCAGCGCCGACGGATGGGGCCTGGGCTGGACGCTGTACGACTGGGACGGCATATCCGGCTACGGCCACGACGGCTCAGCCGTCGCACAGCACTCCTACCTGCGCGTCGTCCCGCAGGCGGGCGTCGCCATCGCACTACTCACCAACGGCGGCGACGCCCGCGCGCTCTACTCGGACCTGCTGCGGGAACTGTTGGCCGAGCTGGCCAGCGTGCGCATGCCGGACGACTTCGCACCGGCCGCACAGCCCCCCACCGTCGACATGACACCACTGGTCGGCACCTACAAGCGCGAAGGCGTCCTGCTGACCGTCAGTCAGAAGGACGACGGCAGCGCGCACCTGCTGTACGAGTTCGTCGACGGCATGAAGGACATGTCCCCGCCCCTCGACATCGAGCTCGTACCGGTCACCGAGTCGGTCTTCGCCGGCACGGGCGCCGGGCCGTCGTTCAGCGAGGGCTACATGCCGGTGGTCTTCTCCATCCTCACCGACGGCACCAGGTGCGTCTACGTCGGCATGCGCGCCACACCGAAGACCATATGACGCCATAACCGTCCAGGCCCCGCCACCCGCAACGGCCCGCCGAACCTTACCGACCCTGCGGGTCGGTTCCAGGATCCGACGCGGAACCGGCGGGGACATTCGCCACACGGCCGAATGCACTCGGAGCGGTGGCCAGCAGGACTGTTGCGCCTGGCTTCGCCCGCCACCTTGCACTGCCCGAGCAGCAACTCAGTGTGACCATCGGTGGCCAGGTGACTCCCCATCAAGTGGCCGCCAACGGGGAATCCTTCAGAATCTGCGAACCCGCTGGCTTCCACCTTCCTCCGGGCGTAGGCTTCCGCCCCGTCCGGCACCTGCCCTCGGTTCCGTACCTGGACGTCGACTTCTTCGCTGGTCCTGAGACCGCTCATGGCAACTCCTCCTCGGTCTCCCCAGCCTGGCTCCCGCCGTTCCTCCCCGGCAGAACCGACGAGTCCGCGCCGAGATGCCACCCGTACCCGTGGGAGGCCCGTGCGCGAGGACCACCGGACTGCCGGGGAGGGCCCTTCGGCCCACAGCCACCCGCGGAGCTCGGAGGATCGGGAAGGACGATCGGCGCGGTCCGCGCCGCGCCGATCGCCGGCAGGCAGCCCGGATCATGGACGGCTCGTACGGACCGGGCTCGTGAACCACCGGTGCCCCGGGCAGAGATCAGAAGAGGCCGGTCGCGCCGGCCGGAGGGACACCGCCGCAAAGCTCCTGCGAGGTAGGACGATCTCGTGTCGGCGGAAGGTGGGGGCCGGTGTCCGGGAGCACCCGACAGCTCACGAGGGCAGGTTCACTCCGTGGAGGGTGCGCCCGCCGGCCAGTTCCCGGCCGGTGACCAGTTCCGGCTCGATACGGACGAAGACCTCCACGGGCCAGGGCACCCAGGAGCGGGGCCCGGTGCGGACCAGGCGCTCGTGCTCGTCGGGGTCGGTCACCACAGAGGCGAGACCAGTGACGACAACGCTCCAGCCGGAGTGCGCTGCGGTGTCGACCTCGTCGGCCTCGAAAGCGACGACGGCGCCGTCGACGGCGCGGACCAGCTCGGAGGAGGCTGACGTACGCAGCAACACGGCACCGTTGTCTTCGAGAAGATAGTTGACCGGCAGGACGGCCGGCAGGGCGTCGCGCGTGTGGACGATGCGCCCCACCGTCACCTTGGCCAGTCGGCGCAGGCTCTCCCGTCGGTTCAGTTCCCGAAATCCGTCATTGCGGTACATCAGCCGGCCGCCTTTCCGGGCCTGGTCCTGCGCGGATCTCCATCCTTCACGGCAGGGCCGGTCGGCGTCGAGGGCCGACCGTCCTGACACTGCCGGAGAACGCCCTCACGTGCCGTACTCGGGCTGCGTAGACGTGGCGGGCCACCTCGCACCGTCACCCGCGGCCGGTCGTTCGCGGCGCCGCGTGGCACGCTCGTGCCGTTGCCGAACCGGGAATCGTCGTAGGGGTGGGTAGGCCGGAACACGTCGATACCGCCGGAAACACTCCGCAGACCGCGCTCCAGCACCTCGCGGATCACCGATTCGCGGATCACCGATTCGCGGATCTCCGCTTCCGGGTGCAGGAAGACGTGCAGCAGGTCGTGCCGGGCGACGATGCCGGACCGGCGCGGACAGGAGCCCGGTGGCCGTCGTGGCAGCAGGCGTGTCCGCGCGTCAGTCGTGAGCGACGACGGCGACCGGCGCGACGGCATGGTGCATGACCGCGTGGGCAACGGTACCGATGTGCGCGCCGAAAGGGCTGCGGCGCACGCGCCGGCCCACGACGACGAGGGAGGCGTCGCGAGAGGCGTCGATCAGAAGGCCGGCGGGACTGCCGAGCCGGGAGACCTCGGCCACCTCCACGTCCGGATACTTCTCCCGCCACGGCAGAAGCACTTCGGCGAGTGCCATGGCCTGCTCCCGGATGATGTCCTCGCGGAGATCCACTCCGGCGGCCAGGCTGTACGCGTAGGAGGATGGGAGGTTCCAGCCCGTGACGACGGTCAGCGTGGCATCGCGACATCGCGCCTCCTCGAACGCAAAAGTGATCATCGCGTCGTCGGGGCTGTCGGTGTCCAGGCCCAGGACCACAGGCCGCAGACCGGTAGCGGTGGACGGAAGGCCGACGGAGTCCTCGACGTGCTCGTCTGCGGCCCGTTCCCCGGCGCGCACCAGCACCATGGGCACCTCGGCCCGGGCGACCACCGACTGGCCGACCGACCCGACCAGGAAGCCAGTGAGGCCACTCAAGGCGCGAGAACCCAGTACCAGCAGTTCCGCGTCATGCGTGGCGTCGAGCAGAACCTCGGCCGGAACTCCTGTCCGCTGCTCGGTGCTCACCTCCACGCCAGGGTGACGCAGCTTCAGTCCCTGCGCGGCTTCCCGGGGAATCCGCTCGGTCCAGTGCTGATGTGTCTCGGGGCCGAGAGGCTCAGCGTGTCTTGCGGGGTCCGAACGGGGCAGGGGCCGCTGGTTCCGGAAGAGAGCCGACGGTCCCTGTCGACGGGCTGGTGGGGCGGGCCCGTCGGCGGACCCGCCCCACCAGCCGTGTTCAGCGCAACCACCCGTGGTCACGGATGACCGGGAGCCTGGCCCACAGCCGGCCCAGACCGAACACGTCACCGGCCGAGCCAGCGGCCAGAGCGACCAACAGCACCGCGTAGACCAGGTGATAGTCGGCGAACGGATTCGTCGACATACTCGCCGACCCGTCCGACAGGTGCTGTGCGGGCGGCCACTCAGCCACCCACATCAACGCCATCATCAGCGTTCCCGCGAGCGCCGTCAGACGCAGCGCCACCCCCGTCGTCAGAGCCGGCCCGACCCCGAGCAGACCCAGCATGAACAGCCAGTGCGCCCAGGCCGCACCGGCCCATGCGTGGAACGTCGACTCCATCGGGCCGACAGCGACACGCCCGAGGAAGCCCGCGGTGGGCGAAGCACCGTCGATCCAGCCCTTGCCGGAGGCGGTCGCGTAACCGAGGCCGAACGTCTTGTCGAGGAAAGCCCACAGGAAGACGAAACCCATCAGCACACGGGCCGAGGCGAGAACATGAGCCTGCGCGGTACGCGTGTCGGCACCCGCCGACACGTCCGCCTCCGGTCCGGCAGCGGCCTGAGTCCTGCGCAACGACGGCAGATGGAAAGGCGAGCGACGGCGAGTGGGCTGGTGCACGGCCATGACGATGGTCCCTCCAACCCTGTCCGAGTGGTTCCCGACATCGCTCACTCTTCCGGCCCGCGCCACCGCGCACCCGACGCCAAAGGTCCGCAGTGCAGGGCTGAACGGCCCCTAAACGAAGGGGCGTTCGGGGCAGTCGAGCGAACAGGCCGGACCGACCGGCGCCGGTGCCACAGAGGAAGGGGGGAGCCGCAACGGGACGGACGCCGACCGGGCCGCCGAGAAAAGGGGCCGAGGGGCCGCTCAGCAGCTGAGCCGCGCTTTACGAGGCGGGACGGGCACCCTCCGCAGTGCCCGAGGACTGCCCCAGGGGAGCGTGCCACACGAGCCGCGCCCCCTTTCCTTCCGGGCTCCGCAGCTCCATGTCGCCGCCGAGCGTCCGCGCGCGTTCCGCCATGTTGGCCAAGCCGCTGCGGCGGCCTCCGGCCGGGATGCCGACGCCGTTGTCCGTGACCGTCAGGCGGACCTGCTTGCCGTCGGTGTCCAGCACCACGTCGGCGCGGTCGGCGCGGGCATGCCGGGCGATGTTGGTCAGGGACTCGGTGAGGACGGCCATGACATGGTCGGCGGTCCTACCGGGCACGTGCGTGTCGAGCAGGCCCTCCATACGGACACTGGGGGCGAAGCCCAGAAGAGGAGCAGCCTCACCGATCGCGCGCACCGCGCGGGAGCGCAGGCCGGGCGCCGTGTCGTCGTCGCGGGAGCGCAGGCCGAAGATCGTCGACCTGATGATCTTGATGGTTTCGTCGAGGTCGTCCACCGCCCGCAGGATGCGCTCGGAAGCCACATCGTCCTGGACCCGCCGCCCAGCGCTCTGCAGCGTCATTCCGGTGGCGAAGAGCCGCTGGATGGCCAGGTCGTGCAGGTCGCGTGCGATCCGGTCGCGGTCCTCCAGCAGCGTGATCTGCTCGGCGTCCTGGCGGCGTTCCGCCAGCTCCATCGCGACGGCGGCCTGCGCGGCGAAGACCTGGAGAGACTCGGTCTCCCTGCCGGTGAACTCCCGGCCGCCCGACTGGCGGACCAGCAGGACCACCCCCTGGGCCTCGTCGCGCGAGCCGATCGGCACGGCGACGGCCGGTCCCAGCCCGCCGGAGCGCGGCGGGCCGACCGAGAGCGGGGAGTCACGTGAAACGTCCGCGGTGCTGACAGGAGCCCGGTGAACGAACGCCTGCCCGACGAGAGTGCCTTCCACCGGCAGGACGACCCCCCGCCATACGTCGGCCTCCTGGCCTATCGCGAGTTCCACGGCGAGTGTGTCCGTCCCGCTCACCGGCAAGGCCACCACGCTCAGGGCCGAAGCGGTGATCTCCCTGGCCCGCTCCGCGATCAGCGGCAGCACCCCGCCCTGGTCGGCACCGGACATCAACGTGTGGGTGATCTCCGCGTTCGCCTGCAGCCAGCGCTCACGTAGCCGGGACTCCTCGTAGAGGCGGGCGTTGTCGATCGCCACGCCGGCCGCCACGGCCAGCGTGGCGAGCACCGACTCGTCGTCCTCGTCGAACTGTTGCCCGCCGCGCTTCTCCGTCAGGTACAAGTTACCGAAGACCTGATCGCGCACCCGGATGGGGACGCCGAGGAAGGTGTTCATCGGCGGGTGGTGGGCCGGGAAGCCGTAGGAGGCCGAGTGCTCGGAGAGCTTGGGCAGTCGCAGCGGCTCCGGGTGGCGGATCAGTTCGCCCAGGATGCCGTGGCCTTCCGGGTAGGGTCCGATCCTCGCGATCTGTTCCTCGTCCACACCCACCGTGTGAAAAGCCGACAGCCGTTTGCCGTCCGGGCCGATCACCCCGAGCGCGGCGTACTCGGCATCGACCAGTGCCGCCGCGGCCTCCACGATACTGCGCAGCGCCTGCTCCAGGTCCAGCTCACGGCCGACCGACAGCACGGCCTCCAGCAGGCTGTGCACCCGGTCCCGGGTCCCGCGCGCCGCGTCCAGCCGGGCCTGCAGCTCCTCCAGCAACTCGTCCAGTCGCAGTTGCGGCAGCCGTACCCGTGCCTCACGGGCTCCCTCGGCGTTCTCCACCCGCTACTCCTCCAACGCCACGCCGCCTGGCAACCGTCCCGTGCACCACCACAGTAACGGCTCGAACAGGAGCAGGACGAGGTACCGTCCCAGCCGTGCGGGCCCGCCCGCCGGGCCTTCGCCTTCAGCGCCCGTCGGGTCGCATACGGTCGCGGGCCTGCGTGGCGATGACCGCGGCCTGGATGCGGCGCTCCACGCCGAGCTTGGCGAGCAGGCGGGAGATGTGGTTCTTCACCGTCTTCTCCGCGAGGTACAGCCGCTGCCCGATCTGCCGGTTGGTCAGCCCTTCACCGATCAGGTCGAGGATCTCGCGCTCGCGGACGGTCAGGCCCGGCAGCATCTCCGGCTCCTCGGCCGGCTGTCCGCCCCGCAGCCGTGCCATGAGCTTGGTCGTGGCGCTCGCGTCCAGCAGTGACTGGCCACGGGCCACCGTCCGCACGGCCGTGACCAGGTCCGATCCCTGGATCTGCTTCAGGACGTAGCCGGCGGCCCCCGCCATGATCGAGTCCAGCAGTGCTTCCTCGTCGTCGAAGGAGGTCAGCATCAGACAGGCCAGGTCCGGCATCGTCGAGCGCAGTTCACGGCAGACGGTCACCCCGTCGCCGTCGGGCAGACGCACGTCGAGGACGGCCACGTCGGGCCGCAGGGCGGGGACCCGCACCAATGCCTGCTCCGCCGTCGCCGCTTCTCCGATGACCGCGATGTCCGGTTCATCCTCCAGCAGGTCGTGCACCCCTCGCCGTACCACCTCGTGGTCGTCCAGGAGGAACACCCTGATCGGGCTGCCCGTGCTGCCGTCCTGCTCGCTGTGCGCCATCGACCGCTCCTCGTGTGCCTCGTCCGGTGCTGGCATCCTCATCTTCTCGGACGGCCCAGGACCAGGGCCGGTCGGCCCCACTTTCGCCCGCGTCAATGGGCCGCGAGCCCATGTTCGCGGAGCTGACCCCGTACCCGGTCCACCAGCGCCGGGTCGCGAATCGGCGTGTCACGCAGAGGAAGGGGGACGCCCAGTGCGTCGTACTTGGCGGCGCCGAGCTTGTGGAACGGCAGCACGTCGACCCGCTCCACACAGCCCGGGCCGGAGAGGAGCGCGGCAAGTCCGTCGACGGCGGACTCGTCGTCGGTCCAGTAGCCGAGGTAGAGCCACTGCACGGCCTCGTGCGCGGTAGCCGCAGGACGGCTGACGTCACAGCCGTACGTCGTCGCCATCGCCGTCAGCTCGCCCAGCGCCCGGACCTGTTCGGCCAGTTCCTCCAGGTCGCGGATGACATCCGCGGTGGACGACCTGCCGTCGAGGCCGGCGCGTTCGGCGTGCTTGGCCTCGATGAGCCGGACTGCCCCGAGTGCGAGCCCCGCAGCTGCCCGCGCGGGGCGTCGTACTCCTGGTACACCTACTCGCCCAGCAGGGTCCGCTGCCCGTACGTGCGCGGCGCGCTGCTGACACTGTGGCGTGAGGCCCGCAAGCGCCTCGGTGACCCGGTGGCGGCCTGGGCCGAGATCACCGGCGACCCGGCCAAGGCCCGTGCGTACAAGCGGGCCCGTGGCAGGGGCGGCCTGGTGCGCGCCGGCTGGAAGGAGGTCAGCTAGTGCTGTGACCGCGTAGGTTCGCCGGGTTGGTGGTCGCGACGGTTGGATGTGCGGTGACGTCCATTCGACCGCTGGAGGCACGGTGGCTGAGCCTGTCCGTGTACGCAGACTGACCGACCGGGAGGGGCAGAAGCTGCAGCAGATCGTGCGCCGGGGCAGCACGAGTTCGGTGCGCTACCGGCGCGCGATGATGCTGCTCGCCTCGGCGGGCGGGAACCGGGTGCCGGTGATCGCCCAACTGGTCCAGGCCGACGAGGACACCGTGCGCGATGTGATCCACCGCTTCAACGAGATCGGCCTGGCCTGCCTGGACCCTCAGTGGGCGGGAGGCCGTCCCCGCCTGCTCACCCTTGACGACGAGGACTTCGTCATCCGGACGGCCACCACTCGCCCCACCAAGCTCGGCCAGCCCTTCACTCGCTGGTCGATCC
Source organism: Streptomyces sp. NPDC048142 (assembly GCF_043202835.1). Classification (NCBI taxonomy): domain Bacteria; kingdom Bacillati; phylum Actinomycetota; class Actinomycetes; order Kitasatosporales; family Streptomycetaceae; genus Streptomyces; species Streptomyces sp. NPDC048142. The sequence goes on from NZ_JBIDBC010000028.1 coordinate 43,292, forward strand.
GCAAACTCGCCGCCTACCTGCGGAAAGTGCACGGCCGTGTCATCCGCATCGGCCGTGAAGCCTTACGGTGCCTCCTCCAGCGCCGCGGCATCACCTTCCAGCGCACCAAGACCTGGAAGGAGTCGCCCGACCCTGATCGCGACGCCAAGCTCGACCGGATCGAGGAGGTGCTGGGGCGCTTCCCGGACCGGGTGTTCGCCTTCGACGAGTTCGGTCCCTTGGGGATCCGGCCCACCGCGGGCTCTTGCTGGGCGGAGCAGGACAAGCCGAACCGGCTGCCGGCGACCTACCGCCGCACCCACGGGGTCACCTACTTCCACGGCTGCTACTCCGTGGGCGACGACCGTCTGTGGGGCGTCAACCGCCGCCGCAAGGGCACCGCCAACACCCTGGCCGGACTCAAGTCGATCCGCGCCGCCCGACCCGACGGCGCCCCGATCTACATCATCCTGGACAATCTCTCCGCCCACACCGGTGCGGACATCCGCCGCTGGGCGAAGAAGAACAAGGTCGAGCTGTGCTTCACGCCGACCTACGCCTCCTGGGCCAACCCGATCGAGGCCCACTTCGGCCCGCTGCGGCAGTTCACCCTGGCCAACTCCCACCACCGCAGCCACCCCGCACAAACCCAGGCACTGCACCGCTACCTGCGCTGGCGCAACGCCAACGCCCGCCACCCCGACGTACTCGCCGCCCAACGCAAGGAACGCGCCCGCATCCGCAGCGAGAAAGGCATCCGCTGGGGCGGACGCCCCCACGCAGCCGCAGCTTGACCAACCCGGCGAACCCGTACGGACACGGCACTGGCCCTCCGTGAGCTACGGCCGGCGGCCCGCTGTCTGAAGGAATCCGGTCACTGCATCCACGTAGTCCTTTGGGTGGGTCACGTGAGGGATGTGCCCGGCCCCTTCGAAGGTGTGCACCTGCGCCTGCGGCAAGGCTTCGGCGATTCGGGTGGTGATCGTGGCGAACCACGGCGGGCCCGCGGTGCCCCTGGTCACCAGCGCGGGCTCGGTGAACTGCGACAGGGCCGTGAGGTCCAGCATCGCCCAGCCAGGATCCTTCTGTTCGTCGAGGAAGGTGGGCGCATTATGCAGAAACGTCTCACGCATCTGTTCCGGAAGCTGCTCCCAGGCGCCGGGTCCGAGGGCGACCTCTTCAACGAACAGGCGGGCACCGGCCTGCGTCTCACCCGCACGCAGGTGGGCGAGGACAGAACCGATCTTCTGGTCGGTGGCGTCCATGAGTGGCTGGAGTTCGGGCTCTCCGGTGACAACGCCCGCCAGCGGCGGCTCGTGGGCGATTAGGCCCCGGAAGAGTTCAGGGCGTCGGGTGGCCAGCCCAAGAACGATCGACGCACCGAAGGAGTTTCCCGCGACATACGCCGGCGCGAATCCCAGCTCGTCCATCAGCGCGCCCAGGTCGTCCTCGTCCTCTGTGCGAGAGCCTTGCCTCGGCGGGCGCTCGCTCTGGCTGTGGCCGCGCCGGTCGTAGACGAGCACCTGGTACCGCTGGACCAGGTCAGGCAGGACCGGTTCCCAGTTGTGGTGATCACCCCACGAGCCGTGTACCAGCACCAGCGGATCGCCGGCGCCCACCGTCTCGTAGAAGAGGCCGACGCCGTTCACGCGAACACCTGCCATACCAGTCCTCCGTTACTTGACCGCACCACCGCGTGCCGGGGCCGCTCTTGCATTTAGCCAGCCCATGACCTGGTGGGCATCCCGGCCACGGAGGGGACGGGACCGGACGGCGTAAAGACACGGCGCTCGCCCAAGCAACCCACCCAACCCGGTGAACCTATGCGGTCACAGCACTAGCTGACCGCCGCCGCCCAGGTGCACACCGTCAAGGAGTACGGCCCCGACCGCGTCGCCGGGAACTCGCCGATCCCGGCGATGTCGATGGCGTCGTTCGCGGCCGGGGCGCGGTTCCACTCACCGCGCCGCGGTCTGGGTCGTGAGCATCGCCCTGTTCTGGTATCTGACCCTGCACTGCCTGGAGTGGGGCATCGTCCGCGTGCCCCATGATGTGTCGGCGGTCGTGCGGGACACGCAGTGGATGCTCCTCGGCGCCTGGTACGCAGCCATCGCGCTGCTGGTCCTCACGCGCTTCTGGCCTTACTGGGGCGGCCTGTTGTGACCGGCCACGCAGCCAGGACCGTGCCATCCGGAGCTCTGCTTGAACCAGGACCCCGCATCGCCCGCAGCCGGTGTGTTCTGCCGGGGGCGTGGACGTCGCGCGTCGGCAGCAGCCGCTGTTCCGATTCCCCAGGGTCACGGGATCTGGTGAGGTGGACACTGGAGTGGGCCCGCAGGATGCGGAGCGACCATCGCGGTGATGTGCTGTGTCCACCGATCCGCTCACTGGGTACCTGGTGAGCGGAGACCGCACTTCGGTCTATGTGAGGAAGAGCCGTGGCATTGCGACATGTCGATGAGGAGACGGTGGTCACCTTGGTGACCGGGGCCACGGCGGCACCCTCCATGCACAACGCGCAGCCGTGGCGCTTCCGCTTCCTGACCGGCGAAAGTCTTCTGCTGCTGTACGCCGATGACGAGCGGGCCATGCCGCGCTCCGATCCCGGTAACCGGGCGCTGCACATCGGCTGTGGGGCGGCGCTGTTCAATCTGCGTGTCGCCGCCGCGCACGCGGGCCTCGCCCCGGACGTCCGGCTGCTGCCCGATCCGCAGGACCCGCTGCTGCTCGCCGCCGTCCATCTGGCCGAGGAGGCCGGGCGCGAGCGAGACTGCTCCCTGGCGCGGCTGCACGCGGGGATCCGGCAGAGGCACACCAGCCGCCACCCCTTCGCGGAGGAGGACATTCCCGAAGATGTACGGACCATGCTGCAGGACGCCGCCGCGCGCGAGTCCGCCGCTCTGCACTTCCCCGGCCCCTGGCATGCCGAGACGGTGCTCGACCTGGTTCGCGACGCGGAGAGCCGGGACGCCATGGACCCCGGCGCCCGCGAGGACCTCGTCCGCTGGACCCGGCTCGGACCGGAAGCGGACACGGCCGTCGACGGCGTCCCCGAGTACGCCTTCGGGCCACGCAAACGGGACGGCAGAGCCCCCGTACGGGACTTCGCCGGACGTCGGCCGGTGGCCGACCGTGGCAGCACCACCTTCGAGTTCACCCCGCACCTGGCCTTGCTGAGCACCTCCGGTGACGGCCCTGAGGACTGGCTGCACGCAGGGCAGGCACTGGAACGGGTGCTGCTGGAGGCCACCCTGGCCGAGCTGGTGACCTCTCTGACCTCCCACGCGCTGGAGACCGCAGAGCTGCGGCTGCTGGTCCGCGACCCGGGGTCGGGCGTGGGGCAGGTGCAGATGGTGCTGCGTATCGGCTACGGCCCGAGAGGCCCGGCCACTCCCCGCCGCCCGGTGAAGGACGTTCTGCGCATCATGTGACCGGGCCCCGCTGACGTGTGAAGTCTCCCACGCATCAGGCGCCGGCGGCCGCCATGGCAAACCGGGCGCGCACGCACGGCCCGTTCCGGCCGATGGGCGGGTAGGACCTCCGCGGTCGCGCGGTCCCGGTCGGCGGGGCCGTTCTCAGACTCCCGGATGCACCCGAGCCGGTTGGCCCCGCGGAGAGGTCCGATCGGCCCATCTGGCCCGGTACACGGACCGCCAGGATGGTGAGCACAGTTCCCCCTGCGCACCACCTTGTTGAGGAGACCCATGCTTTCGCCCGATTCGGCCGCCGTCGTCCGCGCAACCCTGCCCGCCGTCGGCGGAGCTCTGGACGAGATAACGGCGCGGTTCTACGGCACCATGTTCGCCGAGCAGCCCGACCTGCTGGACGGGCTGTTCAACCGCGGCAACCAGGCCAGCGGTGGTCAGCGCCGTGCCCTTGCCGGGTCCATCGCCGCCTTCGCGCAGGCGCTGCTCGCCGATCCCGAGGCCAGGCCGGACGCGCTGCTGTCCCGGATCGCCCACAAGCATGCCGCGCTCGGTGTCACCGAGGACCAGTACACGATCGTCCACAAGTACCTCTTCCGTGCCATCGCGGAGGTACTCGGCGATGCGGTCACGCCGCAGGTGGCCGCCGCCTGGGACGAGGTGTACTGGCTCATGGCCGGTGCCCTGATCGCCCAGGAGGCCCGTCTCTATCAGGAGGCGCAGGTCGACCCTCGTCACCCGTGGCGGCAGTGGACGGTGGTGGAACGGCGCGAGGAGACCCCCGACGTGGTGTCCTTCCTGCTGCGCCCGGCCGACGAGGGTCCCGTGCCGCCCGCCCACGCCGGCCAGTACGTCAGCGTCAGGGTGCGGATGCCCGACGGCGTACACCAGGTGCGCCAGTACAGCCTGTCGGGCGCCCCCGGCGACCAGCCGCGCCGGGTCACCGTCAAACGGGTGGCGAGCCTGTCCGACGCGCCCGAGGGCGAGGTGTCCAACCTGTTGCACCGCACCGTCGGGGCCGGTGACGAACTCACCCTGTCCGCTCCGTTCGGCGATGTGGTCCTCGACGAGGCCGACAGCTCTCTGCTGCTGATCTCGGCCGGTATCGGCTGCACCCCGATGGTCGGCATGCTCGAACACCTCGCGGCGACCGGAGCCACCCGCCCGGTCACGGTGCTGCACGCCGATCGCTCTCCGGCAGACCATGCCTTGCTCTCGGACACCCACCGCCTGGTCGGCCGCCTGCCCGCTGCCCGGGCAGAGTTCTGGTACGAGCAGAACGCTGCCGCCGAGCCCGGCGCCCGCTCCGGTCTGATGGACCTCAAGGGACTGAACCTGTCTGCCGACGCGGATGTCTACCTTTGCGGCTCGCTGCCCTTCATGCGGGCCGTCAGGGCACAGCTGCTCCAGTCGGGTGTCCCGGCGCGCCACATCCGTTACGAGGTCTTCGGTCCCGACCTGTGGCTGGCCCACACGGAAGGCTGAGCGCAGGCGGCGCGGGGGACGTAGGACCGACGACCTGGTCTGCGGCGGAGGCTGTGCGGGCTGCCCTGACGGTGGCGAGGAGCGAGCCCGTCGTCGCGGCCCCCGGGTTCCCCCCTGGATCAGGCGGACCACGGTTCGGGGCCGTGTGGCGGGCGGGGAGGGGTCGCCCAACCCTCCCGTGAGCGGGCATGGGTGCCGCAGGGTGGGTGACACGCGGAGAGCTTGCGAAGGCGGAGGGGAACGGGCAGCAGGCGACACACGGGCTTCTCGGCCCTGATGCCAGGGCCGAGGAGTCCCTCCCCGCCAGGACCGGCCGCCCCTGGTACGTGACCGGGGAGCGCGGCAGTCTTGGGGCGCGGCACAACGGTCACAGGCCGTGGAGCACCGGCACCGCCCGGCACTTCGGTGCCCGTGAGACCTCTGCCACCATGCGGGCACACCACGACCGGTACCGAACCTGCTCACCACGGCGGCGCCCACCGGACGACCGCGCAGTCTCCGTGGCGGGACGGCATGCAGAAGTGGGCGTCACGCGGCGCCTGCCTGGTGTGGCGGGGCACTGGAGTCGGCCATCGGCTCCGGCTCTCTTCGCCCATCCTCGTGAAGGAGGACCCATCGTGACCCCTCGCACTGTCGGTGAGGTGATGACACGGGACGTCGTGCAGGCCGGCCCGACGACACCGTTCAAGGAGGTCGTGCGGTTGCTCGACCACCACCGGATCAGCGGACTGCCGGTGGTCGACGCCGACGACAAGGTCCTCGGTGTCCTGTCCGGAAGCGACCTGGTACGAACCCAGGCCTGCCGGGAAGGCTCCGCTCCGCCCCCGGCCGTGACCGCGCAGGACATGATGTCCAGCCCGGCCGTAACCGTGCACCCGGAGCAGTCCGTGCCGGACGCCGCCCGGCTCATGGAGCGCCGGGGTGTCGAGCGGCTGCCCGTGGTGGACGAGGCCGACCGCCTGATCGGCATCGCCACCCGCCGCGACCTTCTCCGGGTCTTCCTGCGTGCGGACGAGGACATCCGCCGGGAAGTGACCGAGGAGATCGTCGGCAGCGCGGAGGGACTGCCGTCCGACGCGGTCCTCGTCTCCGTTCGCGACGGTGTCATCACTCTCGCGGGCCAGGTGGAACTGCGTTCGCGGATACCGGAGATCGTCCACGCCGCCTGGCGCCTCGAAGGCGTGGTCGGCGTGGTGAACGGCCTGGGCTTCCGCATCGACGACTGTGCGGCAACGGCCGGGCCCGCTCGCATCGGGAGTTCATGAGCACGCGGCGAGCAGCCTCGAACCGCGGCTCGGGCGGCCTGGGCTGCCGATCCGGGCCGGACGGCCCCGATAGAGGCCCTCTGGCGCCTCCTGCGGCAGACGGCGCCGGAGGACAGTGAAGGCGGAGAGCGGCACGGTTCACCGCCGCACCGCTCCTGGCCGGCACCGCCGTACACCACGGCGGCCCCTGGCAACGGAGGCACATCACCATGACTCGACAGAACGTGCGGACCGAGGACCGCGTCAGGACCGACGCCCCGTCCGACACCGCGGTCGCCGTGGGCCGTCTGGTCGCGGCCGGTCTCAAGGCACTCGCCGAGTTCCGCACCCTGCACGCCCATCTGGCCACCCCGCAGGAGAGGGCGAAGCTGGAGACCTTCCTGTTCCCCGCCACCGGCGGTTCGGGCGCCGGCTGCGAGCCCAAGGTCAACGCCGCCGTCGGACAGAGCCCCGCGTGGATCGCCGAGCGGGCCGGGTTCTCGGTGCCGTAGAACACCTCGGCCCTCCTGGTCGATCGAAGCCGAACCCGTCGGCCCCGACGAGCCGTTGACCCGCGAGAAGCTCTGCCCGGTCCTCGCCGCGCTGCGCGCCGAGGAAGAACGTCACGGCTTCGGCCTCTGGCCGCCGACATGGTCGCCTTCCACGGCCAGGGCCACAGCGCCGTCATCCACACGGAAGACGCGGCCGTGGCGGAGGCGTACGGCATGCGGATGAAGACCGCACGGATCATCGTCAACTCCCCCTCCTCCCAGGGTGCGATCGGCGGCATCTACAACGGCCTGCTGCCCTCACTCACCTTGGGCTGCGGCTTCTCGGGCAGCACCTCGGTGTCCAACAACGTCTCCGCCGCCCAACTGCTGAACGTCAAGCGGGTCTCCGCCCGCCGCAACAACCTCCAGTGGTTCAGGGTCCCACCGAAGATCTGCTTCGAACCGCAGGCCATCCGCTACCTGACCTCCATGCCCGACGTCCACGAGGGCGTGGAGTTGCCCGCCGCGGCCGTCGAGCGCCTGCGTGACGCCGCCGGCATCGAGCCGACGTTCAAGGCGCTGGGAGTCGACGAACGGACCTTCCTGGACGCGCTGTCGCAGCAGGCCCTCAACGCCTACGAGGACCAGTGCGCACCGGCCAGCCCCCGGATGCCGATGCTGGACGACATGCGGGGGCTGATGCGCACGGCCTACTACGGCTGAACACGGGGCGGTCATCTCCGCGCGGAAGCTGCCGAGGTCCTCCCTGACAGCCCTGGCGGAGGACCGCCCGCAGGCACGATCACCGTCCAGCGTGCTTCGCGATCCGGGCCGGGAGCGGGCGGAGGAACGGCTCCCGCCCACCGCCGGATCCGGTGCGGCGGGTTCGGGTCAGAGCGGTGTGAGGCGCGGGCTCCGAAGCGTCTCAGCCGGTGGCGGGGCCGGTCCAGTCCGTGGGGACGTGGCCGATGCGGACTCGCTGCGGGTGGTCGCCGACGGGGATCGAGGTGACCTTCTTGCCAGTGGAGAAGTCGATGACCGTCACCTGGTCGGTGCCGCTCTCGGACACCACGCAGTGCTTGCCGTCTCCACTGACGGTGGCCCAGTACGGCTTGGAGGCGGTGACGAGCGGGCCCTCCTGAAGCGTCTCGCGGTTCACGACAGTGACGTAGTCGTCCATGGTCCCGGCGATGCAGAGCTTGTCACCCCGAGGGCTCATGGACATGCCGTGATGGCGGGAGTCGTTGACGTAGGTGGTGCGTTCGTCGCTGGTGTCCGGGTTCTTCGACAGCGTCTTCACTCGGGTGATCCTGTCGTTGCGCACGTCGTACTCGACGAAGCCGTTGAAGAAGGAGACCTGGAAGTACATCTTCGACTCGTCAGGCGTGAAGGCGACGGGGCGCAGCGCGTCGGACAGGTCCTTGCGGCCGAAGGCGTCGAGCCGCTCGCGCATGTCAATGATCTTCTTGACCTGGAAGGTCTTCGCGTCGGCGATGGTGATGCGGCGGTCGCCCTTGGTGAAGTCCTGCCAGGGCGCGTCCATGTCGGTGTTGACCTCGCCGATGGCCATGTTCCAGAGGTACTTGCCGCCGTCGGTATACACGTTCTCGTGCGGCTTGTCACCCGTCTTGAAGTTGCCTGCCTCCTTGCCCGTCGCCATGTCGAGGACGTGCACGGTGTTGGAGATGGAGGAGGAGACGGCGACCTGGGTGCCGTCGGGTGAGACCGCCATGTGGTCGGAGCGGAAACCGGACACCGGGAAGCGCCAGTTGATTTTGCCGCTCTCCATGTCGATGGAGACCACGTCGGCGAAACTCGGCCGGGAGGCGACGACGGACTTGCCGTCCTTCGTGGTGTACATGTCGTCGACGTACTGGTCATGACCCTCGCCCGGACCGAGTCGGATACCGAGGAAGAAGGCGAGCTTGACGGGGTTGAGGTAGATCTCCCACAGCCGCTCCTTCTTGTCGGGGATCATGTTGATCCGGCCGATTCTGGCGTAGTCGCCACGGGAGTTGATGACGTCGGCGGTGCCCTCCCAGTTGTTACCGACGAAGAACACCTCCTTGAGCTCCTCCAAGGCGACTTCCCGCCCCTGCTTCGGGATCTCGCTCGCGCCGGCCGAGCCGGGGACGGTGGGCAACGCACCTGCGGTCAGCCCCACGGCGACAAGGGCCACCGCGCCGAAGTTGCGCCGACGGCGAGGGCGACGGGCGGTGGAACGCGTCATGGTGAACTCCAGAGGCAGGGGTGGGCGGCGCGCCGTCAGACAGGCCCGCATCTGTTACTGGAGGTAACGTAGCCAGGAGAGGGAAACTTGAACAGAGTCCCATCGAGATTCCTCGACGGGTGCGATCGAGCCTCCGACGGTTCGCCACGGGCAGGCCCATCCGAGCCGCCTTACTCACGACGGACGAAGCCCGGAAACCCAAGCGTCTACATGGGCGTCAAGAATCCTGGGACATGCGGCGAGTCACTGTCTTCCAGGTCACCCATTCGCAACAGCATCGCAGGTCAGCTTCGGCAGGCCGACCGCAGCTCGACTTGTTTGACAGCCGGAAACAAGTCGGCTGCGAAGGCTGGAGAGGCAGGACCTGGCTGACGCGTGGCGCCTTGCCCCATGACTCCGGACTTCAGGCGTTTGTCGACGCCGTATAAGGAGCGTGGCTCAGCGGGCTGACGAGTGCGGCGAGCGCCCGCTCCAGGCCGTGCAGGTGGGCCAGGGCGGGGTCCGCGGCGGCCCCGGGAAGCTCGGGCAGATGGAAGCCCCGGGAGCCGTCCGGCGCGGTGAGCGCCTCGACGGCCGCCTCGACCCGGGAACACGCGGCCGACAGCCGTGCGTCGTGCGAGGCGTCCGGGTCGGCGGCGATGGAGGCCAGCCCCCGGACCTCCCGTACGCAGTCGTCCAGCAGCGCGAGCACCTGCCGGGCGCGCGCCTTGCGGGCCGGCAGCGGGCTCAGGGGGTGCACCAGCGGCGCGAGGGAGAGCCGGACCCGGCCGAGCAGCACCTCCAGTTCGGCGACGCGGGGGCCGGGGTCGGCGAGCGTCGAGCCGGCGAGGCGGTCGGCGGCCTCGGCCGTGCAGGCGTGCACGCAGCGCAGCGCCTTCTGGATCCACGCGTCGGTGATGGCGTGGGTGGTGACGGGAAGGACCAGCAGCACGGCGAGCACCGCGCCGAGCGCGCCGACGGCGGTCTCCGCGACGCGCAGCCAGAGCAGGGCGGCGTCCAGGACGCCCAGCACGCCGTAGAGCATCCCGACCATCACCGTCACGAAGAACATCATCCAGCTGTACGAGACCGCTGCCGTGTAGAAGATGCCGAAGACGCAGACCGCGACGATGGCGGCGGTCGGGGCGCCCGCGCCGTCGAGCGGGATGGCCACGGCGAAGCCCGCGACGATGCCGATCACCGTCCCCAGGACCCGCCGGAATCCCCGCACAAGAGTCTCGCCGCGCGAGGTGGTGTTGACGAAGACCCACCAGGTGGCGCCCACGGCCCAGTACCACCGCTGGTCGGACAGGACCTGCCCCAGGCCCAGCGCGAAGGCCCCGCCCAGGGTGGCCTGGACGGCCTGCCGGGTGGTGATGCGCAGCCGGCCCCTGCCCTCCGGGGGAGCGGGCGCGGCCATGACGGGCAGCCGCCGCTCGTAGCACCACAGGCCGAAGCGCACGGCGGACGAGGCGCACAGGGACAGCACCACGGCGACGTACAGCTCGGGCAGCTGCCCCGGCACGGTGTGCAGGAACTGGGCGGCGAAGAACGTCATGAACGCGAAGACGCCGAGGGCGTGCCCGCGTGGCCCCCAGCGCCGGGCGTACACGCCCGCCCCCAGCACGGCGAGGAAGATCAGGTCGCGGGCGACCGGCTGTTCGTGCAGCACGGCGGCGACGGCGAGAACGGGCAGACCGACGACGGGGAGCAGGACGGTGGTGACCGCCTGCCCGCGCACCGTCGGGTCGGTCACGGTGAAGAGGGCGAGCAGCGCCGCGAGGCCGCCCGTGATGGCCGCCACCAGCGAGAGGCCGGCGAGGCCGCACAGCGCGACCGCGAGGCCGATGCCGAGCACGGCCCGGCCGGCGAAGCGCAGCCGTACCCGCCCCGGGTCCGGCGCCACGAACACCCTCTTCAGCACACTTCCGCCCCTTCCGCGTCGCCGCGGGACTCGCATGAAAAAGGCGCCGCGGAAGTCCGCAGCGCCATCGACGGATCCATTGCAGCATCTATCGGGCCCCTGGATCAAACCGGGAGGAATATCCTGTACCAATGGCTCAGCGAATCCGCTGAGAGACCGACCATCAGCATGCCAACGGATCACTGGACGAACGGATCATCCGGACCGGACTCCCGTCCAGGAAACCGGAGCCGGTGGGGATCGGTGGCGTGCCGACGGCTCGCACCGGACGCAACACCCCACCGGCACCTGGTACCGCCGACGCAGCACCCCGCCGGCACGAGGTACCGCCGACGCGACGCCTCGCCGGCACCAGGTGGCTCCCTCGCCCCTGGGTACAGTCGGAGCCGCACCGGACGGCTCGGAAGGAGATCTGCGGATCATGGCGGTGGACGCTCTCGACACCCGGATCCTGCGCCTGTTGATCGAGCAGCCGCGCACCAGCGTCCGGGAGTACGCACGCATCCTCGGCGTGGCCCGCGGCACCCTGCAGGCCCGGCTCGACCGGCTGGAGCGCGACGGTGTGATCACGGGCACCGGACCCACCCTCTCCCCCGCCGCGCTCGGCCATCCCGTGCTCGCCTTCGTCCACCTGGAGGTAACCCAGGGGCATCTGGTCGAGGTGGGCGACGCCCTGGCGGCCGTGCCCGAGATCATCGAGGCGTTCTCGACGACGGGCGGGGGCGATCTGCTGACCCGTGTGGTCGCCCGGGACAACGGACATCTGGAGGACGTGATCCAGCGGCTGATCCAGCTGCCGGGGGTCGTCAGGACGCGAACGGACGTGGCGCTGCGCGAGCGGGTGGCGCACCGGGTCCTGCCGCTGGTGGAATCCGTGGGGCGTACTGCGGGCGACCGGGACCGGCCCGGGACCGGGACCGGTCAGGGGTGACCGGTCCCGTCGGTCCGGGCTGCGGCATGCTGGGGCCATGACATTCCGCCCCGTGACCGTGCCCGGATTCCACGTGATCTTCGATCTCGACGGGACGCTGGTGGACAGCGAGCCGAACTACTACGAGGCGGGGCGCCGGCTGCTCGCCCGGTACGGGGTGCGGGACTTCGACTGGGAGGTCCACACCCGGTTCATCGGCATCGGAACCCTGGAGACGCTGACCGCCCTGCGCGCCGAGTACGGGATCGACGTCCCGGTCGAGGAGCTGCTCGCCGGGAAGAACGCCCTGTATCTGGAGCTCGCCCGGGCGTCGACGGAGGTCTTCCCGCAGATGCGCGCGCTCGTGGAGTGCCTGCACGCGGACGGGGTGCCGATGGCAGTGGCCTCCGGTTCGTCCCGGGCCGCGATCGGGGCGGTGCTCGCGGTCACCGGGCTTGACGCGTACATCCCGCTGTACGTCTCCGCCGAGGAGGTCGCGCACGGCAAGCCGGAGCCGGATGTGTTCCTGGAGGCGGCCCGGCGGATGGGGGCGGAGCCTGCGGACTGCGTGGTACTGGAGGACGCCCCGGCCGGAGCGGCGGCCGCGCATGCGGCGGGCATGCGGTGCATCGCCGTCCCCTATGTGCCGAAGACCGCGTCCGACCCGGCGTTCAAGGCCGCCGACCTGATGTTCGCGCGCGGGCAGTCCGCGTTCACGGCCGAGGCCGCGTACCGCCGACTGCTCGGCTGACCCGGGCCCGGCGGCGGGCCGCACGTCCGGCCGGCGGCGCTCCCCCGGTGGGCCCTGCGGCGCTTCCCGCGCCGGAGCCCGCGGGGAGAGGTGCCGGGCCGTCAGCCCGGCCCGGTGAAAGGGCCGTCGGGCCATCCGGGCTCCGCCGGACCGATATCCTGATCATGTCGTTCGCCGCACCGCCCAGGACTCCGCCGGAGACCGGGGACCGGGGCCCCCGGGGGGGGGCCGACAGCCGGAGCGGGCCACCATTCGAGATAGGTGTACAGGTGCTGGTAGCTGGTCGGTACCGATTGATATCCCCCATCGGCCGTGGTGGCATGGGCGAGGTGTGGCGCGCCACGGACGAGGTGCTGGGACGCGCCGTGGCCGTGAAGCTGCTGCTGGGGGACCAGGCGGACGCCTCGTCGACCGCCCGCTTCCGGCTGGAGGCCCAGACCGCCGCCCGGCTGAGCCACCCGCACCTGGTGGCGGTGTTCGACTTCGGGGCCTGGGAGGACCGGTTCTTCCTGGTGATGGAGCTGGTCGAGGGGCAGAGCCTCGGAGACCTGCTGGCCGCCCAAAAGCGGGTCCATCCCGAACAGGTCGCCCTGATCGCGGGCCAGGCGGCCGCCGGGCTGGCCGCCGCGCACCGCCAGGGCATCGTCCACCGCGACATCAAGCCGGGCAACCTGATGCTGGACGCGGACGGTTCGGTGAAGATCGGCGACTTCGGGATCGCCCAGTTCGTCGACGACCCCTCGACCGCGCTGACGACGGCCGGTCACATCGTGGGCACAAGCCTCTACCTGGCTCCCGAACGCGCACTGGGACGCACCGCCGACTCCGCGTCCGACATGTACTCCCTGGGCTGCGTCGTCTATCAACTGCTGCTCGGGCAGCCGCCGTTCCGCTCGGACACCGCCACCGCGACGCTGTACCAGCATGTCGACACCCCGCCGGTACCGCTGCGGCAGCGCGGCGTGGAGATCTCCGCCGCCTTCGACTCGTATCTGCTCGGGCTGCTGGCCAAGAAGCCCGAGGAGCGGCCCACCGCCCAGCAGGTCTCCGACTGGTTCCGCACCGACGCCTGGCGCGGCCGGCCGGAGTCCCTCCCGATGCAGACGCCCACGTCCCACCGGGCGTCCGCCCCCACGCCCCCGAAGCCCTCCCCCGCGGCGCCGCCCGCACCGGTCGGCCCGGCGACGTACCGGCTCCCAGGTCCCACGGGGCGAAGACGGCAGGCGTCGGCCCGGTCGGCTCCGGCCCGCCGCCGCAGTACGCGCGAGGCGATTCGGCGGCGCCCCAGGGTGGCCAGCGCCATCGCGGGCACGGCGACGTTCCTGGCCGCCGTGTATCTCGGCATGATCCTGTTCTCCCCGGACTCCAGTTCCGCCGGCACGCCGGATCAGAGTCCGTCGTCGGGGCCCTCACAGGACGTCCGGGGCGACGGGGACGGCGACGGCGGGCAGCAGCAGTCGGAGCAGCAGGGCGGGGACCAGCAGAGCCAGAATCCGGGTCAGGACCAAGGGCAGGACCAGGATCAGGGCCGGGGCCGGGAAGACGGCGACAGCGACGGGGACGACGACGAACGGGACGACTGAGTTCCGCCCGCCGTTCCCGCGCCCGCGGTCACCAACGGTCGTGGACCTCCGCGCGGATCGACCGGTCGTACAGTTCCCGCACCGCGTCCAGCGTGGACTGCGGCAGCGGGGGCAGGGCGGCCGCCGCCGCGTTGGCACGGGCCTGTTCCACCGAGCGTGCGCCGGGGATCACGCTGGTCACGCCCGGCTGCTGGATGATCCAGCGCAGCGCGGTCTGTGCGGGGGTGGCGCCCTCGGGGGCCAGTTCGGCGAACTCGGCGGCCGCGGCGACACCGGTCACGTAATCGATGCCGGAGAACGTCTCGCCCCGGTCGAACGCCTCGCCGTGCCGGTTGTACGTCCGGTGGTCGTCGGGGCCGAAGACCGTGTCCTTGGTGTACGTGCCGGAGAGCAGGCCGGAGGCGAGCGGGACCCGGGCGATGATGCCGACGCCCGCGGCGACGGCCGCAGGGAGGACCTCGTCCAGCGGCTTGAGGCGGAACGGGTTGAGGATGATCTGCACGCTCGCGACGCCGGGGCGCGCGATGGCGGTGAGGGCCTCGGCGCAGGTCTCGACGCTCACCGCGTAGGCGGCGATCCGCTGCTCGGCGACCAGGGTGTCCAAAGCGTCGTAGACGGCGTCGGAGGAGTAGACGGCGCTGGGCGGGCAGTGCAGTTGTACGAGGTCGAGGGTGTCGGTGCCGAGGTTGGCCCGGGAACGGTCGTTCCAGGTACGGAAGTTGTCCAGGACGTAGTTCTCCGGCACCTGGTCGGCGCGGCGGCCCATCTTGGTGGCGACGAAGACGTCAGCGTCGGGGCGGTTCTTGAGGTAGCGGCCGATGAGCTGTTCGCTGCGGCCGTCCCCGTACACGTCCGCGGTGTCGAAGAAGGTGACGCCGGATCCGACGGCCGCGTCGAGGACCCCGAAGGCGTCGTCCTCCGTGACCTCGCCCCAGTCGCCCCCGAGCTGCCAGGTGCCCTGTCCGATGACCGGGACGTCACGGCCGGTCCTGCCGAGTGTGCGCTGTTCCATGAGGATCATGCTATTCCGCTTCTCGCGCGGGAAGGCCGGGAAGGGGTGAACAGCCGCACGGGCACCGCTCTGCCCCCGCTGTCGCGAGCGGCGGAGATCACCACCGCTGGTTCCGCCGCTCGGCCGGGGTGCGCCGCTGGAAGACGTTGCCGTCGACGGACCAGGTGCTGGGGCCGGGCGCACGGTCGACGGCGAGGGTGGGGAAGTCGACGGCGTACCCCTGCCCGCCCGGCAGCGTGTACGCGGCGCCGATGCCGCCGGATCCGGAGTATCCCGGGCCGTGCGGGTGCCGTGGGCGGTGCCGGGCTCGAAGCCCACAGGCAGCGGCCCGTCGTGCGGTTCGCACCGGGCGGCAGCAGAGTGGAGATAGCGGAGATGGTGGAGATGCAGAGGTATGGAGAGTCGGACCGGCGGAACGGGCCGGATCGGCGGAACGGAACGGATCGGCGAAGGGAGCACGACGTGGAGAACGACGGCGCACCGCGGCCCCACTTCGTCGTGCAGATCCATGACGCGCGCCGGCTGCACTTCGACTTCCGGCTGGAGGTCGACGGCGTACTGAAGTCCTGGGCGGTGCCCCGCGGGCCCTCGGAGAACCCCAGCGACCGCCGGCTCGCCGTGCCGACGGAGGATCACGCCCTGGAGTACCGCGAGTTCGAAGGGGTCATCCCCCGGGGCGAGTCCGGCAGCGGCACAGTCATCGTCTGGGACCAGGGCACCTACCGGCCGCTCGGGCACGACGGGCAGGGCGACCGCGTCCCCTTCGCGGAGTCCCTGGAACTCGGCCATGCGACGTTCTGGCTGTACGGGGCGAAGCTGCACGGCGAGTTCGCGCTCACCCGCATCCAGAAGGGCGACGAGCCGGACAGCGGCGGCCACGAGGCGTGGCTGCTGATCAAGGCCAACGACCGCCTCGCCGTACGCGACAGGCCCGGTTCCCCCGACCCGTACCACGCCCGCTCCGCCCGTACGGGACGGACGCTGCACCAGGTCGCCGCGGCGGCGGCCCGGGAGCCCGGGGGCTGACCGCGCGTCCCCGGGGTGGCGCTCGTGCGCCCCACCGGAGTCCGGCCCGGGGCCCCCTCTAGCCTCCCGCCCCGCGGATCTCGGCGAGCACACTGGTGTAGAGGGACCGCCGGTCGGGCCGGGCGTGGGCTGCGGCCCGGCGCAGGACCGGGACGGCCGCTCCGCCGAAGCCGGCGAGCGCGTCCCGGGCGGCCCTCCGGACCACCGGCTTCGCGTGGTCGAGGAGCCGTACGAGGTCGGGCAGCGCGGGCTCCCAGGAGGCGCGGCCGAGCGTCCGGACCGCCATGCGCACCACGTCCGGCAGCGGATCGGACAGCAGGAGCGCGGTGAGCCGGGCGTGGGTGTCCCGGTCGAACAGGGCGCGCGAGGTCCGGTGGGCGTGCAGGCGTACCCCGGTGTGCGGGTGGCGCAGCAACTCCTCGACCAGTGCGCGCAGCCCCGGGTCCGGAACGGCTCCGGGCGCGGGCGCGTGCTCCTCGACGAGGCGGGTGAGCACCCGGCGGGCCTGCTCGGGCGTTCCGGTGCGGGCGAGGCCGAGCAGTTCCGGCAGCGACGGGGGGTCCGCCGGGGCCGCCGGGGTCCGGGACGGGGTGCGCAGGGCGTCGAGCGCGGCGGCGTCCTCGTGTTCGGCCCCGGGCGCGCGCAAGGGGCCGCCGACGAGGATGAGCGCGTCGGCCAGGGCATCACGTCCATCGGTACGCAGGAGGCGCTCGGCCCTGGTGAGCGCGGGGGTCCGGAGCAGGCGCAGTCCGGTCAGCAGGTCGAGCAGCCCGAGGTCGCCCGCCTCGATACGAGGCTCCAGGAGGTGGGCGAGGACATCGGCCCGAACGGTGCGCAGCGTGGTGCGGGCCGCCTCGTGCACGGCGGGCGGACCGTGTTCCCACCACCCGACGATCAGCGGGACGAGCGGGGGCAGGTCGTCCTCGGGCAGCCGCGCCGCCCAGCGCAGCGCCCGCTCGGGCAGCACGCCGGGGGCGGTCAGTTCCGCGACGGCGGGGTGGCTGCCGCCGCCCGCTGCGGGGTGAACCTCGAGGCGGGCCCCGGAGTGGGCGAAGAGGTCCGGGGAGGCGGTGTCGGGAAGCACGTCGACCCGGCCGCGCAGATGCGCCCGCAGCACGGCAAGCGACGCATCCGGCTCGGGCCAGTCGCGCAGGGCCCGCGCGGCGGCGGTGCGGCGCTCCGGACTCCCGGCGTCCAGCATGGCCAGCAGCCGGGCCCGCTGGGCGGCCGACCGGGGCTGGTCGAGATCGTCCGCCCGCGCCGGACGCGATGCGGCTCCGGCGGCCGCGCTCGCCGCCCGGGTCTCGGCGATGATCCACTCGGGTGCGTCGAGCGGCTGGAGCTCGGTCATCCAGTCGACGATTCGCCCCCGCACGCCGGGCGCGGCCCCCGGATACGCCCCGACGAGCGCGGAAAGCAACTCCCGGGACCCGGGCACAGCGGGCACGGCGGGCACACGGCCGACCTCATCCGCACCGGCGGCACAGCAAGCCCCTTCCGCACCAACGGCACGACAGGCCTCTTCCGCACCAGCGGCACCGGGGACACACCGGGCTCCAACACCGGCCCCGGCGCGGGCACCGGCAGGGGCACCGCGCCCCCGAAACTCCGCCAGCGCTTCGGGCGTCCGCACTGCCTCGGTCAACGCGGCGCGCCAGACGGTTGGTTCGCCGATATTCGCCCGCTCCTCCGGTACGCCGAACGCCTCGCGGAGCACCGCGGGCGCGGCTCGCCAGGGGTCGGCGCCGAGGTGGGCGGCGGCCAGAGCCCGGTCGAGATCGGCGCGGACGAGCACCGCGCCCAGCTTCCGGAGCAACGTGAGTGCGGAGGCGGCCGTACCGGAACGGGGCCTGCTGTCCGGGCCGGCGGGTGGCAGGGCGCGCAGCCCCTCGACGACGGTGAAACGCTGGACGCCGGACAGGTGCGGTGCGACCGCGTGCAGAACGTCGATCAGCTCCCCGCAGAACCGGGCCGGCGCCCATGGGGCCGCGGCCCCGCCTGCCCCGGCCGCCTCCGCCCCGGCCGTGGCGGCGTCGAACACGTCGGTCACCGTAGCGCCGTGCCGGGCGAGTACCGCCACCTCGTCGGCGGACCACGGCGCCGGACACAGACGCAGCGCGCACAGCAGGAGACGGCTACGCAGTCCGGCCTCGCCGATGCTGTCCGCCAGGCCGAGCCAGTAACCCAACAGGCCGCGTGCTGCGGGACGTTCGCCGGAGTCGCAGATGTCCGGGGGCACCGGACGCCGGGCGATGCGCAGGGCGAGCGCCGGGTCCCAGCCGGCCCGCAGCAGAGCCGTCACATCGGGGTCGGCCCCGCCCGGTGGCCCGCCCGGGGCGCCGGGCGGCGTCGGCACGCCGTGCCGGGTCAGCGGCTCCGCCAGGTCCGCCACGGTGCCGGCGGCGAGCCGGACGCCGCCTTCGGCGACGAGCGTCAGCAGGGCGGGGACGACCGGCGAGGCCCCCGCGTCGAGGGCGAGCACGGCGCGGGCGGTCACCTCGCGGTCGAGGGCGCTCAGCAGGAGACGGCGGGTGCGCTCGTCGCGGGCCGCTTCGGCTGCGGCGAGGAGCGTGGCGGTGCAGGCGTTGCCCACGACGGCCCGCAGCGCCCGGGTCAGTGCGGACCGCAGCCCCGGATTGTCGTCGCGGCCGAGCGCCCGCAGGAGATGCGGTACGGAGGCGGGTGAGCCCGCGTGGAGGAGGGTGGCTGCCGCGGTCTTCCTGATGTTCATGTTCGGGTGGTGGAGGCAGGCGGCGACCGCCTCGCCCGCCCAGCGGGCCCGTGCCGTGCCCAGGGCCAGCAGGGCCGCCCGTACGGTCCGGATGTCCGGGTCGCAGGTCAACGGGACGAGCGTCGCGGACAGGGCGCGGGCGTCCTTGCCCGAGGCGTCGTGGGCCAGCAGGGCGATGACGTGCTTGCGCACGTGCGGGTCGCGGCCGCGCAGCAGCCGGTGCACCCGGGCGCGGGTGGACGCGGTCGCGGGGACCTGGAGCAACGCCTTGAGCAGCACCGCCTGTTCGCCGCCGGTGAGCCCGGGGCGCTCCAGCAGGCCGAGCACCGTCGCGGCGAGGAACGCGTGGCCCGCGCCCGTGTCGTCCGGCGCGTCGAGCAGACAGACGGGCCTGATCCGCCGCCGCCCCCGCAGCCGGCGCCCGAGGGCGCGCACCGCTTCCAGCACCTCGTGCGGCAGCTCCGGTTCGCCGTCCGGTCGGGCCGGGCCGGCGGGTTCGGCGCCGGGCCGAAAGGCGTCCGTCCTCGGCCGGGGCGGGCCGGCGGCGGGGTCGCGGGGCGCGGCGAGATCGCGCACGATGCGCAGGAGCAGGTCGGCCATGAGGGACAGGGCCCCCGCACCTGTGTACTCCGTGATCCGGCACAGCGACGCCACGGGGTCGTCCACGTCCACGCGGGCGCGCAGTACGGCCAGTTCCCGCTCGTCGGGTGCGCCGAGGTCGGCCTCGATCTCGTGCGGCAGGACCTGGGGGTCGAGCCGGGCGAGCAGGTCCCGGCGCTGCCCGGGGTCGCGGGTGAGGTGCCACAACAGGGCCAGCGCCCGGTCGCGTACGGGGCGCAGTTCGGGTGCGACCGGGAGGCGGGGGGACCCGTCCGGGGCTGTGGGCGGGGCGTCCACCGGGTCGCCGACGCCGAGCCCCCGGGCCAGCGCCGATCGCGTACGGTCCCCGCCGATGGCCTCCAGGGCGTCCAGCGCGGCGGCCGGGGCCGTGGGCAGCAGGGCGAGTACGGCCTCCTCGGCGCCCGGGGGTCGCAGGACGCGGATCGCGTCGAGGAACGGGCGCGGGGCGCGGGCGGCCGGGAGGAGCTGTGCGACGGCCTCGCCGATGGGGACGTCGGCGGCCCCCTGCCGTGCCAGGGCGACGAGCAGTTCCAGCCGGCGCGGCCAGTCCGGGGCGGTGGGCGGGGCGCCGGTGAGGGCGTCGAACAGCGGGCGACGGCAGGTGTAGAGGACCGTGGCGAGGTCCTCCGCCGGAAGGGTGCGGTCGGCCAGGGCCAGGTCGAGGAGCGGCCCGACGTCCGGATCCGCCGGGAAGTGGCCGCGGCGGTGCAGTGCGCGCAGACTGCTCAGTACGGGCCCGGCGAGCAGGAGCGGGTCCGTTGCGGCCAGGGCCACCAGGCGGGCGGTGTCGGTGCGTTCCGCCCGTTCGCCCAGGAGTTCCACGGCCTGCCGGCGCAGAGCCGGAGTCCCGGCCGGGTCCTCGGCCGTGGTCCACAGCACCGTGTGGTGACCGTGCCGGGATCCGGTGACGAGAGCGGCGGCCGCGCGGGCCGGCGACGACCCGACCTGGTCGGCGCACCGACCGTCCCGGGCATCCGCCGCCCTGCTCAGCAGTGACGGGTCCAAGGGCGTCACCGCCGCCCAGGGCTCGGCGAGTTCGCGCAGCGCACCGGTCACGACGTCGTGGTCGGGCGCGTCGAGCAGCCGGACCAGCCGGCCGCGTACGAACGCCGGTGCGAGCAGTCCGGCGTACAGCCCGTCGCGGGCCAGCCGCAGCGCTTCGGCCCGAAGGACCGGGTCCCCGGTGTCGACGAGTTCGGCCACGAGCAGGTCGGGGCGGTGCGCGTCGGCGGCGTGGCTCTCGCGGACGGCCCGGTAGAGGAGTTCGCCCGCCGGTTCCGTGCGCAGCACCGCCGGGTCGCCGAGGAGTTCGGCGCGCAGCCAGGCGATCCGGACCCGGACGGGCAGCCCGGCCGCGCGCCAGTCGGGCAGCCGGTGCCCCGGCCGCTGCCTCGCGAGCCGGGCGTGGAGCCCCGCGAGCAGGAGGGACTCCTCGGGCGACGCCCCCGGGGAATCGGGCAACAGACGGGCCATCAGGGCCGGCTGCTCGGCTCCGACCGCTCCCCCGCCTCCGGCATCCGTGGTGCCCATGGCGGCCGTGGCGTCCATGACGCCCGTGGCAGCCGTGGTGCACGTAATGCCCATGACGCCCGTGGTAGCCGTGGCGTTCGCGATGTCCGTGCGCTCGGCGAGGAGGGTGAGGCCGAGGTGCCGTATCCGGGGCACGGCGTGCCGGACCATCCGGGCGAGCAGTTCCGGCGGGCAGGTACGGGCGTCGAGGCGCCGGGCGAGCAGACCGGCGTCGGCGCGATCGAAGGCGGCGTGGACCGGTTCATCCGGCAGAGTGGTCACCGGCGGAGCGTAGGCGGGCGGTTCACTCCGCCGCCTCGGATTATTCGGACGCCTGGTACCGCACCGGCCCCGCCCTGGTCGATGATGTGGCCCGGGGCCGCCGCCCCGGCAGGGGCAACGGCCGTTGGACGAAGGGGTTGTGATGCGGGAACTGCCACCGGATCCGGCGACGACGAACGCACGGAAGGCGTCCCTCGGCGGCGAGGACGCCCAGGTGATCGTGGTGGGGGCGGGTCCGGCCGGCTCGTCGGCCGCGTATCACCTGGCGCGGGCCGGAGTGGACGTGATCCTGCTGGAGAAGGCCCGTTTCCCCCGGGAGAAGGTGTGCGGCGACGGTCTCACCCCGCGCGCGGTGCACCAGCTCATCCGGATGGGCGTCGACATCACCGCACCGGGCTGGACGCGTTCGCGCGGTATGCGCTGGGTGGCCGGGGAGCACCGGGTGCACATCGAATGGCCCGCGCTGGGCCGCTACCCGGACTTCGGCCTCTCCCGCAGCCGGCACGACTTCGACGACATCCTGGCCCGGCACGCCGTGGCGGCCGGGGCCCGGCTGTACAGCGGCTGGAAGGCGGAGCGGCCGCTGACGGACCGGGCGGGCCGGGTCACGGGGGTCGCCGCGGTCCCGGACTCCCCGGACGCCCGGGAGCCGGCCGACTTCCGCGCGCCGATCGTCATCTCCGCCGACGGGGCGTCCGCCCGCCTCGCCCTGGCGCTGGGTCTGGAGCGGGACCCCGGCCGGCAGATCGCGACCGCGGCCCGGCGCTATTACCGCAGTCCGGAGCGCTCCCAGGAGGAGTACCTGGAGTTGTGGGCCGACCTCCGCTTCCCGGACCAAGGCCCGTACCTGCCCGGCTACGGCTGGATCTTCCCGATGGGCGACGGCCGGGTCAACGTCGGCCTCGGTGCGCTGCCCCACCGGCGGCACGGCACGGCGGACCTGCGCGCCACCCTGGACCAGTGGCTGGCCCGGACCCCGGAGGACTGGGGGCTGCGCGAGGAGAACGCGCAGGGCCCGGTCCGCAGCGCCGCCCTGCCCCTCGGTTTCAACCGCCATCCGCTGTACGCGCGCGGGCTTCTGCTGGTCGGCGACTCCGGCGGCATGGTCAGCCCCTGGAACGGCGAGGGCATCGGCCAGGCGATGGAGGCGGGCGAGGTCGCGGCCGAGACCGCGGCCCTCGCCCTGGCCCACCCCCGGGGGCCCCGCCGCGAACAGGTGCTGCGCGGCTACCCGGTGGAGATGAACCGCCGCTGGGGCCGCTACTACCGCCTGGGCAACACCGCCGCCGACCTGATCTTCAGCCGCTCGGGCTTCCAGCCGGTGCTCAACCGGTACGTCATGGGCTCGCCGTTCCTCCTCAACACGCTGGCCCGGCTGCTCACCGACCTGACGGACAGGCCTTCGCGCGATGGGATCGACCACGTACTAAACACGGCGTTCCGCCTCGTACCGGCCCCGAGGCCGGGCCCGCGCCGCGGCCGGTCCCGGAAGGTCTGACGTGGGGCTGAGGCGGAGGGCTGACGCGGGGCGGGAACGCGTCGGCCGGCCCGTCTCCGGCAGCGGGCGGCCCGGAAGATGGTGTCCCGGAGGCGGGTGTCCGGGAGGCGGGTGGCCGGGCAGCGCACCGGGCGGCGTACGGTTTCGACGACAGGTGACCGGTGGACCGAGGAACGGACCGATGACGGCATGAGGATGACCGCGCGGGGGCTCAACCGCTCCACGCTCGCCCGGCAGTTGCTGCTGCGGCGCGAGCCGCTGGACGCCGCCGAGGGGGTGCGGCGCGTGGTCGCACTCCAGGCCCAGCAGCCGGCCTCGCCCTACCTCGCCCTGTGGAACCGGCTCGTGGGGTTCGACCCGGCCGGTCTCGACGCCGCGTTCACGGAGCACGCCGTGGTCAAGGCGACGCTGATGCGGCTCACGCTCCATGCCGTGCACGCCGACGACCACCCGGCGTTCCGGGAGGCCATGCATCCGGTGGTGCGCGCGACCCGGCTGAGCACCCGCTTCACCGCCTCCGGGCTGACGGCCGAGGACGCCGACGCGCTGGTCCCCCGGCTGCTGGAGTTCGCGGACCGGCCCCGGAGCACCGCCGAATGCGAGGCGTGGCTGGGCGAACAGCTGGGCGAGCCGCCGAGGCCCGGCGCGTGGTGGGGGCTGCGGCAGTACACACCGCTGCTCCACGCGCCCACCGCCCCGCCGTGGTCGTTCGGTCACCGGCCCTCGTACATCGCGCCCCGGACCGGTCCCCTGCGGACGGATCCCGGCCCGGAGGCGTCGGCCGCGGCCCTGCGGACACTGGTCCTGCGCTACCTCTCGGGGTTCGGGCCCGCCTCGGTCGCGGACGTGGCGCAGTTCGCGATGGTCACGCGGACCAGGGCGCGAGCGGCGCTGGCAGACGTCGCCGGGCTCCTGGAGCGGCTGACGGGGCCGGAGGGCGAGGAGCTGTTCGACCTGCCGGGCGCCCCGCGTCCGGACGGCTCGGAGCCGGCACCGCCCCGGCTGATGGCGATGTGGGACAGCGTCCTGCTGGCTTACTCGGACCGCGGCCGGGTCCTCCCGGAGGCGTACCGCCGGGTCGTGATCCGTGCGAACGGTGACGTCCTGCCGACGCTGCTGGTCGACGGGTACGTCGCCGGGGTGTGGCGGCCGGTCGCCGGGGGCGTGGAGGCGACCGCGTTCCACCCCCTGGCCGACGATGTCTGGGAGCGGCTGGCCGTCGAGGCCCGCTCGCTGGTGGGGCTCCTCGCCGACCGTGAACCAGAGGTCTACCGCCGCTACGGCCACTGGTGGGGCCACCTCCCGGACGCCACCGTGCGGCTGCTGCCCGGGGGTTGAGCGGGGGGTTGAGCCGGGAAGCCTGATCTCGAACTCGCGAACGATTGCTCTACAGCACTGTAGATTCAGCACTGCCAGGGGCGTCTGGGAACCGGATGCCCCGTCGTCCAGTCCGCTCCAGAGAAAGCAGTAACCATGTTCGGGATCGGCGAGCTCACTCTCCTACTCCTGGTGATCGTGGCGGTGCTGGCCGTGAAGAGGCTGCCCGACCTCATGCGGTCGGCCGGTAAGGCCGCGCGCATCCTCAAGAGCGAGAAGCGGGCGCTCAAGGAAGAGGACGGCCGGGCGGCGGAGGCGGGCGGACAGCCGCCGTCCCCGCGGGTGATCCGCGGGGAGACGGCCGAGCGGGACACCCCCTAAGAGCGTTCCCGGGGGTCCTCAAGGTCCTCCCCCGGGGGGCGTCGGCGGGTGCAGCAGTCTGGCGAGCAGGTCGTCCAGGCTGACCAGCCCCGTGAGCCCGCCCTCCCCGTCGCGTACGACGGCGATCGTGGCCCGCCGCTCGCGCAACTGCTCCACCGCGTGTGCCGCGATCGCGTCCGAGGCCAGTTCCGGGACCGGACGGGCCAGCGCGCGGGCGAGGACGTCCCGGCCTCCGGCGCGGGCCACCAGGGCGTCCCGGGCGTGCACCGATCCGAGGACCTCCTCCCCGTCCCGTACGAGCAGGCGGGTGCGGTCGGCCTCGGCGGCGGTGGCCAGGATCAGGTCGATTCCGGCGTCCGCCGGGACGGTCACGATCCGCTCCACGGGAATCCGGAGCGCGGAGACCGGGGTCTGCGGCTCGGTCAGGGACCGGGTCATCAGTCCGGAGTCGCCCTTGCTGATCAGGCCGAGACGCTCGGACTCCTCGATCAGGTGGGTGAGCTGGTCGCGGTTGTGCACCGAGGCGAGTTCGTCGCGCGGGGTGACCCGGCACAGCCGTACGAGGGAGTTGCTGATCGCGTTCAGCAGCCGGATCAGCGGGCGTACGACGCCGACGACAGCCCGGAAGGCCGGGCTCAGCAGCATCGCGGAGCGCTCCGGGTGGGCGATGGCCCAGGATTTCGGGGCCATTTCACCGACCACCATGTGCAGGAAGACGACGACGGTCATCGCCAGCGCGAAGGCGATGCCGTAGCTGAGGGCGGCGGGCAGTCCGAGCCGCTCCAGCAGCGGGTCCAGCTCGTGCGAGATGGCGGGCTTGGACACGGAGCCCAGGCCCAGGGTGCAGATGGTGATGCCGAGCTGGGCTCCCGCGAGCATCAGCGACAGCTCGCGCATCCCGGCGAGCGCCGCCTTGGCCCCGCGCTGCCCCTGGGCTGCGGCCTGTTCCATGCGGTGTCGCTTGGAGGCGACCAGGGCGAATTCGGCGGCGACGAAGAAACCGCTGCCGATCAGGAGCAGGACGGTCACGAAGAGCGCCATGGGGAAGCTCATGCCTGCGGCTCCTGTTCGGTGTGTTCAGTGCGTTCGCCGCGTTCCGTGCGTTCGCCGGCCTCGGTACGTTCGCCGTCCTCGGTACGTTCGATGCGGACGTACTCGGCGACGTGCCGGTCGAGGGAGCGCACCTCGATCCGGACCGCGTCGACGGTGAGCCGGTCGCCCACGGTGGGGAAGCGGCCCAGCCGGTCGATGATCAGTCCGGCCAGGGCGTCGTAGTCGTCGCTCCCCTGGGGGAGTTCGACGCCGGTGGCCTCCTCGATCTCGTCGAGGCGACGGCCCGCGTCCACGATCCAGCCGGAGCCGTCGGCGACCGCGAGTTCGACGACGGTGTCGGACTCGTCGGCGATGTCCCCGACGAGTTCCTCGGCGATGTCCTCGTAGGTGACGATCCCGGCGAGACCGCCGTGCTCGTCCAGGACGACGGCGAACTCCTCGTCGCGCTCACGCATCTGCGCGACCGCCGCCGGGAGTCTGAGGAGCTCCGGCAGCAGGAGGGGGCGGCGCGCCAGGGATCCGACGGTGGTGCTCCCGACGTCGGCGGCGGGCAGCCGCATCAGCTCCTGTACACCGAGGACTCCGGCGGGGTCATCCGGGTGGTCCCCGAGGACCGGGTAGTTGGAGTGCCCGTGCCGGGCGATCAGTTCGACGGCCTCGGCGGCGAAGGCGTCCCGGCGGACGAAGGCCACGTCGGCGCGCGGCACCATCACCTCGCTCAGGGGCCGCTCGGAGAACTCCAGGACGTGGTCCATGAGTTCGGCCGTGGCAGCGGGGAGTTCACCCTGCTGGTGGGACTCGCCGATGAGGTGGCCCAGCTCCTCCAGGGTCGCGCCGTGGTGGAGCTCCTCGACCGGCTCGATGCCGATCCGGCGCAGCAGCCTGTTGGCGACGCCGTCGAAGACGTGGACCACGGGTCCGACGATCCGCAGGTAGACCAGAGTGGAGGAGGCGAGCGACTTCGCCATGCTCTCGGGCACGGCGAGCGCGAGGTTCTTGGGAGCGAGCTCACCGAGGACCATCTGGATGACGGTCGCCACCACGAAGGAGAGCACCACGGAGATGCCCGAGACCAGTCCGTCGGGGAGCCCCGCGCCGTTCAGGGCGGGCCGCAGGAGGGCGGAGACGGACGGTTCGGCGAGGAAGCCGACGACGAGTCCCGTGACGGTGATGCCCAGCTGCGCGCCGGACAGCATGAAGGAGAGGCGCTCCAGCACGTTCACGGCGCGGGCGGCCCGCTTGTCCCCGGCCGCGGCCTCCCGGACGAGGGTCAGCCGGTCGGCGGAGACGTACGCGAACTCCTGGGCCACGAAGTAGCCGGTCCCGGCGGTGAGGACGAACACCGCGAGGAGGCCGAGCAGGGCGGAGGTCATCGGTCACCCGCCCCAGGTGTGAGGCGGCGGGCGGCCCTGCCCGGGGCCGCGGGTCGGTGACGGTGGGGGTCGGGCCCTGAAGGACCCGGACTGGCGGACAACGCATGGCTCCTGTCCTGCTGGATGCTCCAGCTACGACAATCGGGTGGGACGCGTTCCGGTCGGGCGGTGTGACCGGCCTCCCGGCGGTGACGCCGGGTGGCGTCGGGTGTCGCCGTCGTACTCCTGCGCGACGATCGGAGTGAGGGCCCGGACATGATTCTCCATGCCGGGCGGTGACGGACCGATGTCCGCTCCGCTTGTCGCGGTGCGTTTCCGGTGCCGACGAGGGTGAATCCGAGGGCGTACAGCTCTTTGACTGCGGGCTACGACGGCGTCGACGCCTCCAGTACGAGGAACAGCGCGACGGCCGCGTTCAGTGCGCACAGCGCGGAGACGGTCGTCCCGGCCGCGGCGACGAGTGCGGCGGCGAAGGCCGGGGTGAGGGCGGGGGGCCAGCCCCGGTCCGGCGGTACCGGGCCCAGGAGCGCTGCCACCCGGCGCGGCACCGGCCCCGCGGCGGCGAAGGCGGCTAAGACCCTGCCGGCGGAGACCGGGCGGGAGACGAGCGCCGCCTTGCCGACCGCGCGTGCGGTCAGCCGGCGGTCGCCGGTGACCCGGGCCGCCTCCTCGTCCGCCCAGCGCTCCGTGCTGTAGACCAGGGCGCCGAGCAGCGGCCACAGCAGGGGGTTGACGCAGCCGGCCAGCCGCGTCGCGAGCAGCAGCCGGTGGTGGCGGCCCGCCAGGTGGGCCCGCTCGTGGGCGAACAGCGCCCGGTGCTCGGCCGGTTCGAGGGAGGCGAGCAGGGCCGTGGAGACCATCACCCGCCCCGGGGAGCCGGGGAGCGCGTAGGCGTACGGGACCTCGTCGGGCAGCACGGTGACGTCGTCGTCGCCCGGCAGACCCGCGAGCGCCCGGTGGGCCCGTGCCCGGAAGCGGTAGTGGCGGTGGACGGTGAACCCGCAGCCCGCCGTGACGGCGACGAGCGCCAGGATGGACGCCTTGCCCGCGAGCGCGTCGTGCGGGACGGCCTCGCGGACCTCGTCGTCGGACCAGCCGTCGGGCAGCGGGTTGCCGGGCAGCTGGGCCGTGCCCACGACGACCAGCAGCCCGAGGCACACCAGGCTGCAGGACGCGAGGATCACGGCGACGGTGGTCAGCAGCCGGGCGGCCCGGCGGGGGTGCAGGTGCTGTTCGGCCAGCCGCGCGATCGGCAACGCCGTCAGGGGCAGGACGAGGGGCAGGTAGACGAAGACGCCCATCGTCAGTACTCCGGCCGGTCCGCGGTCGCTCCGGTGGCCTCGGGACCGCTCCCGGCGAGCAGGGACCGCAGCAGGTCCTCGTCGTGCGAGGAGAGGACGGAGACGAAGCTGGAGAGCACCGCGTCGCGGTCGCTCTGCTTGTCCAGGAGGCGGCGCATCCGCAGGGCGGCGAGCCCCGCCTCGTTCGCCACGGGCTCCCACAGGACGGGGCGCCCCCGGCCGGTGCGCGTGACCGCCTGCTTGGCGTGCAGACGCGTCAGGATCGTGATGACGGTGCTGTACGACAGGCCCGCGCCGAGCCGGTCCAGCACCCAGGCGGCGGTCACCGGCTCGCTCGCCCCGCCCAGCACCGACAGCACCTGGGCCTCCAGCTCGCCCTGGCCACGCCTGCGGACAGGCGTTTCCCGTTCGCCACCGGCACTTTCGGCGTCCACGGTCCGGCCCCTTTCTCCGTACGGCCGCCCCGGGCTCGGCGCTTCGCCTGCCGGGCATCGGGAAATCGTATCCAGCCGGCGGCGGGACCGGCTACCGACCGGGGCCGGGCCGCTCGCCTCCTGGCTCCGAAATCTACAGTGATGTAGATTTTATTCATGGTCACAGAGTGTCCGCGCCGCCACCCGTGGCGTGGCCGCCACCATGTGAACACCCGTCACCGCACAAGGGAGAACATCATGGGCGTGAGCCTCGCCAAGGGCGGAAACGTCTCGCTGAGCAAGGAGGCTCCGGGGCTGACAGCCATCCTCGTCGGTCTCGGCTGGGACGTCCGCACCACCACCGGCACCGACTACGACCTGGACGCGAGCGCGCTGCTCTGCGACGAGGCGGGCAAGGTGCAGTCCAACGAGCACTTCATCTTCTACAACAACCTGAAGAGCCCCGACGGTTCGGTCGAGCACACCGGCGACAACCTCACCGGTGAGGGCGAGGGCGACGACGAGATCGTCAAGGTCGACCTCGCCTCGGTGCCCGCGACCGTCGCGAAGATCGTGTTCCCGGTCTCGATCCACGAGGCGGAGGGCCGGGGCCAGAGCTTCGGCCAGGTGCGCAACGCGTACATCCGCGTGGTGAATCAGGCGGGCGGCGCGGAAATCGCCCGCTACGACCTGAGCGAGGACGCCTCCACCGAGACCGCGATGGTCTTCGGCGAGCTGTACCGGCACGGCGCCGAGTGGAAGTTCCGTGCGGTCGGGCAGGGTTACGCATCCGGCCTGAGCGGTATCGTCGCCGACTTCGGCGTCAGCCTCTGAGCGTCCGGCATCCGGACGCGCTCGCCCCCGACCGAAGTCACCACAGGCACACAGTCACCGAAGGCGGAAACGATGACGATCAACCTCACCAAGGGGCAGCAGGTCAGCCTCACCAAATCCGGCGGCGGCGAGCTCGGCGTCGTACGGATGGGGCTGGGCTGGAAGTCCGCTCCCCGTAAGGGATTCCTGGCGCGGCTGACCGCCCGCGAGATCGACCTGGACGCCTCGGCGGTGCTCTTCGCGGGCCCGGATCCGCAGGACGTCGTCTTCTTCCAGCACCTGACCAGCGACGACGGTTCGGTCCAGCACACCGGGGACAACCGGGTCGGCGGGGCGGGCGAGGGCGGCGACGACGAGTCCATCGTCGTCGACCTGCGGCGCGTGCCGGTCCATGTGGACCAGATCGTCTTCACGGTGAACTCGTTCACCGGCCAGACCTTCGAGGAGGTCGAGGCGGCCTTCTGCCGTCTGGTCGACGAGAGCAACGGCCAGGAGCTGGCCCGGTACACCCTGACCGGTGGCGGGCGGCACACCGCCCAGATCATGGCCAAGGTCCAGCGGACCGGCTCGGGCTGGCAGATGACCGCGATCGGCGCGGCCGCGGACGGGCGGACCTTCCAGGACCTCATGCCCGCGGTCGTGCAGCACCTCTAGGAACCTCTCGCCGGCAAACCGCCGGGGGCGCGCGCGTGGCACGCGCGCGCCCCTGCGGTGCGGCGGGCGGAACGCCTCACCACACGGGTATCGACCGAGGGACACATGGGCAGACCTTCCCGGCTCGGGGACGAGGACAGATCCGACTACGCGAGCGCACTCGACGAGGTGATCGCCTCCCCGGAGATCCGGCGCCTGCTCGAAAGCTCGGGAGTCCCCGGCGGCCGGCTGCGTGTCCGGGGTCTGGCGGCCGTCGCGCGCACGACCGCGGCCGCCGACGCCGAGCACCGCCGGTACGCGGCCCTGCGGCGGGAGGCTCACGGAGGGCGACGGGACGCCGGGACGGCGCCGCTCTCCGGACCCGGCGATCAGGAGCGGCCGGGCGCCGGGGTGCTGGCGGTTCTCGGGGTGCTGACGCCGGTGCTCGCCGCCGTGGCCGCGGTGACGTTCCTGTTCCTCGGGTACGGGCTGCGGTTCGCCGACGCCCTGCCGGCGCCGGCGGACACCCTCGTCGGCGTCGGCTGGTTCAGTCTGGTTCTCGCGGCGGTCGCGGGCCTGGTCAGCGTCGTCGCCCTCTACCGCACGGCGGCGAAGCAGTCGGCGGACGGCACGACGGCCGTGCCCGACCGGTCCCCGGCTCTCGAGGCCGCCCGCGCGGTGTGGCTCGCGGCGCTGCGCGACCGGGGGATCCGGCCGTTCCTCCTCCAGGAGCTCTCCGGGGCGACGGTGCCCCCACCGGGTGCGGGCGACGGCCCCGGCTCCCGCTTCAGCTCGCCGGCGTTCGCGGGACCCGACTTCTCCGGTCCGGGGTTCGAGGGCTCCGTCAGGTCCGGGCTGCCCGCCCCCGGTGGCCCCGGCACCCACCACTGAGGCCCCTGCTCCTGCCCCCTGCCCCGGTCGGGTCAGCTCATGGCTCGTACCGGCGCTTCGGCGGCGGGACGGGCATCGGGCGGGCCCGTCCGTCCCCCGGCGGCTCGTCCCCCGGCGGCCCGGACCAGGGCGGCCATGACCCGGGTGTCCTCACCCGCCTCCGGGTGCCACTGCACACCGAGCACCAGGCTCCCGTGCCCGGGGAGTTCCAGGGCCTCCACGGTCCCGTCGGGCGCGTGGGCCGAGGCCACCAGGCCGGCGCCCAGGCGGTCGACCGCCTGGTGGTGGTAGGCGGGCACCACGGCGGTCTCCGGTACGGCGTGCGCGTACGCGGTGCCGGGCACGGGGGTCACGGGGTGGCCGGTGAAGACGCCGGGGCCGCCGGTGTGGTCGTCCAGGTGCTGGTGCAGGGTGCCGCCGAGGGCGACGTTCAGCAGTTGCATGCCCCGGCAGATGCCGAGCAACGGGACCTGCCGTTCGATCGCCGCCCGAATCAACGCCAGTTCCCAGGTGTCGCGTTCGCGGGCCGGGGGGCCGGTACGGGGGTCGGCGACCGCCCCGTAACGCGCCGGTTCGATGTCCGCGCCCCCGGCGATCACCAGCCCGTCCAGGGCGGCGACGGTGTCCCGGGCCGCGTCCTGGGCATCGTCGGGGGGCAGCAGTACCGCGAGTCCGCCCGCCGCCCGGACGAGGCGGGGATAGCCGGCGGGCAGCAGCACCGCGGGCATCTCCCACACACCCCAGCGGGCCGGGTCCTGGTAGGTGCTGATGCCGATGACGGGCCGGGGCATGGAACGGACTCCTTCGGGTCGGGGTGCTCTCGGTGCTCGGTGCGGGGCCTCGGGGGGGCGTCGCCTCGAACGGGGGCGGGCTCAGTCGCGGGCGAGTTCGGCCTCGGCCTGTGCCAGTGCGGCGAACTCCTCCTCGGGGGCTCCCGCGACCAGCCGGTGGCGGCTGTAGAAGGCGAAGTAGGCCAGCGCCACCACGTACACGCCGAGCGCGATGAACGCCGCGTCGCGGTCCACCAGGAAGGTCGCCACCAGGGCCGAGCATGCCAGAACGAACGCCACGGACGAGGTGAGCGCGCCGCCGGGGGTGCGGTAGGGGCGCGGCAGCTCCGGTTCGCGGCGGCGCAGCACCAGGTGGGAGAGCGCCATGAGGGCGTAGCTGATCGTGGCGCCGAAGACGGCGACGTTCAGCATCCGGCCGCCGTCGCCGCTCCAGGCGGCGAGTGTGAACCCGATGAGGCCGGGGATCAGCAGGCCCAGGTAGGGGGACTTGCGGCGGTTGGTCAGCGACAGGAAGCGCGGCAGGTAGCCGGCCCGGGAGAGGGCGAACAGCTGACGGGATCCGGCGAAGATCAGGGAGAAGAAGGACGCCACCAGGCCGGCGAGGCCCGCGTAGTTCACGAAGCGGCTCAGGGCGGTCGGCTCGCCGGCGCCCTGCAGGGCCACCACGAGGGGGTTCCCGGCCTCCTTGATGGCGTTGGCGCCCTGGGCGCCGGTGGCGGAGACGAAGGTGATGACGGCCAGGAAGACCAGCACGGCGAGCGAGATGGCCAGGGCCTTCGGCATCGAGCGGACGGGGTCCTTGGCCTCCTCGGCGGCGAGCGGCACGCCCTCCACGCCGAGGAAGAACCACATGCCGAACGGGAACGCCGCCCAGATGCCGAGAAGTCCGTACGGCAGCCAGGAGTTGGAGCCGAAGGCGGTGGGGTCCGCCGGGATGTCGTCGAGGCGGCCCGCGTCGAACTCGGTGAACGCGCCGACGGCGAAGATCAGCAGCGCGGCCACCGCGATGACGGTCACCACCAGGCTGAAGCGGAGCGCCTCGCCCACTCCCCAGAGGTGGATGCCGATGAAGATCGCGAAGCAGGCGAGATAGACGGGCCAGCCGGAGGTGAGTCCGAACAGGCCGAGCGATTCGACGTAGTCGCCGATGAAGAGGGCGATGGCGGCGGGGGCGAGGATGTACTCGATGAGGATGGCCGTGCCGGTCAGGAAACCTCCCCGGGTGCCGAGCGCCCGCCGGGCGAAGCCGTAACCGCCGCCCGCCGTGGGCAGGATGGCGGAGAGCTCGGCCAGCGCGAAGACCAGACACGCGTACATGACGCCCATCAGGACCATGGCTGCGGCGAGCCCGCCGAATCCGCCCTTGGACAGGCCGATGTTCCAGCCGGAGAAGTCGCCGGAGACGACGTAGGCGACGCCGAGCCCGGTCAGCAGGAGCCAGCCGGCGCTGCCCCGGCGCAGGGTCCGGCGGTGCAGATACGCGTCCGTGCCGGACACTCCCGGGCTCGCGTCACCGGGTGGGCCGGCGGGTGTTTCGGTTCCCTGAGCCATGAGCGCTCCAGATGTCTGTCGACCTCGTCGATGGGACTGCCTCGATGGAACCTCGTCATCGACGGGACTGCGCCGACCAAAGGTTCGTCGGCACACCTTTGTGGAACATCGGGGGGTATGGCAAGGGGCGTGCGTTAACGAGTGGTTACGGATTCGGCTCGCGGCCCGGTCACCGCCCGGGGGCGGCTCAGGAGAGGAAGCCGCGCAGCAGCGCCGCCGTACCGCCGCAGTGCTCGCGCATCATCTCGCGTGCCGCGTCCGCGTCCCGGTCGAGCACCGCCTCGACGACGGCCGCGTGCTGCCGCTGGGAGTGTTCCAGGTTGCGCACCAGCAGCGGGATGCAGTCGAGCAGTTCGTTGAGGGTGGCCCGGACCGCCGCGTACTGGGCGGCGAGCGTGCGGGTCCCGGAGAGTTCGGCGAGCGTGAGGTGGAGCAGGGTGTCCTGGCGGCGGTAGTCCTCCAGCCGGGCGCCCCGCGTCGCGTCGAGCGCGGCGCGCAGCCGCGTCTCGCCGTCCGCCGGGAGCCCCTCGGCGCACAGGCCCGCCGCTCCGGCCTCCAGCACCTCGCGGAAGCGCAGGGTGTCCTCCACGTCGACGGCGGCGATGCGGCGGCGCAGCTCGTCGCTGCCGTCGGGGGCGGTGGTGCGCGGCAGGACGAATGTTCCTCCGTAGCGGCCGCGGCGGCTCTCGACCATGCCCTGGTCCTGGAGGACCTTGAGGACCTCGCGCAGGGTCACTCTGCTGATCGTCAGGTGCTGGGACAACTCACGCTCGGGCGGCAGGCGTTCACCCGGCGGGACGAGGCCGAGGCGCAGGAGCTGGAGGATCTGCTCCAGCGCCTCCTCGAAGCCGTTGCCCGCGCGGACCGGTCGCAGCACGGAGACCGGCCGGCCGGCCGGGACGCCGTACTCCTCCCCCGCCGCCCCTGCCCCTGCCGCCGGACGGGTGTCGTCCGATCTTCCCCTCGTGACCACTGGCGGATCCCCTTCCCAAGCAATGGTTCTCTGTCATACCTTAAGCCTCCCGGTTCACCCAAGGAGGCATCCCGTGGCAGACCGCACACCCCCGCTCGGCGTCGACGAGCTCCGCTCACGTGTCGCGGACGGATCGATAGACACCGTGGTGCTGGCCTTTCCGGACATGCAGGGCCGGCTTCAGGGGAAGCGGTTCGCGGCCGGGTTCTTCCTCGACGAGGTACTGGAGCACGGGACCGAGGGCTGCAACTACCTCCTGGCCGTGGACACCGAGATGCGGACCGTCGACGGTTACGCGATGTCCTCGTGGGAGAACGGTTACGGCGACTTCGGCATGGTCCCCGACGCCGCCACCCTGCGCCCCGTCCCCTGGCACGAGGGGACCGCCCTGCTGATCGCGGATCTCGCCTGGCACGACGGCAGTCCGGTGGTGGCGGCCCCGCGTCAGATCCTGCGCCGCCAGCTCGACCGGCTGGCGGAGCTCGGCCACACCGCCCAGGTCGGCACGGAGCTGGAGTTCATCGTCTTCCGGGACAGTTACGAGGAGGCCTGGGACCGCGACTACCGCGGGCTGACCCCGGCCAACCAGTACAACATCGACTACTCGATCCTCGGCACGGGACGCATCGAGCCGCTGCTGCGCCGGATCCGTAACGAGATGCAGGAGGCCGGGCTGACCGTCGAGTCCGCCAAGGGCGAGTGCAATCCCGGTCAGCACGAGATCGTCTTCCGCTACGACGAGGCGCTGACCACCTGCGACCAGCACGCCGTCTACAAGACGGGCGCCAAGGAGATCGCGGCCCAGGAGGGCTCCTCGCTGACCTTCATGGCCAAGTACGACGAGCGCGAGGGCAACTCCTGCCACATCCATCTCTCGCTGACCGACGAGGACGGCGAGAACGTGATGGCGGGCGAGGGCCCGGACGGCATGTCCGAGCTGATGCGGCATTTCCTGGCCGGTCAGCTCGCCGCCCTGCGGGACTTCTCCCTCCTCTACGCGCCCAACATCAACTCCTACAAACGCTTCCAGCCCGGCTCCTTCGCCCCCACCGCCGTCGCCTGGGGCGTCGACAACCGCACCTGCGCCCTGCGGGTCGTCGGCCACGGACGCTCGATGCGCTTCGAGAACCGGCTGCCCGGCGGGGACGTCAACCCGCATCTGGCCGTCGCCGGTCTGGTCGCCGCCGGACTGTACGGGGTCGAGCACCGGCTGCCGCTGCCCGAGGCCTGTACGGGCAACGCGTACACCGGGGACTACGACCAGGTGCCGACGACCCTGCGCGAGGCGGCCGAGCTGTGGGAGGCCAGCCCCATCGCCAAGGAGGCGTTCGGCGAGGAGGTCGTCGCGCACTACCTGAACATGGCCCGGATCGAACTGACCGCCTACGACTCCGCGGTGACCGACTGGGAGCTGCGCCGCTCCTTCGAACGCCTCTGACAGCCAGCACACCTCCGCGCCACCACCAGCTTCCGTGATCGGGGTCCGTACGTGTCACAGCCCACCCTGGACGTCCTGAACCCGGCGACCGCCGAGGTCGTCGCCACCGTCCCCGCAGCCTCCGCCGCCGATGTGGACGCCGCCGTCGTCCGAGCCGCCGCGGCCCAGCGCCGCTGGGCGGCCGCCGCGCCCGCCGACCGGGCCCGCCTGCTGCGCCGCTTCGCCGTCGTCGTCGACGAACACGTCGAGGAACTGGCCCGGCTGGAGGTCCGCGAGGCCGGCCACACCATCGGCAACGCCCGGTGGGAGGCGGGCAACGTACGCGATCTCCTCGACTACAGCGCGGGCGGGGCCGAACGGCTTCTCGGCCGGCAGATCCCGGTGGCGGGCGGCATCGACTTCACGGTCCTGGAGCCGCTGGGCGTCGTCGGCGTCATCGCCCCGTGGAACTTCCCGATGCCGATCGCCGCCTGGGGTCTCGCCCCGGCCCTCGCGGCGGGCAACGCCGTCCTCCTCAAGCCCGCCGAGACGACCCCGCTCACCGCCCTCCGGCTGGCCGAACTCGCCCTGGAGGCAGGCCTTCCCGAGGGGCTGTTCCAGGCGCTGCCGGGCGAGGGGCCGGTGGCCGGAAGCGCCCTGGTCGAGCACCCGGGCGTCGCGAAGATCGTGTTCACCGGCTCCACCCGGACCGGCAAGCACATCATGACCCGCTGCGCGGAGCGCGTGAAGCGGCTCACCCTGGAGCTGGGCGGCAAGAGCCCCAACGTCGTCTTCGCCGACGCCGATGTGGAGGCCGCGGCGGCGGCCGCCCCGATGTCCTTCCTGGACAACGCCGGTCAGGACTGCTGCGCCCGCACCCGGATCCTGGTCGAGCGGTCCGTGTACGACCGCTTCCTCGACCTGCTCGTCCCGGCCGTGTCCGCCGTGGTGGTGGGCGACCCGGCCGACGAGAAGACCCAGATGGGGCCACTGATCTCGGCCGTCCAGCGGGACCGGGTCCGGGGCCTCGTCGACGGCGGCCGGCAAGCCGGCGGCACCCGGACCATCCTCGGAACGGCCCCCGAGGGCCCCGGGTTCTGGTATCCGCCGACCGTCCTCACCGGGGTCTCGCCCGATGCGCCGGTGGCCGTCGAGGAGGTCTTCGGGCCGGTCGCGGTGGTCCTGCCGTTCGAGGACGAACAGGACGCGCTGCGCCTCGCCAACGCCACCGAATACGGACTCGCCGGCTCGGTCTGGACCCGGGACGTCGGCCGCGCGCTGCGCGTCGGACAGGGGCTGCGGGCGGGCAACCTCTCCGTCAACTCGCATTCCAGTGTGCGTTATTCGACCCCCTTCGGCGGCTACAAGCAGTCGGGCCTGGGCCGCGAGCTCGGCCCGGACGCCCTCGCCGCCTTCACCGAAACCAAGAACGTCTTCATCAGCACGGAGGCCTGAGCACCATGACCGACACTTCTTCCGTCTGCCGCCGCCTGGTCGGCCGCACCGCCGTCGTCACCGGAGCCGGCAGCGGCATCGGCCTGGCCACCGTGCGGCGGCTGGCCGCCGAGGGCGCGCACGTCGTCTGCGCCGATGTGGACGAGGAGCGGGGCAAGGCCGCCGCCGAGGAGGCGGGCGGGCTCTTCGTCCGTACCGACGTCACCGACGCCGAGCAGGTGGACGCCCTCTTCAAGGCCGCGTTCGACACCTACGGCTCGGTCGACATCGCGTTCAACAACGCGGGGATCTCGCCGCCGGAGGACGACTCGATCCTGGACACCGGTCTGGAGGCCTGGCGGCGGGTGCAGGAGGTCAACCTGACCTCCGTGTACCTCTGTTGCAAGGCCGCCATCCCCTACATGCGCGCGCAGCACAGGGGCTCCATCATCAACACGGCCTCGTTCGTGGCCCGGATGGGCGCGGCCACCTCGCAGATCTCGTACACCGCGTCCAAGGGCGGGGTGCTGGCGATGTCGCGCGAGCTGGGGGTGCAGTTCGCGCGCGACGGCATCCGGGTGAACGCCCTGTGCCCCGGCCCGGTCAACACCCCGCTGCTCCAGGAGCTGTTCGCCAAGGATCCGGAGCGGGCCGCCCGACGTCTGGTGCACATCCCGGTCGGCCGGTTCGCCGAGCCGACCGAGATCGCCGCCGCCGTCGCGTTCCTGGCGAGCGACGACTCCTCGTTCGTGAACGCCACGGACTTCCTGGTCGACGGCGGGATCGCGGGGGCGTACGTCACCCCGGTCTGACCCGGACCGGCCCCGGTCCGATCCCGGCCCCGGTCCGATCCCGGCCCCGGTCCGATCCCGGCCCCGGTCCGATCCCGACGCCTCTTCTGACGGCCCCGGCGGGCCGGGCGCCCTGGGACGGTCCGGCCGCCCGTCGTTCAGCCCGCCTCCGGGGCCGCATCGCCCCGGAGGCGGCGGGCCCGGAGCGCCAGGAGCATCTCGAAGCGCTGGTCCGGTTCGTCGATGGCTTCGCCCCACAGTTCGCGGATCTGCCGCAGCCGGTAGCGGGCCGTCTGGGGGTGGACGCCGAGGCGGGCAGCCACCTCGGGGGCGCCGCCGGGGGTCTCGATCCAGGCGAGCAGCGTCTCGGCCAGGCGCCGCGCCTGGGTCGGGCCGAGTCCGTCCAGCGGGGCGAGGCAGCGGCGGGCGGCGGCGTCGATCAGCTCCTGGGCGGGAAGCAGCAGCAGCTCCTCCGTCTGCTCGGTGCAGTGCAGCACCTCGCCCTGCGGCAGCAGGCCCTTCTTGATCAGCTGGACCGCGGTCTCGGCCCAGCGCAGGGAGGTCGCCGCCGCCGCCAGCGGGACCGGCGGGCCGATCGCCCCGGACCAGCCGGCCGTGGCGCGCCGCAGGGTGTCCGCACGGCCCGCCGTGTCCGGATCCGGGATGACGATGCGCGGCTGCTCGCTCTCCATCTCCAGCAGGATGCCCTGCCCCACCGCGGGGGCGACGGCCTCGCGGGCCGGGCGCATGAGCACGCCCACGGCGATCGTCTCCGGCAGCTCCCAGCCGATGCGGGCGGCCCGCTCGGCCAGGGCCATGGACACGTCGCCGCGGTGTTCCATCAGCAGGAGCTCGATCAGCTGGCGCTGGAGGCGGAGCCGTTCACTGGCGCGCCGGGCCGCCGCCTCGGCGTAGCCCCGTACCGACTGTTCCACGAGCCCGTCCAGATACTCGAAGCCCGATTCGGCCAGCTCGTACATGGCGGGCGCGGGGATGTCGGCCTGCTGGCCGATCTCGGCGAGCCGGCGCCAGGTGAGCCGGACCCCGAGGCGATAGATGGCCTGGAGCGCGTCGAGGCTGCGGCCCTCCAGCCCCTCGCCCCGCCCGAACTCCTGGAACATCTCCGGCGGCACCCGGGGGTGGGCGCCGGCGGTGAGGTTGTGGACGAAGCCCTCGATGGCGCGGCGGATCCCGACGAGGGCCAGCGGCTCCCCGGACTCGCCCTCCACCAGGTGCAGATAGGGATATTCCTGGCGAATCTGGTGCAGGATCGTCTGGGCGAGCTCCGGGGCCTCGGACCGGGCGATCTCCTCGAAGCGGTCGAGCTTCTGCCGGGGGACCTGCTGCCAGGCGAGCCGCGTCATGGAGCTGCCGGACCGGTGTCATAGCTGATCAGAGGCGTATTGGGCTGGTCGGGGGTGGCGTCGAGCAGTGCCACGACACCGACCGCCGCACCAACGGCGAGCGTCGCGGCCACCAGGACGGTGACAGCGGCGGCGATGAGTCTGCGCATAGTCGGGTCAGCTCCTTGCTGGAGAGATCCCCACCTCTTCAGCCGGGCCCCTCCGGCTGGGACACAGTGTCGACAGCACATTGACATTCCGTCAAGGGCTTGCTTACTGTTCACGCCATTCAAGGGCTGACCGGCCCGGGGCCCGTGCACCTCCGCGAAGAGATTCGACCCAGGAGTGCCCGGATGCGCCACAACGCTTCACCCCTGTCGCTTGTCCTGCTGGGAGCAGGGGTTTTCCTGCTCGTCCTCGCGCCGCTGCTCGTCCGGTACGTCCAGCCGCACGCCAAGCGCACCCCCATCGACATCGACACCACCACCGTCTTCACCGGGACGGGCAGCTACTTCGACACGTCCGAGGTGAAGACGGTCGAGGGCAGAACGATCACGATCACCCGGCAGGTGCGCGGGGACGTGGCCGACAGCGAGAAGAGCGGCCATGCCGTGTGGGACGTGTCCACCTCGGTCGACCATCAGGACACCCTGCCCGCTTCGGACCCCCGTGACGCCCTCCAGTGGACGCTGGAGCGCTGGGTGACCGACCGGACCACCAACGAGCCGGTCCACTGCTGCGAGGAGTCCCCGGCGTTCGACGGGGAGGCGTACCTGAAGTTTCCCTTCGACGTCGAGAAGCGCTCCTACCGCTGGTGGGACAGCACGCTCGGCGGGGTGGTGCGGCTCTCCTACGCCGGTGAGCAGGAGATTCAGGGCTACTCCGGCTATCGCTTCAAGGGTGAGGTGGAGCCCACCAGGACCGGGGTCCGCCAGGTGCCGGGGCTGCTCGTGGGGAAGAAGACCCCCCAGGTGCTGGCCGAGGAGTGGTATTCCAACAGCGGCATCGAGCTGGTCGTGGACCGGCGGACCGGGCGCATCATCAACGCGGCGATCGGCCCGAGGAAGACGCTGCGCGCTCCCGGCTCCACGAAGGACGCCGTCGTGCTGCTGGAGAGCAAGCGGGTGGAGTTCACCGAGGAGACCCAGCTCAAGCAGGTCGAACTCGCTTCGGCGGACAGCGACCGGCTGGCGATGCTCGGCACGACCGCGCCCGCCGGGGCGGCCGGGCTGGGCGGTGTGCTCGCCCTCGTGGGCGTCGTCCTCGTCGTCCGGGGGCGCCGGACGGAGCCGGAAGCCCCGAATGCTCACATGACGACGATTCCGCACACCTGAGTTACCGGCAAGTTGTTGCACCGGTGAGTAGCCGGGCGCGTACCCGTGCCGAAAACTGTCTATCCCCACCAGAGCACGGCCCCCCGGTCTCGTCCCCGTCCGTCCCGCTCCTCCCCTCTTCTCCTCTCCTCCCTTCTCCTCACCTCCTCCTGTCCTCTTTCTCTCACCTCTCCCGCCTGCCCCTCGGCACGTCCCCGCAGCGCGCGGCCCTCGTCCCCGTGGACCGCTTCCCCGATTCCCCGCATCCTGAGCCGAGTTGGAGCACCGATGCCCCAGCACGTACCTCCCCCACTGCTCGACGCCGCCGCACGCCCGGGTCAGGGCCCGGCGTCCGCCCCGGTCCCCGTCACCCCGAGACGCATCGTCTTCCTCGCCCATCGCGACCTGGGCAATCCGGCCGCCGGCGGCTCCGAGCTGCTGGTGGACCAGCTGGCCCTGGGTCTCACCGAGCAGGGCCACGACGTCACGCTGCTGTGCGGCGGGCGGGCAGCCCGCCGGCCCTACCGGGTCGTCTCGGCGGGCAGCACGCTGGGGCACTACGTCGGCGCGCGGTCCGCGTTCGCCCGGCACATCGGGGCGTGCGACCTCCTCGTCGAGGTCTGCAACGGCATGCCCTATCTGGCGCCCCTGTGGCACCGCGGGCCCACGGTGTGCCTGGTCAACCATGTGCACACCGACCTGTGGGACATGCGCTTCCCGGCGCCGGTGGCCCGTGCCGGGCGCAAGCTCGAACACTGGGCCCTGTCCCGGGCCTACCGCGACCATCTGATGATCGCGGTGTCCCCGTCCACGGCGGGCGCCCTGCGCGACCTGGGCGTGCCCGACCGGCGGATCCGGGTGGTGCACAACGGGGTCCAGGAGCCGGGTCCGCAGAACGAGAGGTCCCAGGCGCCGCTGTTCGTGGCGCTGGGCCGGCTCGTCGACTACAAGCGCATCGATCTGCTGCTCCAGCTCTGGGAGCGGGTCCGGCCGGTCACCGGCGGCCGGCTCGTCATCGTCGGTGACGGCCCCGAGCGGGCCCGGCTGGAACAGCTCGCCGGTCCCGGTGTGGAGTTCGCCGGTCATGTGACCGAGGCGGAGAAGCACCGGCTGCTCT
The DNA here is from genome assembly GCF_043202835.1 of Streptomyces sp. NPDC048142. NCBI lineage: Bacteria > Bacillati > Actinomycetota > Actinomycetes > Kitasatosporales > Streptomycetaceae > Streptomyces > Streptomyces sp. NPDC048142. Next base: position 84,898 of record NZ_JBIDBC010000028.1, read on the forward strand.
GCGCCGCGTGGATGCTGCTGCACCCGGCGGCCGTCGAGGGGTGGGGTCTTGTCGTCACGGAGGCCGCGGCCCGGTCCACCCCGACCCTGGGCTTCGACGTGCCGGGGCTGCGCGACTCCGTCGAGGACGGCGTCACCGGGATCCTCGCCCGGGGCGCGTCCTCCTTCGCCGCCGCCTGGTGCGCGCTGGCGCTGGACGACGAGCGGCGCGAGGCGATGGGCAAGGCCGCCCGCGAGCGCGCCGCCGACTACCGGTGGACCGCCAGTGTGCGCCGGTTCGCGGCGGTGGCCGCCGAGGCGGCGGCCGGTTCCACGGCCGCGACGGCGGACGGCCAGGCCGCCCCGGCGATCGGCGCGAGCGCGTGAAGGACCCTTCGTTCCGGCGGTCGGCCGCCCTGTTCCGCGCGTTCCTGAGCGAACAGGGCGACCCCGCCACGGCATACACCCTGCTGGCCCGTGACGCGGCCGACCAGGTCGAACAGCACGGTCCGCTCCGGGACAGGATCGTCGTCGACATCGGCGGCGGCGACGGCTACTTCACGCGGGAGTTCCGGCGGCGCGGCGCGCACAGCTACCTCTTCGAACCGGATCCGGCGGAGATCGGCCCCGGTCAGCGCGCGGGCACCGTCGTCGCCGACGGTTATCTGCTGCCGCTCGCCGACGGCACGGCCGACGTCTGCTTCTCCTCCAACGTGCTGGAGCATGTCGCCGATCCGCACACCTTCCTCAGCGAGATGGCACGGGTGACCCGCCCCGGTGGTCTCATCTACCTCTCGTTCACCAACTGGCTCTCCCCGTGGGGCGGCCATGAGTGGGCGCCCTGGCACTACCTCGGCGCCGAGCGCGCCCGGGGCCGCTACGAGCGGCGCACCGGCGGCCCGGCCAAGCACCGGCTCGGCGAGAACCTCTTCAAGATCGGCGTCGGCGAGACCCTGAGCCATGTGCGGGGCCGCTCCGACGTGGCCGTCCTCTGCGCACGCTCGCGCTACTGGCCCGTCCTTCCCCAGCTCGTGCCGCGGATCCCCGTACTGCGGGAATTCGCCACCTGGAACCTCCTCCTCATCCTCCGGCGGTGTTCATGACCAGCGCTGTCCACCCACCCCGGCCCACGGCCCCGGACGGCACGGGACCCGTGCCGTCCGGCTCCCCCGAGGGCCCGCCCCGGTCGCGGCGCTGGCTGCTGGGCTTCTGGGCCGCCGTGTTCGCGGCGTTCCTCGCGGTGTCGCCCGGACGGATGACGTTCGACACCAAGCTCGGCGTCGTCGTGGATCCCTGGCGCTTCCTGGGTGATCTGGGCGAGCTGTGGCACAGCCGGGCCGGGTTCGGCGGGATCGCCGACCAGTACGTGGGCTACGCCATCCCGATGCTGCCGTACTACGGGGCCGCCGACCTGCTGCACGTGCCGGTCTGGCTCGCGGAGCGGCTGTGGCTGTCGCTGATCGTGGCGACCGCCTTCTGGGGTGCGCTCCGGCTGGCGGAGCGGCTGCGCGTGGGTTCCCCGGCCACCCGGCTGCTGGGTGCGGTGGTGTACGCGCTGTGGCCGACGTACACCATCGTCGTGGGCTCGACCTCGGCGGCGGCCCTGCCGGGCGCCCTGCTGCCGTGGGTGCTGCTGCCGCTGACGAACCCGCGGCTCGCGCCGAGGACCGCCGCGGCCCGGTCCGCGCTGCTGATCCCGCTGATGGGCGGCGTCAACGCCGCCTCCACGCTGGCCTCGCTGCTGCCGGTGGGGCTATATCTGCTGTCCCGTCCCGGCGGGCCGCGCAAGCGCGCGCTGCTGGCCTGGTGGATCCCGGGCGTGATCCTGGCGACCGCCTGGTGGATCGTTCCGCTGCTGCTGCTCGGGACCTTCGGCGAGAACTTCATGCCGTACGTGGAGTCCTCGTACACCACCACGACGACCATGTCGGCGACCGAGGTGCTGCGCGGCGGCGGGAACTGGGTCGGCTATCTGAACTTCGGCGAGGCCTGGCTGCCCGCCGGCTGGACCGTCGCCACCGCGACCGTCACCGTCCTCGGCTCGGCGCTCGCCGCCGCCCTGGGGCTGGCGGGACTGGCGCGGCGTGATCTGCCCGAGCGCCGCTGGCTGGTGCTGAGCGTCCTGAGCGTCGCGCTCATCACGCTCGCCGGGTACGGCGGCGCGCTGGGCGGGCTGTTCCACGGGACCGTGCAGGACTGGCTGGACGGGTGGCTGGTGCCGTTCCGGAACGTCTACAAGTTCCAGACGGGTCTGGCCCTCGCCCTGGCCCTGGGGCTCGCGCATCTCACCTCGGTGGCGTCCCTGGCCGCCGCCGCGCGCGCCGGCGGCGGCGCGGTGCGTGCCCGCAGGCTCGCGCCGGTGATCGCCGCCGCGCTCGTGCTGCCGGGTCTCGCCTGGCCGTACGTCAACGGGTCGATCCTGCAAGCGGGTTCGTTCCAGAAGCTGCCCACGTACTGGGAGACGACCGGGGGCTGGCTGAAGGACAACTCGGCGAACGACCGCGCCCTGGTGGTCCCCGCGACCGCGCACGGCATCTACACCTGGGGCTCCCCCATCGACCAGCCGCTGGACGTGCTGGCCACCTCGCCGTGGGCGCAGCGCGACTACGTGCCGTTCGGCACCCCGGGCAACCGGCGGGCGATGGACGCCGTCGAGCAGGCGCTGACCTCCGGCGGCGAGGTTCCGGGGCTGAGCGAGTTCCTGAACCGGGCCGGGCTGCACTATGTGGTGGTCCGCAACGACCTGGATCCCGACCAGTTGGGGTATGTCCCCACGACCACGGTGAAGCGCACGCTGGAGTCGTCCGGGTACCGGCGCGTGACCGGGTTCGGTCCGGTGATGACCGGCGGCCGGATCGCCGCGGACACCCCCGTGCAGGTCGAGGGGCTCTATCCGCGGCAGCGGGCCGTGGAGATCTACGAGCCGCCCGCCGGGACGGAGCGTCCGGGACGGGCGGGTACGGCTCCGGTGGCCGCGACGGCCGTCGTGAGCGGTGGGCCCGAGTCGCTGCTCCCGCTGTCGGCGAGCGGTGCGCTGGACGGACGGCCCGCCGTGCTGGCCGGTGACGCGCACCCGGGTCTGGGACGGCCGTCGCTGTACGCGGCGGGCGACGGGCTGCGGCGCGCCGACACCCGGTTCGGGCTGGTCAACTCCAACACCTCGTACACGTACACCGCCGATGAGCGCAACGCCGCCGAGGCGGTGCAGGATCCGGGCCGGAGCCCCCGGCAGATCCTGCCGACGTCCGGCGCGAAGCACCAGAGCACCGCCGTGCTGCGCGGTGCGAAGAAGGTCAGCGCCTCGTCGGTGGGGAACTGGCTTTTCCACCTGCCGCAGTACGACCCGGTCAACGCCTTCGACGGCAATCCGGACACCGGCTGGGCGGAAGGGTCCCCGGGCTCGCCCGAGAGCGAGTGGGTGCGGATCGACTTCACCACCCCGACCGATCTTCCGGCCTCGCTCCAGGTGACGCCGCTGCCCAGCGCGAACGTGCGGGCCGCGCCGACCGTCGTCCGGGTCGAGACCGAGCGGGGCTACCACGACAGTCCGCTGCGGCCGGACGGCTCGACGCAGACGGTGGCCGCGCCCACCGGGCAGGCGACCTGGCTGAAGGTGACGATCCTGGAGTCCCAGCAGGGGCGTCCCGGGCTCACCGGCGCCGGGTTCACGGAGATCGCGGTCCCCGGGGTGCAGGTGACCCGGATGCTGGAGCTGCCCACCGACGCGCCGCGTGAGGGCGCGGACTCCACGGTCTACTCGCTGCGGCGGGGCAGCGACCCGGGCGGTCTGTCGTCGGTGGCGGCCGAGGTCGGCCTGCACCGGCAGTTCACCGCCCAGGAGGCGGGCACGTACAAGGTGTCCGCGAGTGCGGTGCCGGTGCCCGGCGATGACCTGGACAAGCTGCTGTTCGAGCTGACGGGCGAGCGGGACCGGATCGAGGTGAGTGCCGACTCCACGGCACGTCTGGGCACCAGCCTGAGTCCGCGCAATCTGACCGACGGTGATCTGACCACGGCGTGGATCGCGGGCGAACGCCCCGTACTGCATCTGTCGTGGCCGGAGAAGAGGGAGGTCGGCGAGATCGTCTTCGCGGCGGCCGGCGGTCTGTCCACCCGGCCCGAGCAGGTGCAGATCAGCTCGCCGGACGGCACGGCGGTGGCCGCCGTGGACGAGAACGGCATGGCCCGTTTCTCGCCGATCAGGACCGACCGGATGGACATCACCATCTCGCGTCAGGCGCCGCTGACCGTCCACAACCCGGTCGCCGACGCCCAGTTGCAGTTGCCCGTCGGCCTGAGCGAGGTCTACATCCCGGCCCTGGAGGAATTCCGCTCGCCGCAGCCCGCCCCGGACAAGTCCTTCAGCCTGCCCTGCGGCAAGGGCCCGGTGCTGTCCGTCGGCGGTACGTTCCTGGAGACCCGGGCCGAGGGGCGGGTGCGGGACCTGACCCAGCGTCGCCCCATCGAGGTGACGCCGTGCACGAAGGACGGCTCGGTGGAGCTGGCCGCCTCGTCCACCACCGTCGAGGCGGGGGACACGGGACCGCTCGCCATCACCGATGTCACGCTCAGCAACGGCGCCTCCGAGGCCGGGGCGGGCACGCCGCGGTCAGTGGAGGTCGAGCGGGGCGACGGCGACCGGCGCACGATCGCGGTCGGCGCGGGCGAGGCCTCCTACCTCCAGATCCACGAGAACCACAACGCGGGCTGGAAGGCCGCTCTGGACGGCAAGGAGCTGACGCCGCTGCGGATCGACGGCTGGCAGCAGGCCTGGCTGGTCCCGGAGGGCGAGGGCGGCAAAGTCACCCTGGAGTACGCGCCTGCCCGGATCTACCAGGTGGGTCTGATCGGTGCGGGGGCTCTGCTCCTGGTGCTCGTGGGGCTCGCCTTCGGGCGCCGGCGGGGAGCCGGGCCGTACGCGGCCGAGGAGCAGCCCGTTCCGCCGGGACCGGGTCTGGTCCTGGGCACCGTTGCCCTCACCCTGGTGGGCGTGGTGATCGCGGGGCCGCTCGCCCTGGCGGTGCCCCTCCTCGCCGTACTCGCCCGCTTCCGGCCTCGGCTGCTCGCGCCGGTGGCGTTCGCGGCGATGGCCGGCGCGGGTGTCGTCGCGGCGGTGGGCACCGGGGACACCACGGCCGCGGGCGAGGGCGCGTTCGGTGCGACGGCCCAGTTCCTGGCGCTGGTCGGCCTGTTCGCCGCTCTGGTCACGGTCGGGCGCGGGCCGCTCGGCAGGCGGGCCGCAGGTGGCCCGGGTACGGCCGCCCCGGCATCGGCGGGCGGCGCGCCACCGGCGGTCCCGGCGCAGGCCGCCTCGCCCTCGGGCCGGACGCTGTCCACCGACGCGAAGCGACAGCAGGGACCTCCGCCGCCCTCTCCCGGAGTCGGGTACGGATACGACGCGGGCGAAGGCGAGGGCCGTAACGGTGACAGGGAGGGTCACGGCCGTGACGGCGACGGTCGTAACGGCGACGGCTTCCGTGACGGCGCCGGCGGTGACGGTTCCGCGCAGCAGCCGGGCGGTCAGCAGCCGCCGTCCCGTCCCGGCGGGAGCACCTGATGGCGACCACGCAGCCCTCACCGGCGCGGGGCGGCGGGCCCCGGTCCGGGCCGCCGGACCGGGTGCCGTTCCCGGTGGTCGACGAGGTGGCCCGGCACTGCGCGCAGGACGCCGAGCCGAACACGGTGCACATCGAGATCCATCTGCCCGGCCGGGTGGACGAGGGGCGGCTGCGCTCCGCGTTCGCCGAGGCGCTGGCCCGGCACCCCCGGGCGCTGATGCGGGAGCGCCCCCGGGGGCCGTTCGCCCGGCGCTACGAGTGGGAGCTGACCGGGAGCGCCGACGCGGACCCGGTCTCCTTCCCGATGCCCGGACCCGGAGCGCTCGCCCGCGCCCGGACCCGGGCGCTGGACCAGGCCCCGCCGCTGACGGCATCGCCGCCGCTGCGGCTGGAGGTGGTCGAGGAGCCGGGGCGCGAGGGCTGTGTGCTGGTGTTCGCCGTGCACCACGCCGCCCTCGACGGGCCGGCGTGTCTGCGGCTGGCGGCGACGGCCGCCGAGATGTACGGCGCGCACCGCGCACCGCCGCCGCCCGCCCCGGCGCGCCCGGCGTCCGCGCCGCTCGTCGGGGAGTCCCCGGCGGCGCCACTGGCCCGGCCCGCCCGGATCGCGGCAGGCTCGCCGGGGCCGTCCCCCGTACCGGGCAACGCGATGCTGCTGGCCGAACTGCCGGTCCCCCGGCGGGAGTCCGGCGCGCCGTACACGGTGAACGACCAGCTGATGGTGGCCACCGTGCTCACGGTGGCCGACTGGAACCGGGCTCAGGGCGCCCCGGGGGCCGACCGTCGGCCGCTGCGGATCACCATGCCGGTCGACGACCGCGGCCGGGGGCCCGAGATGCCGATCGGGAACGGCACCCGTCTGGTGGAGGTCGGGTTCGCCGCCGCGGAGGCGGCGCCCGGGGCGGACGTCGCCGCCCTGCTCCGGGCGACCGCGGAGCGGACCCGGGCGCTCAAGGCGCGCCCCCGGCCCCCGTTGGGCCGTTCCGCTTCCCTGCTGACCGCGCCGCTGCTGCCGGTGGCCGCCCGTGCCGCGTTCACCCGGGGGCTGCGGGTGCTGGCGGGACCGTGGACCTCGACGACACTGCTGAGCAACATCGGCCGGGTGCCCTACCCGCTGGACTTCGGGGAGGCGGGCCGGGCCACCGCCGTGTGGCTCTCCGCGCCGGCCCGGATGCCCCGGGGGCTGACGTTCACCACGGCGTCCACGGGCGGCCGGCTGCATCTGGCGCTGCGCTGGTCGCGCACCCTGCTGGGGGACGAGGACGGCGTGCGCCTGCGCGAGCTGTTCACCCGTCACCTGGCCTCGACGTCCTCGGAGACCGTATGACCGACGCCACCTCTCCCCCGGCCGGGCTGCGGGACTTCTACGAGAACCCGGCGATCCCCGTGGCCTCGGGCGACGGGCGCAGCAGACGGCAGGCCCGGCTGCTGGCCGACGCGCTGGCCGCGCCGGGGCAGGTGATCCTCGACATCGGGTGCGGCGACGGTACGGCGGCGGCCACGGCGGCCCCGATCCTCGCCGGGCACCAGCTGATCGGTGTCGACTGGTCGCAGGACGCGCTGCGCAGGGCCCGGCCCCGGATGGGTCTCGTGGTGCGCGGCGAGCTGGAGCACGGCGGGCTGCCGCTGGCCGGCGGGTGCGCGGACGCGGTGCTGTTCAGCGAGATCCTGGAGCATCTCGTCGACCCGGACCAGGCGCTGGACGAGCTGCGGCGCGTCCTGCGGCCCGGCGGCCATCTGATGCTGTCCACCCCGAACCTGGCGGCCTGGTACAACCGGGCGCTGCTGCTCGCCGGGGTGCAGCCGGTGTTCTCGGAGGTCAGCCTGCGGGGGATCCACGGCCGCCCCGGCTCGGAGGTGGTCGGGCATCTGCGGCTGTACACGGCCCGTGCGCTGCGCTCGTTCCTGACGGCGTCCGGCTTCACCGATGTGACGATCAAGGGCGCCCCCTTCCACGGGGTGCCGCGTCCGCTGCGGCTGCTGGACCGGGCCGCGTGCGCGGTGCCCGGGGCGGCCTCCATCCTGCTGGCCCACGCGCGGCGGAGGTAGCAACGGTGTGGTGGGGTGTCGGCGCGGCGCTGGTGGCCAACGCGCTGTACAGCGTGGGGTTCGTGGTGGAGAAGCGGGCCCTCGGCTCCCTGCCCGCGCTGTCGGCCGGCCGGCCGCTGCACCTGATCCGGGTGCTGCTGACCAGCCCGCTGTGGATCGTCGGCGCGCTGGCGCTGGCAGCCGGGTTCGGGGCCCAGCTGGTCGTCTACCGCGCGCTGCCGATCGCGGCGGCGCAGGGCATCTTCGTCTCCGGTCTGGTGCTGCTCCTGCTGTTGTCGTCGGCCGTGCTCGGCGAGGAGTCGACGGGCCGCGAACGCTACGCGCTCGGCGGGGTGCTGGTCGCCCTGCTGATGGTGGTGGCCTCGGTGCGCGAGGGCGAGGACGTGGTGAGCGGCGGTGCCCCGTGGACGCTGGTGCTCCTGGTCTGTCTGCCGGCCCTGGCGGCGGGCGTCTGGCTGTACGTACGGGTCGAGAGCCGGGCGGCCAACCGGCACCGGGTCCCGACCAGCGGCATCGGGTACGGAGTGGCGGTGGGTCTGCTCTACGGGGTCAGCTCGCTGGCCATCAAGGGCACGTCCAGCCGCCTGACCGGCACCGGTCCGGGCGAGGCCGCGCTGTCGCTGCTGGGGTCCCCGTACCCGTATCTGCTGCTGTTCACCGCGGCGGCCGGTCTGGTGATGTCGCAGGCGGCGCTGCAACGCTGCCGGGCGTCCCTCATCGTGCCGGTGTGCACCACGGTGACCTGTCTGTTCACCGCGGTCCTCGGGACGCTCGCCTTCGGCGAGACGCTTCCGGAGGATCCGCTGCTGCTGGCCCTGCGGGTGGGCGGCACGGCGCTCGCCCTGTCCGTCCTGCTGGCCATGCCACGCCACGACCCGCCGCCCGCCGTGCCGTCCTGACCCCCGGATCCGATCCGCCGTCCGGTCCACCTGAGTTGAGGGAGCTGTACCGATGAACCCCGACGACCCGCTGCTCGCCATCCTGGCCTGCCCGCTCGACAAGGGACCGCTGTCCCTGCTGCCCGAGGAGGAGGCGCTCTACAACCCCCGGCTGCGCCTGAGTTACCCCATCGTGGACGGCATCCCGCAACTGCTGCCCTCATCGGGGCGGAAGGTCGCCCCGGACGACCACGAGCGCCTGCTCACCCGGCTCAAGGCCTCGGCCACGTGACCACGTTCGCCGCGGCGGTGGCGTCCCGGCTGCCCGGCCGTCTCGTCGGCTCCGCCGCCGTCGCCCTGTATCCGCGCTTCGAGCCCGAGCTCCGGCGGCTCGCCGACTTCTGCCCGCCGGACGGCATCGCCCTCGACATCGGGGGCTGGTACGGCCCCTGGTCGCGGCGGCTGGCCGCCCGCTGCGCCGAGGTGGTCACCATCGAGCCCGTGCCGCATCTGGCCGAGCATCTGCGCCGGACGCTGCCGTCGAACGCCCGGGTGGTCCGGGGCGCGGCGACCGACCGGGAAGGCACGGCGCGGCTGTGGTTCCCGGCGGGCGACCAGGGCGACCGGGGGGTGTCGTCGCTGGCGCGCCGCGATATCCACGCGCACTGCCTGGAGGTGCCGTCGGTCACCGTCGACAGTCTGGGGCTGCGCGGGGTCGGCTTCGTGAAGATGGACGTCGACGGCGGCGAGCGGGCGGCGCTGCTCGGCGCGGCGGAGCTGCTGCGCAAGGACCGCCCGGCCCTGCTCATCGAGCTGGAGAGCCGGCTCGGCCCGATCGCACCGGCGGTCGACCTGCTGACCGGACAGGGCTACGCGGGCTGGCTCCTGGCCGGCCGGCGCTGGATTCCGCTGGACGGGTTCGACCTGGTGGCCCACCAGGCACGGACCGAGCACCTGGTGCACCAGGGTCTGCTGCGCCGGGCTCTCGTGCCGCACCGCGACCGGTACATCAACTCGGTGCTCTTCCTGCCGGACGGGCGGGCGCCGGGCACGGCCTGAGGGCACGGTCCCGGCGAACGTGCGGGCCGGACGGGACGGCTGGGGACCTCGCGCGCCATGCCCGGGGGCGTGTCGCGTCGTGCGGCGCCTTCTCGGCGCCCGCACGACACGCCCCCTTGGTGCGTACGTCAGCTGATGGCCCGGTAGCCGGTGAGGGTGTCGGGGCGGAGGGTGGCTCCGGTGGCGGGTCAGGGGCTGGCCACGTCGAAGGTGTACCGCAGCGGCGCGCTGTCCGGGTGGGGGTCGCGGCGGTAGACGTACAGCGCCGACACCTGTACGTCACCGCCGGGGGCGTCGGGAGCGTCGGGGCCGTCCGGCGGGCAGGGGCGGGTCACCTGCAATATGTGCGGCCGGTCGGCGACCCTCGTGCGCAGCCCGTCGGCCGGACCTCCGTGGAGCACCGCGGGCTCCCAGCGTGACGCGTCGTTCCTGTCCATGGCGACAGTTTAACTATTGCGCAATTCATGAATGCTTGTGAGGTCGTCGGGCGGGCCCGGACCCTTCTCTTCCGCCCGGAGGAGCTGCCTTGCCGCACCCCGGCGCCGGGTCCATGCTGGTGCCATGGGTGACCAGGCAGGCCCCGAACCGACGGTGTCCGTCCGGCAGGACCTCCGGTTGCTGGAGGCCGCTGGGGCGCACCCGGACGGTGCCTCCGTGCGGCAGCTGGCCCAGGCGGCCGGGCTGTCGGACGCCACCGCCCGGCGGCTGCTGCACGACCTCGCCCGGGACGGATATCTGCGCGAGCTGGACGACGGCGCGTTCGTCCTCCGCGAGGCGGGCCCCGGGTCGCATGCCGCCGTCGGCGGCGAAGCGCTGCAGGAGCACATCCGCCCGCTGCTGTCCTCGCTGCGCGACAGCCTGTCCGCCGCCGTCTATCTAACGCTGTACGACGAGGGCGAGATCCGGGTCCTGGAGATCGTCGACAGCCCGCGGGCCCCGCGGGTGGACCTCTGGGTGAGCTTCCAGGACGCCGGACACGCCACCGCGCTCGGCAAGAGCGTGCTCCGCGAGCTGGACGAGGAGGCACGCGCCAACTACCTCTCCCGGCACTCCCTGGCCGACCTCACCGCCCGCACCATCACGCGCCGGGAGGAGCTGCTGCGGCAGCTCGACTCCACCCCCGCGGGTCCGCTCACGCTGGACCGGGAGGAGTACGCGCGGGGTACGACGTGCGCGGCGGTGCCCGTGTACAGCGGTGACCAGGTCGGTTCGATCGGCATCTCGTTCCGGTCGGACCGGATGTACCGGACCACCGAGGTCAGGGCGCAGTTGCTGGAGTCGGCGCTGCGCGTCACACGGCGGCTGACCCTTCCGGAGTGCTGAACCCTCCGGGGTTCGGAGCGCGAACCTTCGGGGCCTCTCAGATGAGCAGCACCACGCTGCCGACAAGCCCGGACAGGGCTGCCGTGACGACGAGTTCCTCGGCGACGGGCCGCCAGGGCCAACGGCAGGCGGCGGGCACCGCCATGGCGAGCGCGGCGCGCAGGGCGAAGCCGCTGGAACGCCCCCCGGGGGGGCGTCTCAGCGGTTTCAGCGATCGTCGGTCATGGCCGGGGGCTGCTGGTCGGCTAGTCGGCCTTCCTGTCCAGGTTCGTCCTGTCCCGGTTCGGGGGAAGGCCCGCTTCCTCGCGGTCCTCCACCAGCCGCTCGTCGAGTTGCTTCGCGTCCGGGCGGCGGGGCATTCCGCGGCTGTGGCCGGTGTCGGGGTCGCCCTCGACCTCTTCGTTCGACTTGTGGTGGTGATGGGACATCGGTCACTCCTTGCTGTCGGGGGTGGCGGCCGCCGCGCCGACCTCGTCGGCAGCGGAGCTCTTCCCGGCGCCGTCGCCCGTGCGGATCGTGCAGTGCAGGGAGTCGTCGACCACGTCGGCGACGATCGTGTCCCCCGGGTCGGCCTCGCCGCCCAGGAGCAGGGAGGCGACGCGGTTGTCCAGTTCCGTCTGGATCGTGCGGCGCAGTGGGCGGGCGCCGAACTCCGGCTGGTAGCCGTGGGCGACCAGGAGTTTCTTCGCCGCCTCGGTGACCTCCAGCGTCATGCCCTGGGCGTGGACCCGGTGCTTGCTGCGGTCCAGCAGGTGTTCGACGATCTCGGACAGGTCGGCCTCGGTGAGGCTGTGGAAGACGATGATGTCGTCGATGCGGTTGAGGAACTCGGGCAGGAACCGTCCCCGCAGGTCCTCCATCAGCTCATCCTTGAGCTCGGCCGCGTCGCCCTGGTGGGCGAGGATGCGGTGGGCGCCGATGTTGGACGTCATGATGACGACGCAGTGGCGGAAGTCGACGGTGCGGCCCTGGCCGTCCGTGAGCCGGCCGTCGTCGAGGATCTGGAGCAGGGTGTTGAAGACGTCGGGGTGCGCCTTCTCGACCTCGTCGAAGAGCACGACGCTGTAGGGGTTGCGCCGCACCTTCTCGGTGAGCTGGCCCGCCTCGTCGTAGCCGACGTATCCGGGCGGCGCTCCGACCAGCCGGGCGACCGTGTGCTTCTCCTGGAACTCGCTCATGTCGAAGCGGATCATGCGGTCGTCGTCGCCGAACAGCAGCTCGGCCAGGGTCTTGGCCAGCTCGGTCTTGCCGACGCCGGTGGGCCCGAGGAAGAGGAACGAGCCGACGGGCCGGTTCGGGTCGCCCATGCCCGCGCGGTTGCGGCGTACGGCTTCGGAGACCGCGGTGACCGCCTCGTCCTGGCCGACGATCCTGGCGTGCATCTCCTCCTCCAGCTTGAGGAGCTTCTCCTTCTCGCTCGCGGTGAGCTGGGAGACCGGGATGCCGGTGCGGCGGGAGACGACGTCGGCGATGTCAGAGGCCGTGACCGAGACGACGCCCTCGCGGCGCTCCTCGATCCCGGCGAGTTCGGCCTCCACGTCGGTGATCTGCTTCTTCAGCCCGGAGGCCTTCTCGAACTCCTCGCCGGCGACGGCCTCCTCCTTCTCGCGCCGCAGCTTGGCGAGGCGGTCCTCCCGGCCGACGACCTCGGTGGAGCGGTTCGCGCTGCGCAGCCGTACGCGTGCCCCGGCCTGGTCCATCAGGTCGATGGCCTTGTCGGGGAGGAAGCGGTCGCTGATGTAGCGGTCGGACAGCTCGGCCGCCGCCGCCAGGGCCCCGTCGGCGAAGCGGACCTGGTGGTGGGCCTCGTAGGCGTCCCGCAGCCCTTCGAGGATCTGTACGGTCTCCTCGACGGTCGGCTCCGGGATGAGGACGGGCTGGAAGCGGCGCTCCAGGGCGGCGTCCTTCTCGATGTGCTTGCGGTACTCGTCGATCGTCGTCGCGCCGACCACGTGGAGTTCGCCGCGGGCGAGGGCGGGCTTGAGCATGTTGCCCGCGTCCATCGAGCCCTCGCCGGCCGCGCCCGCGCCGACGACGGTGTGGAGTTCGTCGATGAAGAGGATGATCTCGCCCTCGGCGTTCTGGACGTCCTCGATGACTTTCTTGAGGCGTTCCTCGAACTGTCCGCGGTACTGGGCCCCGGCCACCATGCCCGACAGGTCCAGCGAGACGACCCGTTTGTCCTTGAGGGTGTCGGGCACCTCGCCCGCGACGATGCTCTGGGCGAGGCCCTCCACGATGGCGGTCTTGCCGACGCCGGGCTCGCCGATGAGGACGGGGTTGTTCTTGGAGCGCCGCGAGAGGATCTCGATGGTCTGCTCGATCTCCTCGGCCCGCCCGACCACTGGGTCGAGCTTCCCGGCCTTCGCTTCCTCGGTCAGGTCCCGGCCGAACTCGTCCAGGGTCGTCGACGGCTGCTGCTTCCCCCCGCCGGAAGCCCCGCCCGCGCCCGCCGCCCGGTCCGTGGTGCCGCGCAGCGTCCCCACGTCCAGGTCGTCCGAGCCCAGGAAGCGGCCGGCCCCGGAGTCCGCGTCGTCGATGAGCGCGCCCAGGATGTGCTCGGGCCCGATGTAGGACACCCCCGCCGCCTGCGAACGGGCGTAGGCCGCGGTGAGGGTGCGTTTGGCCGCCGGGGTGAGACCGGGTTCGGCGGACGGCTCACCGGACTCCCGGGGCAGCACCTCCTCCAGCTGCCCCGCGAGGGCGTCGGGGTCGACCCCGGCCCGGGAGAGCAGCCCGCGCGCGGGGTCGACCTGGGTCGCCGCCCACAGGAGGTGCTCGGTGTCGAGGTCCGCCGTGCCGTCCTCGGCCGCTTTCCTCGTGGCCCGGCCCAGCAGCTCGTGGGAGGACTCCGTCAGCAGCCGCCCGATCGGAACGCGCTGCACGGCGGGGGGCGAGGAGGCGGGCGACATGCCGAAGAACCGGTTCAGCAGGTCACTGAACGGGTCGGACGGACCGAGGGGTGAACCGAACGCCATCGACATGTCAGCTCCAGGGAGGCGGGAGGGGCCCTCTCACTGAAACGCGATGTCCACCACCCCGCAAACGGGGGTGACGCCACGGACCGCCGCGTGGGCGGCACGCGAGAACACGACCCGGGGGGAGCGTCCCGGCAATCGCGGCATGTGCCGATGTGGGCCGGGGGCACGTGCCGGTGTGGGCCGGGGGGCGCACCCCCGGCCCACCGCACGCCGCTGGGCGAGCGGGGCTACCGCGCCATCTCGTACGCCCCCGACAGCGCCTCGACGCGCTCCCAGATCCGCGCCGAGCGGGCCGCGTCGACGACCGGACGGCGTACCGCGCCCAGCGCCCACTCCTGCTGGTCCCCGGTGGCGGAGTCCTTGCCGTGCAGTTCGACGGCGTGCGCGGAGAAATCACGTACGAGCACGGCGAACAGCTCGTCGAGCAGTTCCTCGTCCAGGCCGGTCAGCCGGGCCTGCTCCAGGATCAGCTGGCCGTGGACGACGAGGGCGAACAGCTGGCCGACGGCGAGGAGGAGGTCGAGGTCGCGGCTCTGCTCCTCGTCGGGGGCGGCCGTCCCGACGAACGTGCACAGGGCGTCCGCCTGCTCGCGGAAGCGGGCGACGTTCGGCACCTCGGCGTACGCGTCGAACGCGGTGCGCCAGTCGTGGAAGCGTACGGAGCCGAGGCCGCGCGCCGGGCCCTGCTGGAACAGGAACGCGTCGTCGGCGGCGTCGAGGCGGGTCGGGACGACCGGGTGGTCGACGGGGTTCAGCAGGTGGTTCCGCATGAACTTGAGGATCAGGGCGAGGTTCACGTGGACCGTGCCCTCCAGCTTCGGCAGGCCCCGGATCTCGATGGCGGCCTGGGCGAAGTAGTTGTCCTTCTCGAAGCCCTTGGCGGCGATGACGTCCCACATGAGGTCGATGACCTTCTCGCCCTCCGTGGTCACCTTCATCTTCGTCATCGGGTTGAAGAGGAGGTAGCGGCGGTCGTCGGGCCCGGCGGAGCGGAAGTAGTCGACGGCGCGGTCGCTGAACAGCTTCATCCCGACGAGCCGGACGTACGCGTCGGTCAGCTCGCGGCGCACGTGCGGGAACGCGGTGACGGGGCGGCCGTAGAGGATGCGGTTGCTCGCGTGGGTGACGGCCTCGTACATCGCGTGCTCGCAGATGCCGATGGAGGCGGTGCAGAGGTTGAACTTGCCGACGTTGACGGTGTTGAGCGCGGCGTCGAAGGCGGCCCGGCCGGTGTGCAGGATGTCGGCGGGGGCCACCGGGTAGTCGGCGAGGCGGAATTCGCTGACGTACTTCGAGGAGTCGACGACGTTCTTCACCAGGTGGTACGCCTCGTGGCGGCTGTCGGCCGCGAAGAAGACGTAGCCGTCGGGGCCCTCGATGTCGGTGCGTCGGCCGAAGACGGAGACGAGCCCTGCGGCGTTGCCGTTGCCGATGTAGTACTTGGAGCCGGAGGCCCGGAAGCCGCCGGCACCGTCGCTGTCCGGCGTCAGCAGCATGTCGGTGGAGTAGATGTCGGCGCCGTGCGTCTTCTCGGACAGGCCGAACGCGAACACCTCTCCCTGGGAGAGGAGTTCGGCCGCCCGGTCGCGGGCGGCGGCGTTGTCGCTCTGCCAGACCGGGCCGAGGCCGAGGATGGTCACCTGCCAGGCGTACCAGTAGTCCAGACCGTAGAACCCGAAGATCTCGTTGAGGGCGGCGATCCGGGCGGTGTCCCAGCGCCGGTCCTTGTCCCCCGCGGCGGAGGCGGCGGACGCGGGGGTGAGGAAGGTGGCGAACAGGCCCTCCTTCGCGGAGAAGGCGAGGAAGTCCCCCAGCCAGGCGCGGGAGCGGTAGTCCTCGATCAGCCGGCGCTTGCCCCGCTCCTCGAACCAGTCGATGGTGGCGCGCAGGAGCCTGCGGGTCTCCGGGTCGAAGTGCTGCGGGTCGTAGGTGCGCGGGTTGAACAGCAAGGACGAGGACTCAGCCATGGCGGTTGCCTTCCGGAAGGGTGAGGGTGAGGGAGGTGGTGTGGTTACGGAGGTGGCGGCCGGGGTGCCGTTCAGGCGCCCGGACCCGGCGCCGCGAGCCGGTGGAGCGTGGTGAGCACGTCGTCGAGCCAGGCGATCGTCATGCGCTCGAACGCGATGCCGCCGCGCAGCACGACGTGCTGGAGCTCCTGGCCGGCGTCCGGCGGCGCGGGGGCGTCGGGCCCGGTGAAGTCGCGCAGTTCCCCGGCGAGGTAGTGCGCGAGCCGGTCCCGGTGCACCTGGTGGTGCCGCTCGACCTCGCGGATCAGGGCGGCCGGGTCGTCGAAGGCGGCGCCCCGGATCTTCACGGCGAGGTCGTGCCGGAGGCTCTCGGGCTCGATCGGCTTGTGCAGCCACGCGGCGAGGGCGGAGCGGCCGGGCCCGGTGACGGAGTACTCCTTCTTGTCCGGCCGGCCCTGCTGCGGCACCTCGCGGACGAGGAGCAGTCCGTCGGTCACCATGCGCCCGAGCACGCGGTAGATCTGCTGGTGGGTGGCGGTCCAGAAGTACCCGATGGACCGTTCGAACCGCCGGGCCAGCTCGTAGCCGGAGCCGGGCCGCTCCAGCAGGGAGACGAGAATCGCGTGGTCGAGGGCCATACCGCGATCCTTCTATGCAACTCGTTGCATAGACAAGTCATGGAGCCCCGGTGAGACACGGCTCACCCGGGCCCCGGCGACCCCAACGACAAAAGGGGTGTTTCGACCAGGCTCGGCAGGGCACCCGGAGCGCTGGGCACCGCCGAGCAGGAAGGACAGGACCATGACGAGGAACGAACCGCCGCAGGACCCGAACCGGCTGCACCCGCGCCCCGACTTCCCCCAGCAGGAGCAGGAGCATCCCGGCTGGACCGGCCCCATGGATCCGCCGCCCGATCACGGCGAGGAGTCCTACCGGGGGTCGGGCCTGCTCGACGACCGGAAGGCCGTGATCACCGGAGGCGATTCCGGCATCGGCCGTGCGGTCGCGCTGACCTTCGCACGGGCGCTATCAAGTTGTCTGCGGGGCCGTGGGATGATCTTGGTGTTGGTCGTCGTGGGAGGGGCTGTTGGTGGGGGCGGAGTCGTCGGTGTCGTACAAGGGGTACCGGTTCCCGGCGGAGGTGATCGGTCACGCGGTGTGGCTGCATCACCGGTTTCCTCTCTTGTTCCGCGAGGTCGAGGAGCTCCTGTTCGAGCGCGGGATCACCGTGTCCTACGAGAGCATCCGGGCCTGGTGTGCCACGTTCGGGCCCGCCTACGCGGCCGCTCTGCGCCGCCGGCGGCCGAGGCCGGGTGACAAGTGGCATCTGGACGAGGTGTTCATCAAGGTTGACGGGCGGATGCGGTACCTGTGGCGGGCCGTCGACCAGGAGGGTCAGGTCCTCGACATCCTTGTCACGGACAAGCGGGACACCGCTGCGGCCAAGCGGTTCCTCCGCAAGCTCCTCAAGGGCGCCGAGACCGTGCCCCGTGTGATCGTCACGGACAAGCTGCGCTCCTACGGGGCCGCCCACCGGCAGGTGACGCCCTCGGTCGAGCACCGGAGTTCGAAGTACTTGAACAACCGGTGCGAGAACAGTCACCAACCGACCCGGCAGCGGGAGCGCGCCATGAAAGGCTTCCGCTCGATGGGAGCCGCGCAGAGGTTCCTGGCCGCCTTCTCCGGAATCTCGACCCTCTTCCGACCCCGCCGCCATTTGATGACAGCGAGTAACTACCGTACCGAGATGACCGAACGCTTCCGCGTCTGGAAGAACACCACCGGTGTGCCCGCCGCCGCCTGACGAGGTACCACCACCGGAACGACCACACCCTCAACACGCCCCAACTCGACGACCACACCCATAACTTGACGACGCCGTACCTGTCTGTCCGGCTGTGAGCACTGATGCGACGTCCGGCGGGAGGCGTGGGGCCCGCTGTGGAGACGACCGTGACCAAGAGCGGACACGACCACCTCAAACGCCAAGCCCGCGCGATCGGCCGGGCCACCGGCCGCCGCTTCCCCGATGTCCTTGCCGAACTGCGCGGCACGCCCCGCCCGGCGGCCACGTCGAAGGCCCTCGTCCTCGTGTGCTCTGGCTTCGCGCACCCGATCGATGGTGGGCGTTGCGCCCGGCCCGCCGGCCACCTCGGCCAGGACGGCGGCTGGGGCGGCTGCTCTGGGGACCCGCACTATCCGATCCGGATCTGGGAGGGGTACTTCGAGGTCCGGGCCGGCGCCCAGCACGCACAGCACGAGGCGTGGCTGGCCTCCCTCCCCCCTCAGCAGCGCGCCAAGTACGAAGCGGAGAACGAAGCCGACTACTGGGCGGACATGACCGCGGCAGCTCAGGAGCCGAACGACCCGCACGAGGACGAGTACCGGTTCGCGGAACCGGATGATGAGCCCACCGTCGAGGACGGCTACAGGCGGGAGGAGGAGTACGACGGCGACGATGGCGGCTGGGATGGAGACCGCTGGTGAACCCCTACTGGACGATCGTGCAGGAGCGTGCGGCCGAGTACTCTCTCGCCCACGCCCGGCCCGATGTCCCCCTGACCGCCGGCCTGCCCGCTCGGTGCCGTCGTGCGCGCACTGCTCCACCAGCGCGATCTGCACGCCCAGCCAGTCCAGGAGAACCCGCTGAGCCGGGGAGACAACGCGGGCGGCAGCAAGGGCGCCGGCGTGAGCGCGTTGCCTGAGGTGGACGGGGTCCTGGCCGCGGCCCTGGTCCGGTGCCTCCAGCCACTACGGGGACGGGTCCGGGCCGTCCTTGCCGAACTGCTCGCGCCAGCGGAGGACCTCGATGTTCTGCCACGTCGCGGCGGCCTCGATCTGGTTCGGGGCCAGCCCGGTCTCCGCGGCCAGGTCCTCCTCGCTGATCCGGCCCTCGTATTTCTGCAGAGCCCTGGCGATCTTTCCGGCCCAGAGTTCGGCATCGACGAACGGGCGGCGTTTGTATTGCTTGATGAGCTCGGCCAAGTGCTCCTTCACGCACCCGACGACCAAGCGCTTGCCGTCGAATCGAGCGTCGACCGCGTGGATCGACGATGAGTCCGGGACCAGGGCATACCACTCGGTGCTGCCCGATACCACGGCCCCACACAGGTCACACAGCTCGGGCAGGGCCTCGTCCTCGGCGTCATCGTCAGGCTTGCTGCTGTCCGTCACCCTTCCTGTCTATCGCTCCACGGCGGCCACGGCGGCCTGACGCTCCGAGTTTCAGCAGCCATCGCCCTCACACAGCAGGAGGTTCGGTGTGCTCTCGGCAGTCAGAACGAATAGTGATGGGTCAGAACACTGCCTCTTCCTCAGTGTTGCTCACTCATGATCAGGTCCGCGAGCACGAGCTGCCACCAGCCGAGGTGTAGCGCCTGGACGTGCCCGCGTCGCCGAGGAGACGCGGCAGCGCGCGCGGCTCCGCGTGGTTCAGAGGATGCGCCCCGCCGGCTGACGGGCGAGGGCCCAGATGCCGACGCGGACACGTAATCCCTGCCGCCGTCGCCGCCGCGCTCCTGTTCCGCCTCGCCTCCGCCGCCGGGCTGCGCCCGCACTGGTCCGTCGCCCTGCACCGATCGCGTCAGGGAGCACGGAGGCCGCGTCCAGGAACGACCGAACCAGGGCGTGAAGGGGCGTCGGGGGTGCCGATCTCCAGGAGCCGTCGATGAGGTCGGCGGCGATCTGGTTGCGCAGTTCGGTGAGCTCGGCGATGGGGTCTCGGAGTTGTGCGGTGGGGGCGGGGTTCTGCGCCCTCCGGCAAGAAGACCACGCGCCGAACCCCGACTCCGCACTACCAATGGAGCCCGTCATAGCCGGCAGGGGGGAACCCTCCTGCCACCAGTGCCGGAACTCCCGCAGCGTACGGCGGGTGACTCCGACAGCACCGCCACGCGGCCGAGACTGGGACGCATGCGCATCAACTCCCACACTCTGCTGGGGCGGGGGGCATGGTGCCGGCGGAGGGCTGGGACGGGAGCGGGCCGCGGTGATCGCGAGTTCGGTTTCCGTGCGGGTTATGAGCTTGCCTTTTAACCTCTGACCTCGAACGTCGTCTCGTACGGGCTCACTCGTTGGGAGATTCGCGAGGCACGCTGACGGCCTTCGCATGACC